>CAYPGK010000076.1:0-13475 GCA_964410055.1 uncultured Gemmatimonadaceae bacterium | reverse complement strand
GATGCCGATGCGTGACGAATGACAGCTAGCATCAATTCTCGCCATGCGGGCCGTGCGGGCGCCGTCCTCCTGGGCGGCGCCCTCCTCGGGTTCTTCGTAGGGTGTCAGCCAGCGGCGTCCGGCCTGGGTGAGCCGGGCGAGCTCGATCACTCGCGCTTCGACCCCATCGAACTTTCCTCGGAGATCGTGACCGAGGCCGACTTCCTCGCACTCCCGAAGGAGATCGAGGTGGTCGGTCCGTACCTCGCGATCCTGGACGCGGCGTCGGACTCCGCGGTCACGGTGATTCGGCGGGAGGACGGCGCAATGGTCCGCGCGTTCGGCCGCCGAGGCGATGGTCCCGGCGAGTTCGCCGGGACGTGGTCGATCGAAACCGTACCGGGCGACGACGAGACGTTCTGGGTCTACGATGTAGGGCTCCTGCGGCTCTCCCGGATCGACCTGAACCGGGTCGTGCGTGGAGAGGATCCCGTGGTGGAGATGGTCCGACTTGGGGCCGAGACCCAAGTCATCGACCCCGTCTGGCTGGACACGATGGTCGTCGGCCTGGGCTTCTTCTCGTCCGGCCGCCTGGCGCTCTTCGATTCGCAGGGCCAGCTCCTGCGGCGCGTCGGTGCCGAGCCACCGGGAAGCGACGACGTGCCGGTGACGGTCCGCCACCACGTTTACCAGAGCAAGCTGAAGGCAAACACGAGCCGCACTCGTCTCGCGCTTGCGACACGCCATACGGACCTGGTCGAGATCTATCGCCCGGATGGCACGCTCGTCGCCGCACCACAGCCGCTCTTTGGCTTCATGCCCAAGTTCGAAGTCCGTGAGCAGCGCGGCATGCCCACCATGGTGACGGGCGACGACCTGCGATTCGGCTACATCGATCTCGCGGCGACGGACGACCGCATCTACGCCCTCTTCTCCGGGCGGACGCGGCGCGGGTACCCCGGATTCGCGAACTTTGGCCAGTACGTGCACGTCTTCGACTGGCACGGCGAGTTGAACGCCGTCTACCGGCTCGATTCGGCGGCGATCTCCATCTCCGTCGACCCGTCGGGCCGCACGCTCTACGCGGTGCGTCACGAGCCACACCCCGCAGTCGTTAGGTATTCGTTGCCGGAAGTGCAGGAGTCGTTGCGGATTGGATCACGCTGAAACAACCCTTTCTCGGTTCGCGCTCCCCGTGCAGCCCATGATAGCCGGCAGGACCCGCGTTCCGAGTGCCTCGGAAACCAGGCACGAAAAGGTGGCACCGGTGCTCGATGATGCGCTGCGCCAGATGAAGGTGGTCGTCCTGGACGATGAGCCGGCGGTGGTCCGCCTGCTCTGTCGCATCCTGGAGCGCGCCGGCTACACGAACGTCGCGGCAACCACCACGCCTCACCAGGCGATCGCCTGGTGTGCGGCGGCCGAGCCCGACCTCGTGCTGCTGGACCTCCATATGCCCGATATCGACGGGTTCACCGTGCTGGAGCGGATCCGCGAACTCACACCTGCGGATACGTATCTGCCCGTCCTCGTCGTGACCGCCGACTACTCCGCATGGACGCGCCAGCGCGCCCTCTCGAGTGGTGCGAACGATTTCCTTACGAAGCCGTTCGACACGCCGGAGGTCCTGCTCCGGGTCCGCAACCTCCTCGAGACGCGCCTCATGCACCGTCGGCTCCTCGAGCAGAACGAGCGACTCGAGGACGCGGTCCGGCAACGCACGGCCGAGCTCGACGAGGCCCGGGTCGAGATCCTCGACCGCCTGGCCAGGGCGGCCGAGTACCGCGACGACGGCACGCGCCGGCACACGGAGCGCGTCGGCGTCTACGCCGCGCGACTCGCGCGGGCGCTCGGCCTCGACGAAACGACGGTCCAGACGATCCGCCGCGCCGCGCCGCTGCACGATCTCGGCAAAATCGGCATCCCGGACTACATCCTCCTCAAGCCAGGCGAGCTCACGCCCGAGGAAGCCGCGATCATGCGGACCCACACGACGATCGGCGCCCAGATCCTCTCGGGCAGCAGCGTACCGACTCTCGTCATGGCCGCCGAGATCGCACTCTGCCACCACGAGCGTTGGGACGGCAGCGGCTATCCGCACGGGCTCGCAGGAGAGGAGATTCCGATGGCCGCGCGCATTGTCGCGGTCGCCGACTTCTTCGACGCACTGGCCCACGACCGGCCCTACCGCCGGGCATGGCCAGTCCCCGAGATCATCGCCGAGCTCCGTCGCCAGGCTGGACGCCAGTTCGACGCGAACGTCGTCACGGCCTTCCTCGACATGCTCGAGCAGGAGCAGGCGCTGGTCGCGGCGGGCTAAGTCGGGTCGAACAGACCGAGCTGCCGCGCTTCTCCCGGCCGGCGGAACGCGGCCGTGGAGAGAGCCGGCAGCTCGCGGCCGATCCCGGCCCGCCGGCACGCCGCGTCGAACAGCACGCCGATCTGCTCCGCGAAGATCCCGCTCCCACGCATCCGCTCGCCGAACCGGGTTTGGTTCAGCTTCCCGCCCCGGATGTCGCGGATCCTGTTCAGCACCTTCCCCTTCCGCTCCGGGTAATGGCGTTCCAGCCACGCCTCGAAGAGGTCGGCGACCGCGTGGGGGAGCCTCACGGGGATCCAGGTCGCCGCACACGCCCCCGCAGACACCGCCGCTTCGATGAGCGCCGGCACCTCGGTGTCGTTCAGACCCGGGATGACCGGTGCGACCATCACTCGCACGGGAACGCCCGCCGCCGCGAGGGTCTCGATCGCCGCGAGCCGCCGCGCCGGAGTGGAAGTGCGCGGCTCCATGACGCGCCGCAGGTCGTCGTTCAACGTGGTGAGCGAGATGTTCACGTGCGCAGCCTGATCGCGAGCGAGATCGGTGAGGAGGTCGACGTCACGCGTGACCAGATGGTTCTTCGTGATGATCGAGACCGGGTTGCGGAACTCCGCCAGCACCTCCAGACACCGGCGCGTGATCCGCAGCCTCCGCTCCGCCGGCTGATAGGGGTCCGTCACGCCGCTCATTGCGATGACCTGCGGCGTCCAGCGCGGCGAGCTCAGCTCCGCGCGGAGCAGCTCCGGCGCGTCCTCCTTGACCAGGATCTTTGTTTCGAAGTCCAGCCCCGACGAAAAGCCGAGGTACTCGTGGAACGGCCGCGCGTAGCAGTAGATGCACCCGTGCTCGCACCCGCGATACGGGTTCACGCTCGCGGCAAACCCCACGTCCGGGCTGTCGTTGCGGGCGATGATGCTCCGCGAGGGGTCGCGCAGCAACATCGTGCGGGGCCCCGGATCGTCCGGGTCGCGCTCCGCCGGGTCCGGTGCGTACGACAGCGTCTCGAAGCGATTGGGCGGGTTTTCCGCTGCACCTCGCCCACGGATCGGACCTTCCATGCCTCTCGCCCTCCTCCTCTCGCCCTCGTCGCCGATGGCCGCGCGCCTTCGCCCTCACCGGAAATCTCGCGACCGGTGGGCGATCGGCCGGGCGTCGAGCCGGCGGAAGCGTCGGCCCACGATGTTCAGCACCCGGCCGTCTCGTTCGAACGTCCCCTCCACCAGCAGGAACGGAGAATAGTTCACCGTCTCCCGGTTCCGCTCGTAGAGCCGCGCGGGCACGATCACGTTGATGAAACCGTGCTCGTCCTCGAGGAGCACGAAGACCGTGCCCTTCGCCGTCGCCGGATGCTGGCGCGCGACGACGAGCCCCGAAACCACGCAGCGCTCCCCATCCTCCAGCCGCTCCAACCCACGACTGTCCACCACGCCCGCCGCCTCGAGCCGCGCACGGAGGTGTCGCATCGGATGCCCTCGCGTGCTGACCCCCGTCGCCATGTAATCCAGGAAGATCAGCTCCTCGTCCTCGAGCTCGCGAGGATCGAAAGGAAGCGGGCCATGAAGGGCATCCCGTTGCGCGGGCGCGAGCGGCAGCAGGTCCCCCGCGGTGCGCAGCGCCTCCCACGCCGCACGGTAGCGCCCCGGCTCGAATGCCTCGAACGCGCCCGCCCGTGCCAGGTGCAAAGCTTCGGCGCGCGTCAGCCGTGCTCGGCGCACCACGTCGTCGATCGACGTGAACGGCGCCTCCGCCCGCGCCGCCTGTAGCGCCTCCCGCGCCCGCTCACCGAGGCCGCGGATGTGCTTCCAGCCGATGCGGAGCGCCGGCACATCCCGTCGGCCGCCTCCCGCGGTTGCGCCTCCCGCGATTGTCCCTCCCGCGAGCGACGCCGGTTCCTCCCCGCGCCATGTTGCAGCGCCGCCCACACCCGCCACACCCGCCACACCCGCTGCGGCCGCTGCGGCCGCCGCCGGCTCCAGTGTGCACTCCCACGCGCCGTCCCGCAGGCACGGCGGCAGTACGGTCACCCCATCCCGCATCGCCTGGTGCACCAGCGTCGAGGGGGCGTAGAACCCCATCGGCCATGCGTTCAGCAGCGCCATGAAGAACTCGGCCGGGTAGTGCGCCTTGAGGTACGCCGTCGCGTAGGCGATCAGCGCGAAGCTCCACGCGTGACTCTCCGGAAAGCCGTAGTTCGAGAAGGAGACGAGGTCCTCGACGATCCGGTCCGCCACTTCCCGCGCGACGCCGCGCCCCACCATCCGGTCCCGCAGCTTTCTCAGCGTCGCCTGCAGCCGCGCCAGCTTCTTCTGGTGCCCCATCGCCCGGCGCAGCTCGTCGGCTTCGGCGGCGCTGAACCCGCCCAGCGTCATCGAGATCGCCATCGCCTGCTCCTGGAAGAGCGGCACGCCGAAGGTACGCCTCAGGATCGGCTCCAGCGCCGGGTGCGGGTACTCGACCGGCTCCAGCCCCCGGCGACGCCGCGTGTACGGCGCGACGAACTTCGCCTGGATCGGACCCGGCCGGATCAGCGCGACCTGTACCACCAGGTCGTAGAGCCGCTCCGGCCGCGTGTGCAGCACCGACTGGATCTGCGCACGGCTCTCGATCTGGAACGTGCCGACCGTGTCGCCTCGGGCGATCATGTCGTACGTCTTCGCGTCGTCTACCGGCAGCGAGTACATCTCGAGCCGCTCGCCCGTGCGCGCCTCGATCGCGTCGAACGCCAGACGGATCACGCTCAGGCCGCCGAGCCCCAGGAAATCGAACTTGGGCACGCCCGCCGCGTCCAGGTCGTCTTTGTCGAACTGCAGCACGGTGCGACCCATCGCCGTCCCCTCGATCGGCATGTACTCGCCCAGCGGCTCGCTCGACAGCACGAAACCGCCCGGGTGCGTCGAACGCAGCCGCGGCACCTCCTCCAGCGCGCGCAGCGCCTCGAGCAGCGCGCGCCCGCGCGGCTCCTCCAGGTCCAGGCCGTGCCGCGACGCCAGCTCCTTCTCCAGGATCTCCGCGCCCTCCGCCGGGTGGCGACGATGCAGCCGCTTCGACAGCGCGAACGTCAACTCCGCCGGGTAGCCCAGCGCCCGCATCACGTCCTGGATCGCACTCGGCGCATGGTAGACCTGCGTCACGCACGCGATCGCCGCGTGCCGACGGCCGTAGCGCGCGTACATGTAGTCCAGCACTTCCTCGCGGCGGTGCATCTCGAAGTCGACATCGATGTCCGGCGCCTCGTTCCGACCATCCGTCCGAACCTCCGAGAGGAACCGCTCGAAGAGCAGCCCGTGACGCACCGGGTCGACCGCCGTGATCCCGAGCACGTACGCCACCGCCGAGTTCGCCGCGCTTCCCCGACCCTGACACAGGATCCCCCGCTCCCGCGCAAACCGCACGGCATCCCACATCACCAGGAAGAACCCCGCGAACCCCAGGCGACGGATCACACCCAGCTCGTGCTCCAACTGCGCCGCCTGCGTTTCATTCACCTCGCCCCACCGCTCCCGCGCGCCCGCGTACGCCAGCTCCTTGAGGAACGAATCGTCGTCGTGACCCGGCGGGACCTCGAACCGCGGCAGCGGCGGCGCCAGCCACCGCAGGTCGAAATCGCACGCCAGCGCGATCCGCACGCTCTCCTCCAGTCCCGCCTCCCTCCCCTTCCACTGCCGCGCCATCTCCGCCGGCGACTTCAGCCGCCACTCCCCGTTCGGCAGCAGATGCCCCTGCGACGCCGCCGTGCTTACATCCGTCCCGTGCCGCAGCGCCGTCCACAGGTCGTGCACCAGCCGCGAGCGCCCATCGATGTAGCGCGCATCGTTCGTCACCACCCACCCCACCCGACCTCGCTCCGCCAGCTCGATCAACGCCCCCGCCAGCGCCCGCTCCGATCCCGAAACCCGATGGTCCTGCACCTCCACCGCCAGCCGCTCCCCGAACACTTCCCGCCAACGACCGAGCTGGTACGATGCTTCCTCTGGCCGCCCCGTCCTCACCAGCCACGCCAGCTCACCCGACGCCGGGCCCGTCAGCGCGAACAACCCCTCGCTCCGTTCCACCACATCCGCCCACGTCACCCGCGCCCGCCCACGCGGACGCGTGACCACCTCCCCGTACGGGTGTCCTCGACGCCCCAGCCTCGACCCACCAACCCGAGCGCCCTCCCGCACCGCACCCGACGGCTCGACCTCCACGAACTCCCCGACCCGCGCCCGCGTCACCAGCCCCGCGAGATTGCGATAGCCCGTCGCGTTCATCGCCAGGAACGCCGCAGGGTGCCCGTCCACCACCAGCTCCGCACCCACCACCGGGCGGATCCCCTGACGCTCCGCCTCCAGAGCGAAGCGGATGATCCCGCCCAGATCCGCCCCGTCCGTCAACCCCAGCGCCACGTGCCCCAGCTCCGCACCCCGCGACACCAGCGCCTCGGGCGTGCACGCCCCCTCCCCGAACGAGAACGCCGAATGACAGCGTAGCTCCACGTATCCCATGATCTCACATGCGATTCAGGCGATCGTACTGACTTTCGCCGGCGGCGAACCTATATTGGTTCAACCGGGCCCGGCCCGGCGGAGCCGTTCGTGAATGCCCAGGATGGGCGCGATGCTCCGCGGAGCCGGCTCCACACCACCCTGCGATGCGGTATGGGCCTGTTCTTCGAAGCCCTGGACGATGCGCTCGGCACGACGAGCAAGGTGCGACTGCTACGCGCGCTGCTCCGGCTGACCCACGCGGTGACCGGACGGGAGGCGGCACGGCTGGCCGGTGTCTCCCAGACGGCGGCGCGGCGCGCGCTGGACGACCTGGTCGCGCTCGGCGTGCTGGAGCGAACCATCGGCGCGGGGGAGCATCGCTACGTGCTGAACCGCGACAACGTGCTGGTTCGCAACGCGCTGCCGCCGCTCTTCGCGGCCGAGGACGAGCGGTCGCACGCCGTGATCGAGGCGATCCGCGAAGCGTTCACGGCCGGCCCACACGGGCCCGGCGCCCGCCCTCGCGCGGTCGCGGTGCTGGATGCGGCCACTCCGCACGAGGCGGCCGTCCTGGTGATCGTCGTCGCATCGAAGGCCGCGGCACGGGAGGCGGATGCGACGGCGGCGGTGCTGGCGCCCCGGATCCGCAACCGTTTCGGGCTGCGCCTCGAGCCCACCGTCCTCGCCCTCGACCGTTTCCGCGACCTCCACGCATCGGGCGACCCCCTCGTACGGCGTGCGGTGACGAGTGCGATCCCGATCTCCGGAGACCCGCTCGAGCGGCTGGTCGGCGGCGCGGCACCCTGACCCCGGGACACCGACGGAACGGTCCCCTTCCGCTCGGTCACCCGGCCGACCACGATTCCGACGCCGTCCTAGTGCGCCGCGGCGCAACGTTTCATACCGAACGTCCTTTATTCACCCAGACCCGGGAGGAAGGTATGACCCGACCCCTCCAGCGCAGCCGAGCGCTCCTGACCGCGCTGGCCGTGCTCGCCGCCATTCCGGCCGCGGCTGCGGTCGCGCACGGCGCGGCGCAACAGCCTGCGGCCGGACCCGACCGGGCTGCGACGACCGCCCCGGAGCAGACGCACGCGCAGAGCAACGCCGTCGCCTTCGTCGGCGCCCACGTCATCCCCATGGACGCCGAGCGCGTCCTGGAGAACCAGACCGTCATTGTCCGCGACGGGCGCATCGCCGCACTCGGGCCCACGGGCGACGTCGCCGTCCCCGAGGACGCCGTTCGGATCGATGCGCGCGGCAAGTACCTCGTCCCGGGGATCGCCGAGATGCACGGTCACCTCCCCGGCGGGAACACGCCACCCGAGTTGACCGAGATGATCCTCTTCCTCTTCGTCGCCAACGGTGTGACCACCGTGCGCGGGATGCAGGGGCACCCCGCCCAGCTGACGATCCGCGAACGCATCGAGCGCGGCGATCTGCTCGGCCCGACGCTCTACCTCGGCTCGCCCGCGCTGCACGGCAACAGCGCCCGCACGCCTGAGGACGGCGCCCGCCTCGTGCGCGAGTACCACGCCGCCGGCTTCGACCTCCTCAAGGTCCACGAGGGACTCTCCCCCGCGGCGTACGACGCGATCGTCGCCACGGCCCGCGAACTCGGGATCCCGTGGGCCGGGCACGTCGCGGATGCCGTCGGCCTCGAGCACGCCCTCGCCGCCGGCCAGTCCAGCATCGACCACCTGGACGGCTACCTCGAGCTCCTCGGCGGCGACCCCGCCCGCATCCCCGACCTCGCCCGCGCGACCCGCGAGGCCGGCGCCTGGGTCGTCCCCACCATGGCGCTCTGGGACCACGCCTTCCTCGGGCTGCGCTCCATCGACGAACTGCGCGCCTTCCCCGAGCTGCAGTACATGCCGCGTCCGTGGGTCGACAGCTGGGCGCGGCAGGTCGAAGCCCTGCGCCATAACCAGGACCCTGCCGAAAACGCCCGCGCCCGGGAGCTCCGGCGCCGCCTCCTCGCCGCACTCGCCGACGCCGGCGCCGGGATCCTGCTCGGCTCCGATGCGCCGCAGATGTTCAGCGTCCCCGGCTTCTCGCTCCACCGAGAGATGCAGGTCATGGCCGAGGCGGGGATGACGCCCTACCAGATCCTGCGCTCCGGGACCTACAACATCGCCGCCTACTTCGACGCCCTCGACGATTTCGGCACCATCGCCGTCGGCCGCCGCGCCGACCTGATCCTCCTCGAGGCCGACCCGCTCGACGACATCGCGAATCTTCAGCGGCGCGCCGGCGTCATGGTGCGTGGCCGCTGGATCGCGGAGGGAGAGATTCAGGAGCGGCTCGCGGGCATTGCCCGGCAGTTCGGCGGCGTATAGCGGCAGAGCCGAGGCTCGTGTGCGGGGGTAAGGCACGGGCGAGCCGAGAGAGCGCGCCTTGTGGCGCGCCCCCTCGGCGCGCCCCCCGCTCAATCCCACCACCCATGCAAAAACCACCCTCCCCGCCTCGCATCACGAAAAAGCCAAACCAGCATCCCCTCGGCGGTCACGCAGCGGAAGTACTCGCGTGCGTAGGCCATCTCCCAGCGACCGCCCGAGATCCGGTCGGGGCCGCTGATGGTGACCAGGCGATGCCATTCCCGGCCATCGTGGAAGCGGATCGGCGCCGGGTGGTCGCGCCGCCAGGTCGCCTCCACTTCGATAGGGCACGGCTCTGCAAGGAGTTGGAGAGTGAGCCGGGCACCCGGTGGCGCTTCTGGCTCCGAAGCGGGCACGATGGTGAGTGCGGCAGATCCTCGCGCGGGCTTCGCCTCTGGACGACCGGCCGTCGGCATCGGCGCCGTCCTGGCGTCGGCCGTCCGCGCCGACCCCGTTTCCCGGCCTCGCGCCAGCGGGTCCCCGGGGACCCAGTCGACCCGACGCTCGGGGAGTGGATGGTCGCTCGTCTTCGGCTCCACGAACACGGGCCCCTGCGCCTCGATCAGGCGGACGATCGCGGCCTCCACCGCCGCCGCGGTCGCGAAGCCGCGGTCGAAGAGGTCGCCCTGGTGCACCGCCGCGGCCTCCGTCGCCTCGACCCGAAGCACGACCCCGGCCACCGCATCGGGGAGCTCGGCCCGCTCGAGCACCGCGCGCACCAACCGCAGCCACACTTCCCGGCTCGCCGTCGGCCGGGCCGGCCGCAGCACTCGCCGCCAGACCCGGCCATCCGCCAGCGTCAACGCGAGCCCCAGCCGCCGCGCGTGCTCGCCCCGCGACCGCAACGCCCCCTCAAGACTCCCCAGCAGCGCGTTCGCCGTGAAGACCAGCCGCTCCGGGTCCGTCACGACGTAGTCCACGAAGTCGATCGACGCGTGCGGCCGCTCCGGCGGGATCGGCCCGAAGAGCCAGCGACGGTCGTCGGCTCGTGCAAGGCGCCACAACTCCACCGCCTCCGCTCCGAACCGCACCTCCACCGCCTCCCGGCTCAACGCCGCCAGGTCGCCCACCGTCTCCAGCCCCACCCCGACGAACAGCACGGCCAGACGCGGCTCCGGCTCCAACCACGCCAGCGGCAGCCGCGCCACGAACTCCCGCTCCCTCCCGGCTTCGACCACCCACACCGCCCCCGCCACCCGCAACCCCGCACCCACCACCCCCGTCGGCACCGCGCCCGTTGCGCCCGTTGCGCCTGCCGCACGCGCCGCCAGCTCCGCAGCGACGGGCACCCTCGCGACCCCCGCCCACGCCGCGCCCACCCCGAGCGCGCCCAGGCGATCGAGCAGCTCGCCGGCGACCCGTGCCGCCGGCAGCCCTCGCCCATCCGCCCACACCACCCCGCGCCGCTCCACCACCACCCGCGGCACCACCTCGAGCAGCGACGCCGTCACGTCATCGCCCAACTCCTCGCCGGTCGACCAACCCGGGCTCCAGAGACAAACGCAGCTCATGATGAACCACCGGCATCCGGAACTTCGCACGCGCACTCAGCCCCATCCCCCACACCCGCACCTCCACCGCCACCGACTCCACCTCCGCCGGCTCACCGAACGCCCCACGCCGCCAGCGATACCCCTCCGGCGCGATCCGCGACTCCAGACGCAGCGCCGCAATCGACGCCCCCGCGCCCAGCGCCACGAACGCGCCCCCTCCCTCCCGCACCGCCCGCGACAGACGCACCGCCTCCACTCCCACGACCTCGACCCCCGACAACACCACCAGCGCGAAGCCCCCGGAGCGCAGCAGCTCCTCCGCGCACGCCAACGCCGCCCGCCCATCCGCGGGGCGCAGCACCAGGGGCGCCGCTCCCCGTGCCTCCGATTCCGCCACCACCCCGGGTCGGCACGTCAACGACCTCGCCCCATCCACCCACGCCGCACGCTCCCCCCGCTCCCCCACCGCCGCGCACGCCCCCTGGAGCACCGCCGTCGCTCCGCCGCCGGGGACCCACACCGACAGCCGCCCCCGGGGCAGCCCACCGCCGGGGAGCACCCGGTCCAGCGCCGCCACCCCCGTCACCACCGCCGCCGCAGTCCCGTAGGTGACCGGCACCGCGCCGGGGAACCGCCGCGCAAGGACTTCCTTCAGCTCCGCAACGCTGGTGGCCACGTCCCCCTCCACGCTCGTCCCGCTCACCCCATCCGCGGGGGACCCAAACTACACCGAACAAAACCCGAAAGCAATGGCCGAATCGGACGGCCGGAGGAACCGCAAGAGGGACAACGAAATGGCATGATGCCGCGCGCCCGGACGGGTCTTCCGCCCGGGCGCGCGGCGCGTTTCGTGAGATGGAGTCGTCGCGCTCGCGGACCGCGCGAGCACGCTTCGAGCGACGTCGCCTACGCGAACGGCCGCGACGCCTCGTCCAGGCGGGCGACCTCGTCGGCCGACAGCTCCAGCTCCGGCGCGGCCACGAGCTGGGAGAGCTGCTCGATGCTGTTGGCGCTGGCCAGCGGCGCGCTGATGTTCGGCTTGGCGAGGAGCCAGGCCAGGGCGACGGTCGCGGGCGTCGCGTCCCGCTCGGCGGCGACCGACTCCAGCGCGTCGACCACGCGCAGCCCGTCCTCGTTCAGGTACTTCGCTACGGCCCTCCCGCGCGGCCGCCCCTCCAGATCCGCCGGGGTGCGGTACTTCCCGGTCAGGAAACCGCTGGCCAGACCGAAGTAGGGGAGGACGCCGAGCCCGTGGCGCTCGGCCAGCGGCGCGACGTTCTCCTCGTAGTTGCGGCGACTGACCAGATTGTACTCCGGCTGGATCGCCACCGGCACGGCGAGCCCGTTCTCCCCTGCGACGCGGATCCACGCCTCGATCCGCTCGGGGCTCAGGTTCGAGACGCCCACGTAGCGCACCTTCCCATCCCGGACCAGGCGGTCGAACGCCGCGGCGATCTCTTCGATCGCCACGCCCTCATCGTCGTAGTGCGCGTAGTAGAGGTCGATGTAGTCCGTCCGGAGCCGTCGCAGCGAGGCCTCCGCAGCCCTGACGATGTTGGACGGTGCCAGCCCCTCGTACTCCGGGTGGGCCCCCACCTTCGTCGCGATGATCATGGAATGCCGGTTCCGGCGCCGACGCATCCAATCCCCGAGGATCGTCTCCGACTCGCCGCCCCTGTTCCCCGGCACCCACGCCGAATACGAGTCCGCCGTGTCGACGTGGTTCCCGCCCGCCTCCACGAACGCGTCCAGGACCCGCTCCGAATCCTCAGGCCCCGTCGTATTCCCGAACGTGTTCCCGCCCAGCCCCAGCGGAAAGATCTCCAACTCCGACCCACCAATCCTTCGCATCTCCTCCTCACCCCCAATCCAGATCCATCAAACCCGGGCGCCCATCCTTACAACGCGCCCGCCGCCGCAATCTACCGGCCAAGCCCCAAAGCGCGAGAGAAAACGGTCCCAAAGAAAACGAAAACGCCCACCCTCAGCCGCCCCATGCCGCCGCCCCCCGGGGGCGGGCCCCCCCCCCCCCCCCCCCCCCCCCCCCCACACACCACCCCACACCCCCCCCAACCCACCCACCCCAACCCCCTACCTCCCCCGAACCGCTCTCCCCCTCCGGGGTACCTGCCACACTGACAGCCACACCCGACACAAATGCCGTAATGGCTTGAAAACACGCGCTGATCGTGGCATATGCGTTGCACCCGCGCACGGCGGCGGTCGCAACGAGTTCAGACAGAGTCAGGAGAAGAAATGGCGAAAAAGGTCATCGGAATCGACTTGGGGACGACCAACTCGGTGGTCGCCGTCATGGAGGGCGGCGACCCGGTGGTCATCCCGAACGCCGAGGGTGGGCGGACCACGCCGTCGGTGGTCGCGTTCACGAAGGATGGGGAGCGCCTGGTCGGCCAGGTCGCTCGTCGGCAGGCGATCACGAACCCGAAGAACACGATCTTCTCGATCAAGCGGTTCATGGGTCGCAAGGCCGGTGAGCTCAAGGAGGAGGAGAAGCGAGTCCCCTACGAGGTCGGCTCCGACTCCGAGGGTCGCGTCCAGGTCCGCCTGCCGAACGCGGACAAGACGTTCAGCCCGCCGGAGATCTCGGCGATGATCCTCCAGAAGATGAAGCAGACGGCGGAGGACTACCTGGGCCACGAGGTCACGCAGGCGGTCATCACGGTCCCGGCGTACTTCAACGATGCGCAGCGTCAGGCCACGAAGGATGCGGGTCGCATCGCCGGGCTCGAGGTGCTTCGCATCATCAACGAGCCGACCGCGGCCGCGCTGGCGTACGGCCTGGACAAGAAGAAGGACGAGATCATCGCGGTCTACGACC
>CAYPGK010000075.1:0-13803 GCA_964410055.1 uncultured Gemmatimonadaceae bacterium | reverse complement strand
AGATCGGCCACAGGACGATCGACTCGACGGGTCGCAAGTGCAAGTGCGGCAACTACGGATGCCTGGAGGCGTACGCGTCGGGCCCGGCGATCGCGCTCCGGGCGATCGAGGGGATCGAGGCCGGCGCGGAGAGCATGCTCCCGGATCTGGTCGGCGGGCGGCTCGAGGACATCACGGCGGCGACGGTCTACGAGGCCGTCGTCCTCGGCGACCCGTACGCGAACGAGGTGATGAAGGAAACGGCGAAGTTCCTGGGCGCCGGGATCGCAAACATCATCAACATCCTGAACCCGGCGATGGTCGTGATCGCTGGGGGTGTGACCCGGGCCGGCGACCACCTTTTCGTGCCGCTCCGCGCCGAGGTGCGGCGCCGCGCGTTCCGGGTCGCGGAGGAGGCGTGTCAGATCGTTTCGGCGCAGCTCACGGGGCGTGCGGGCGTGATCGGCGCGGCGGCGTTGTTCAAGAAAGAAACCTGGGGCGTGGTCTGAGGTCGCGGGATGCCACGGCTCGGCATCATCGGCACGATGGTGTGGGACCGGATCTTCGCGCGCGACGGGCGCGTGGAGCCGGTCGAGGAGTGGGGCGGCATCTCGTACGCCCTGGCCGCGGCCGTCGCGGCGCGACCCGAGGGGTGGGACCTCGTCCCGATCGTGAAGGTCGGCCAGGACCTGGAAGAAAAGGCCGGACAATTCCTGCACTCGCTCCCGGGGCTGGATCTCGAGACCGGGCTCCGAGTGGTGCCGGAGCCGAACAATCGGGTCGAGCTGCACTATCACGACGGCGAGAGGCGGACGGAGCGGCTCACGGGCGGCGTGCCGCCCTGGCGCTTCGAAGAACTGGAGCCCATCCTCCAGCGGCTGGACGCGCTCTACATCAACTTTATCTCGGGCTTCGAGCTTGAGCTGGAGACGATGATCCGCGTGCGTCTGGCGTTCCAGGGCCCGATCTACGCGGACCTGCACTCGCTCATGCTCGGCGTGGGCGCGGGCGGCCAGCGGATGTACCGGCCGCTCGACGCGTGGCGCGATTGGCTGCGGTGCTTCGACGTCGTCCAGCTCAACGAGGACGAGCTGGCGTGGCTCGCGCATGCGTGGGGTGATCCGTGGCTCTTTGCCGCGGAAGTCGTGGGCGATGCGCCGCGCCTGCTGCTGGCCACCCTGGGCGCGCGCGGCGCCGCATACGTGGCCTCGCCCGCGTTCCGGCCGGACCCGCTGACGTGGCGGACGGGCGGGACGCTGGCCGAGCTACCGGAGCTCGGCGTGCCGGGCGCGGCGCGCAGCGAGCGGGTCGCGATCGTGACGGAGCCACGTGAAGGCGACCCGACCGGTTGCGGCGATGTGTGGGGCGCTACATGCTTCAGCCATCTGCTGGCCGGCGCATCGCTCGAGGAGGCGATGCGCGCGGCGAACCGGGCGGCGGCGCGCAACGTGGAGCACATGGGCGCGACGGGGCTGCATCTCTTCCTGCAAGGACGCATCGACACGTGAAGGTCATATCGATCCCCCCGACGCTAGAGGAACGGAGTTTCGACGCGGTGGTCCAGGCGCTGGCCGGCGCGGAGGGCGGACGTATGCTCTTCGACGCCCGCTCGCTGCGCTGGGTCGATCCGTACGGCATGCTCGGGCTCCTGGCGGCGGCGGAGGTGGCGGGGCGGGGCGGCGAGCGGCCGGTGCTCCAGCTCCCGAAGGCGGCCGAGGTACTGAGCTACCTGGGGCGGATGCGCTTCTTCGAATACGCGGAGGAGCTGTTCGAAGTGCACGGCGCGCCGCGGCGGGGGCGGGGCGGCGAGTCGTCGTCCGATGTGCTGCTGGAGATCACGCCGATCCGCGAGTACCGGGACGTGCACGCCGTGGTGGACCGCGTCAACGAGCGGGCGATCGAGATCCTGACCAACCAGCTCCACTACCCGACGCGCGAGGCGTGGCAGTTCGGCTCGATGCTCTCCGAGGTGTGCCAGAACATCCTTGAGCACTCCCAGGCGACCGGCTGGGTGGCGACGCAGACGTATAGCAGGATCCCGCAGCTCGACCGACGGGTCGTCAAGATCGGGGTGGTCGACCTGGGGATCGGCTTCATGGGCTCGCTGGCCGGCACGCACGCCGCACGCTTCGGCGAGCGGTGGGGCGATGCGGCGGCGCTGGAGGCCGCCTTCATCCACGGACTCACGCGGTTCCACGACCCCGGGCGCGGCCAGGGGCTCAAGCAGATCCGCAAGCAGGTCGGCCGGTGGGGCGGCAAGGTCTCGATCCGGAGCGGGACGGCGCGGATCGCGGACGTGCCGGACTGGGACGATGCATCGCCGCTCGAGGAGAAGCTGGCCCACTTCCCGGGCGCGCAGATCGGGATCGTGCTCCCGGCCAGGATCGAAGGGTGACGGACATGCCAGGCGACGTCGTCCCGCTGCGCTTCGAGCTCTCGAGCTTCGTGACCCGCTCGGTCGCGAGCCTGTACTCGCACCTGGTCACGCGGCCGACCGGTCAGGCGGTGCGGCTCGGGATCGAGAGCCAGATCGGTGAGATCGGCGCGCTGTGCCTGTCGGTGCTGGATTTCGGCCAGGTCGCCGTCCTCGACTACAGTTGCGCGGACGAAACGGTCGCGAAGCTGATCCTGCGCTTCCAGGCGGCGGACCGCCCGGCGGATGCGTATTTCGTCGCGCGGGGACTGGCGGAGCACCACCTGGAGATGATCGAGGCGGTCCTGGAGCGTCACGACCTCGCCCTGGTCGCAGAGCTCGAGTCGGGCCCCACGCTGCTCGGCGCCGTGGACGAGGTGGAGCATGAGGTGTGGACCGCGGTCGAGCGGCTCGGACGCGCGACCGAAGAGCAGGTGGCCGGCTACCTCGGGGCGCGGAGCGCGGTGGTCGCCCATGCGCTGGACGCCCTGGTCCGGCGTCGGGTCGTGCTGTACCGGGAAGCGTCCGGGATGCATTACGCGCTGACGCCGCTGATCGACGGGGGCTGAGCGGAGCGGCGTGCCCCGCGCGCCGCGGGCGCACGTCCAGAGGAATTGCCGATCCGGGCCCCGAGGAGTCCCCGAGCCCGGGCTCAGTCGCCGAGCGCGAGGGTGAGCACGCGGTTCGACGCCTGGAGCGCGGCGAGAGCGGCCGCGTCGTCGCCTGCTGCGGCGGGGTGCGCGCCGGCCAGAGGGACGGGCCGGCGGCCGAGCAGGGGCGAGACGGCGTTGACGGAGACGAGCACGTAATCGTTTCCGAGCGCATGGACGACGGATGCCGTCTCCAGCTCCAGGTGCAGCCTCCCCGAGCACGCCTCGGAAGCGGCGCGCAGAGTTGCCGCGGCCACGGCGCGGATCCGGCCTGCGCCGCCGTCGAGGTCCTCGGCCGTGCCCTCGAAGGTGTTGCCCTTCCACGAAACGCGGCTCTTCACCAGGATCCTTCCGCCGCGAACCATCGATTCCAACCCCTCGAAGACGACTCGCGGCGCAGAGTGCACGCCCGCCGGGCTGGGCCCGGTCGCGGCTGCGGGGCGCGCGGAGGCCGAGGACGAAGGGGCCGCAGCAACACTGGCGCTGGTTTCTTTTCCGGCGCCGGCCGCGGGTTCGGTGGCCGCGTCTTGCCCGATGACCTCCTCGATCGGGACCCGGTCCGCGCGATCGGAGAGCTGCGCAATGCTGATCACGCGCTGGTCGACGGGCACGCCGAGGCGCTCTTCGAGGAGCTCGCGGATGTCGCGGGCGAGGAGCCGCGGCTCGGGGCCGGGGTCGACGAGGACGTGGACCTCCCGGGGATGGCCGTAGACGTCCTCCCGGACGAACGCGCCTCGCACGGAGGGCAGCTCGCGCAGGATCGCTTCGGCGGCTTCCTTGGTGTGCACCTTTTTCATCGCAAAAAGGCCTCGGAAGTGCGGGTGCGGGCCAAGGTCAAGAGAATGAAGGACGACGGGATCGCCGTCAAGGCTCGTGTCCGTTGCCGGGTGCCGGCCCGGTCGATAGCTTGAGCGGCACGGCGATTGCGCAAGGGCCCGGCGTCCTCACCGCCTACCGATCCCAACACAGAGCCGGGGAATTGGAATGAAAGGCGTGATCATGGCCGGCGGGTTCGGAACCCGCCTCAAGCCGCTCACGATCCATCGTCCGAAGCCCATGGTGCCGATCGCCAACCGTCCGATCATGGAGCACATCGTCGAGCTCCTGAAGCGGCACGGCATCACCGATCTGATCTCGATCCTGTACTTCCAGCCGGAACACATCACGCGACACTTCGGCGACGGATCCGCGTTCGGCGTCCGGATGCGCTACGTCACGGCGGACGCGGACTACGGCACGGCAGGCGCGGTCCGCAATGCCTGGGAGCTGATCGAGGGCGACCGGGTCCTGGTGATCAGCGGCGACGTGCTGACGGATTTCGATCTGAGCGAAATCGTGTCGACCCACGAGCGGCGCGGCGCGGAGGCGACGATCGCGCTCACGCCGGTCGAGAACCCGCTCGCCTTCGGGATCGTGATCGCAGACCCGGAAACGGGCCGGATCGAGCGGTTCCTCGAGAAGCCGACGTGGGGCGAGGTCTTCAGTGACACGATCAACACGGGGATCTACGTCCTCGAGCCGGAGGCGCTCCTGAGGGTGCCGCCACAGACGAACTTCGACTTCTCGAAGGACCTCTTCCCGCAGATGCTGCGCGAGGAGGCGCGCCTTTTCGGCCACGTGGCGCAGGGCTACTGGCGTGACGTGGGCAACCTGGTGGAGTACCGGCGCGCGAACGACGACGTGCTGGCCGGCCGCGTGCAGATCCAGCCGCGAGGCGAACGACGCGAGTACGATCGCGGGGTGTTGTGGGGCGAGCCGGGCGCACGCCTCGGCCGCGACGTGCACCTCGCCGGGATGGTCCTCCTCGGCCGCGGCGCACAGGTCGGCCGCGGCGCGATCCTGGAGAACGTGGTGATCGGCGCAGGCAGTGAGATCGGCGACGGCGCGGAGCTGCGGAACGTCGTTCTCTGGGAGGGGTGCCAGGTCGGCGCCGGCGCGCGGATCAACGAGGCGGTGTGCGCGGGCGGGGTTCGTATCGGCGAGGGCGCGCTGGTCAGGGAGAACACGATCCTCTCCGACCGTGCGGAGGTCGGCGCGTTCTCCGTCGTAGGGCCGAACGTGAAGGTATGGCCGGACAAGGTGGTCGAGGACCGGGCGGTGCTCGCGCACTCGCTGATCTGGGGCGAGGCGTGGGAGCGCAGTCTGTTCCACGGCGCGCGGGTGAGCGGGATCCCGAACGCGGAGCTGACGCCCGAGGTCGTTTCGCGGCTCGGCGGCGCGTACGGCTCGATGCTCGGGCCGGGGTCGTACATTGCGACGTCGCGCGACTCCGACCGCGCGTCGCGGATGATCAACCGCGCGATGATCACGGGCTTCATGTCGGCGGGCGCGAACGTGGAGGACCTGCGCGAGATGCCGATCCCCGTGGTGCGGCACGCGGTCAACCACGGCCGCGAGGCGGGCGGGATCCACGTGCGACGCTCGCCCTTCGATCCCAGGGTCGTCGACATCCTCTTCTTCGATGCGGATGGACGGGACCTGCCGCCGGGGAAGACGCAGTCGATCGAGCGGCTGTTCAGTCGGGAGGACTTCCCGCGCGCTGGGCCCGACGGGACGGGCGGGATCAACTTCCCGACCCGGGTCGTCGAAGGGTACCGCGAGCACTTCCTCTCCGAGGTCGACCGGGAGCTGATCGCGGAGCGGCGCTTCACGCTGGTCGTCGACTTCGCGTACGGCACGACGGTCGAGGTCTTCCCGGGGCTGCTCGGCGCGCTGCAGACGGAAACGGTGAGCCTGGACGCGTACGTCTCGCCCGGGCGATTGTCGCGGAGCGAGGAGGAGTTCGAGGAGTCGCTCGTCCGACTTGGCGGGATCGTCCGTTCGATCGACGCGGACCTGGGTCTTTGGATCGACCCGGGCGGCGAGGTGATCAACCTGGTCGACGACCTGGGCCGGCCGCTCTCGCCCGAGCTGGCGCAAGCCGTTTTCGTGCGCCTCGCCCTCGAGCACCTGGGGATCTCCCGCGTCGCGATCCCGGTGACGAGTCCGGCGGTCACGGCGCGGATCATCCGCGAGGCCGGCGCGGAGCTGCACTGGACGAAGACCGAGCACCACGCGATGATGGCTTCGGCGACGGATGCGGACCTGGTCGCCGGCGCGCGGGGCGAGATCATCTTCCCGCACTTCATCCCGGCGTACGACGGGATGTTCGCGGCGGTCAAGCTGCTGGAAGCGCTGGCGCGCTCGGGCACGCGGCTGGGCGAGGAGGCGGACCGGGTGCCGGCGATCCACATGCGGCAGGCGCGCATCGCGTGCCCGTGGGCGCGCAAGGGTGCGGTGATGCGTCGCCTGATCGAGGAGACGGAGGACGAGGAGCGGCAGCTCGTCGACGGCGTGAAGGTCTGGCTGGGCGAGACGGAGTGGGTCCTGATCATCCCGCACTCGCACAAGCCGTCCTTCGTGGTGACGGTCGAGGCGCCGACGGCCGAGGGCGCGGATGCGCTCCTGGCGCGCTACATCGGGCACGTGGAGCGGTGGCGCGATGAGGCGTGAGGCGACGGCGCGGGCGCGGACCATGGAGCCGGAGGTGGCGTGAACGACCGGCAGGGGCCGGACGACCGGCGGCGCGTGGAGCGCCGGTCCGACGACATCCGGCTGGCCGACTACACGCTCCCGGAGTTGCGCAAGGCGGTCGTCACCACGGTGGTGCTCGGCATCATCACGGTGCTCTTCTTCTACATGGTCGCCGACGTGGTCGTCGCGATCATCGCCGGGGTGGTGCTGGGCGCGTACCTGATCCCGTTCCACGGGTGGCTGACGCGCTGGCTGCGCATCCGCTGGGTGAGCGCGATCGTGGCGATCGCGGTCGTGATCCTGCCGCTCGTCGCGGTGCTGGTCTACAGTTGGGTCGAGATCGCGGATGCCGCGGCGTACCTCGAGGCGAACAGCCGCGACATCGCGCGGCAGCTCACGGAGGCGCTCCGATCGATCCCGTTCATCCGGCGAGTCGCGGTCGAGCAGGATCTCTCGCTTTTCGTTGCGGCCACGGCGAACCGGGGCGGCCGGCTGGCGGGCGACATCCAGGAAGCGTTCGGCGTCCTCACGATCTCGGTCGCGGTCTTCCTGGTCACCGTCTTCTACATATTGACGGACCATGTGCGGGTCGTCGGCTACCTGCGCTCGAAGGTGCCGGGCCGGTACCGCGACCTGGAGCAGTCGATCAGCGGAAACATCCGCGCGGTCGTGTACGGCGCGCTGTATGCGACGTTCCTGACGCAGCTCGTCAAGTCCGTCGTCGTCCTGGTCATGAACCTGGCGTGGGACGTCCCGCTCGCGGTCGTGCTGGCGATCGTGTCGTTCTTCATCGGCTTCCTGCCGATCGTCGGCTCGTGGGCCGTCTACGTGCCGGTCGCGCTGTACCTGATCGTGTTCCGCGGTGACGTGGTAGGCGGGTTTGCCATGGCCACGATCGGCTTCACGGTCAACACGATCTTGCTGTCGCTCTACTTGCGGCCGAAAATCGCCGCCGAGAAGTCGCAGGTGCTCAATTTCTACTGGATGTTCGTCGCACTCGTGACCGGGGTGTACACGTTCGGTCTGGTCGGCGTGATCATCGGCCCCGTGCTGATCGCCGTGTCGAAGGCGATCTTCGAGACGGTGACCGGCGCCCCGGTGCCGGTGTTCAAGGATGGAGGCGCGCAAGCGGCCGGCCGTGCGGAGGCGGACTGAGCCAGGCACGCGTTCCAAGGCGAGAGGTTACCCATGAAAAAGATCCTGCTGGTGTTCGGCCTGCTCTTCGGCGCGGTACTCGTGGCCGCGGCCGGGGTCGTCGTGTATCTGCGCTCCGGGGTACCGGACTACGACCGCGGCGCGGTGGTCGACGGGCTGGCCGCCGAGGTCGAGGTCTGGCGCGACTCGCTGGCCGTGCCGCACATCTGGGCGGAGTCGGAGGCCGACCTCTACTTCGCACAGGGGTACGTCCACGCCCAGGACCGACTGTGGCAGATGGAGATGCTCCGCCGGGTGGCCGAAGGCCGGCTCTCCGAGATCTTCGGCGAGCGGACGCTCGATAGCGACCGGTTCCTGCGCACGCTTGGGATGTGGCGTGCGGCGGCGGACGCCGAGCGGACGCTCGACCCCGAGGAGCGGCGCCTGCTCGAGGCGTACGCGGCCGGCGTGAACGCCTGGATCGAGTCGAACGACGGCCTGCCGCCGGAGTTCCGGGTGCTGCGCTTCCGGCCCGAGCCGTGGACGGTCCGCCACTCGCTCGCGGTCGAGAAGATCATGGCGTGGGATCTCGCGGCGTACGGTTCCGGGCTCGAGCTCGCTCGCGCGATCCGGGAGCTCGGCGTGGAGCGAGCGCGCTGGCTGGTCCCGGACTACCCCGCGTGGGGTGCGCACATCGTCGAGGGGCCGGTCCCGCCCGAAATTCCCGCGGTCGCGGCGGCGTGGCTCGAGCGGTCGAGTGTGACCCGTGCATCGAACGCGTGGGCGATCTCGGGAAGGAAGACCCGCTCGGGCAAGCCGATCCTGGCGAACGACATGCACCTGGGGCTGGACGCGCCGGCGATCTGGCACCTCATGGCGCTGCACGCACGGGATGCGGAGGGCGGGCCGATCGACGTGGTCGGGATGACGCTGCCCGGCTCGCCGGGCGTCGTGGCCGGCCACAACCGCGCGATCGCGTGGGGCTACACCAACGCCTACCTCGACGACGTCGACTTCTTCATCGAGCGCGTCGATCCTGCCGACTCGACGCGCTATCTCACGCCGGATGGCAGCGAGCCGTTCGTGGTGATCCACGACACGATCCACGTGAAGGGCGCGGGGCCGGTCCCACACACGATCCAGATAACGCGCCACGGCCCGATCCTGACGCCGGTCGACGGCCGTGCGGGCGGCGAGTTGATCGCGATGCGTTGGGTCGCGCACGACCATTCGCGGGCCTGGCGAGCGATCCGTGGCTTCAACCGGGCGCGTGGCTGGGACGACTTCGTCGCCGCGGTCGAGGCGTTCGACAACCCGCACCAGAACGTGGTCTATGCGGACACCGCCGGCCACATCGGGTACTGGATGGGCGGCACGGTCCCGCTGCGCGGCTCGGCTTCGCTGGCGCGGCTGGGCCGTGAGGACGGGCCGAAGCCGCCGCCGCTCGCGCCGGTCCCCGGGTGGACGGGCGAGTGGGACTGGGTCGGCACGCTGCCGTTCGAGCGGCACCCGCACGTCTTCGATCCGCCGCAGGGGTACGTGGTCACGGCGAACAACCGCCAGGCGGCGGGCCCGCTGGGCGGGCTCGTCGGAAGCCGTTGGGCGGACCCGTTCCGTGCGATCCGGATCACGGAGATGGTGGCCGGGCCGGGGCCGTTCGACGCCGCAGCGGTGCACCGCCAGCAGCTCGACGTGCGCGACGCGATGGCCGAGCGCTACATCGATCGTGCGGTCGAGGCCGCGGAGCGCGCCGGCCTGGCCGACGTCGCGCAGATGCTTCGCGGCTGGGATCTGGAAGCGCGGGCCGATTCGCGGCCGGCGGCGATCTTCAACGTCTGGCGCGAGCGGCTGGGACGGCTCGCCTCCGCGTCGATCTGGAACGGCACGATCGGCTGGTTCCCCGCCGATGCGCTGCACGAGGTCCTCGAACGCCGCTCGCTCCCGTGGGTAGACCCGAAGGGCGACAGCGCCTACCTTGCGCTCGCGGCGCGGGCGATGGAGGAGGCCGACTCGATCGTGGCCGGCCGGAGCTGGGGCGAGCTGCACCAGGTGGTGATGGACCATCCGCTGGGTTCGGTCCGGCTCCTCGACCGGATCCTCGGGCTGAACATCGGCCCCGCGCCCGTCGACGGCTCGCCGACGACGACGAATGTGGCACACCACAGCGTGGGGCGGGAGTATCCGGCGATCGTCGAGTCCGGCGCGAGCCAGCGGCACGTGGTGGACATGGCGGACGTGGACGGCAGCGGCGGCTTCATCCTCCCGACCGGGCAGTCGGGGATTCCGACGTCGCCGCACTACCGGGACCAGTTCGAGCGCTGGCGGACCGGCGGGCTGTGGCTCGTGCCTCTCGACCGGGCGAAGGCGGAGGCGCGGGCGGTGCACCGCATGAAGTTGAGACCGGAGGAAGGGAAGTAGAGTGCAGGGGATCATCGATATCGCGGTAATCGGCGCCGGCCCGTGCGGGCTCGGCGTGGGCGTCGCGGCCGCACGAGAAGTCGTGGCGTGCGTCATCTTCGACAAGGGGTGCATCACGCGTAGCATTGCCGGCTATCCGACGTACGGCACGTTCTTCAGCACGCCGGAGAAGCTCGAGCTGGGCGGGCTGCCGTTCATCACGGTCGGCGACCGGCCGACGCGGCGGGAGGCGCTCAAGTACTACCGTCGCGTGGTCGACCACTTCGAGCTCGACGTTCGGCAGTACGAGGAGGTCGTCGCCGTGGAGCGCGGGCCGGACGGCGTGTTCGTGCTGCGCACGCGGCGGGCGGACGGCGTCGAGGGCGAGTACCGTGCGGCGAACGTGGTGGATGCGACGGGCTACTGGGACCACCCGAACCTGCTCGGCGTGCCGGGCGAGGACCTGCCTAAGGTATCGCATTACTACGGCGAGGGGCTGCCGTACTACGGGCAGGACGTGGTCGTCGTGGGCGGCGGCAACTCCGCGGTCGAGGCGGCGCTCGACCTCTTCCGCTCGGGCGCGCGAGTCACGCTGGTCCACTTCCTCGACACGCTCGACGCCGGCGTGAAGCCGTGGGTCCTCCCCGACATCCAGGGCCGGCTGAAGGCGGGCGAGATCCAGGGTCGCTTCCGTCACCGCGTCGCCGAGATCCGGCCGGGGAGCGTGCTGCTCCGCTCAGAGGAGGACGGGAGCGTCGAGGAGTTGGAGAACGACTTCGTCTTCGCCATGACCGGCTACACGCCGGACCCGTGGATCCTGCGTGCGCTGGGTGTCTCGATCGACGAGGAGACGGGCGTGCCGGCGCACGACCCGGAGACGATGGAGACCGACGTGCCCGGCGTCTACCTGGCCGGGGTCGTGGCCGGGGGCAGGCGGCCGAACCAGATCTTCATCGAGACCGGCCGTGAGCACGGGCCTCGCATCGTTAGCTCGGTGCTGGCCACGCGTTCTACCGCGCCGGGCGTGCGGGCCGGCTGAGACGACAGAGGGCATCGGCGACATCGGGCGGGCCGACGGCGTCGCAAAACGAGGAGACCGCACGGGATGGCCGCGACGCTCATCATCCTCCTCATGATCATGGTCGTGACGGCGGTGCACGAGTTCGGCCACCTGGTCGCCGCCGTGTCGCGGAGGGTGCAGGTCACGCGCGTGGCCGTCGGGCGCGGCACTGCCCTGATCCGGCTCCATCGTCGGGGGATCGACTTCGAGCTCGGCCTGATCCCCGTGGGCGGGCGAGTCGATTTCGTGCCGCCTCCTCCCGGTACGTCGACCGCGGTCATCGCGATCGGCGGCGCGGTGGCGAACGTCGTCTTTGGCTTCGTGGTGTTCTGGGCGACGGCGCTCGCGTACGGCGTGAGCGCCGTCCCGCTCGGGATCGTGGCCGACTCGCCTCTTGCGTACGCGAAGGCGGCCACCGGCGCCTGGCTGTGGGCGTTCCCCGCGGGGGCGGCCGCGTCGCTCCTCCACGGCGACCCTTCCGGGATCACGGCCGCGACGGCCGCGCTGCGCTACGTGATGGCGGCGCACGGGGCGCCGGCCACCCTCCACGCACTCGGCGCGCTCTCGATCGTCTGGGCCGCGCTCAATATGCTTCCCATTCCGGGCCTCGGCACCGATGGCTGGAAGTTCCTGGTCGCGCTGCGGTCCGGGTTCCGGCAGGGTCGGGTGGAGGAGGACCGGGCGTGAGAGCTAGCCCGGCGGACCCGCCCGAGCGCGGTCCGGCCGGACGATTCTTCCGATCCCACCGCCGCGATTCCCGAACCCGCGCTACAGGTCACGCCTGCGGTACGTCACGAACGCGAGCCCGATGAAGACGACCGTGTAGATCGCCGCGGCGACGCACATCGCCTGCGTGTCCGGGAAGACGGGCGCGGCGCGGCCGGCCTTCTCGGCGGCCTCGATGACCCGGGCGACGGCGTGCGGGTAGTATTGTGTACTCTCCAGCAGGGTAAAGAACACCTGGACCGGCAGA
The DNA here is from genome assembly GCA_964410055.1 of uncultured Gemmatimonadaceae bacterium. Taxonomy (GTDB): domain Bacteria; phylum Gemmatimonadota; class Gemmatimonadetes; order Longimicrobiales; family RSA9; genus CALBZE01. The sequence goes on along the minus strand of CAYPGK010000075.1, from coordinate 1,684 downwards.
TACTTCGCCGCGGGCGCGGTCACTTCCCAGCGACCCAGGAGGCTCCCGAAAAAGAGTCGCTCGATGACGACGATGTAGAGGAAGAAGAGCGCGATCGCGGGGCCCGGACTGCGGACGGCGAATGCGAAGAAGAACGCCGTGGCGGCGATGCCGAGCGTGGCGAGCGCGATCCCGCCGAGGGCGTAGAGGTCGTGCCGGGTGAAGACCGTGGCGTCAGCCGCGCCGAAATCCGTGACGAGCGCGGCGAACATGCCGCCGAGGCCGGCCTGGGTGGCGACGAACAGGATCACGATCAAGGGCACGAGGAAGAGCTTCGCCGCGAACCACTGGTCTTTCGACATACCGTCGATCACGTTCTGGCGGGCCGTCCTCCAGGAGAACTCGCCCGTGACGAGGAGGATCAGCACCGAGGCGCCGAAGAGGAGGCCGAGCGGGCCCGGTGCGGTCAGGATGTTCTCCCATGCGCGAGGCAGCGTGAACCGGCCGGCGCCGATCTGGAGCTCCCGCGCATACTGTTCAGCGCTCATGATCGTGACGAGCGCGGTGAAGGAGAGGAAAGCCACCCAGAATGCGAGCCGGTGGCGGATCTTGATCAGTTCGTTGACGATCATGGCGCGCATCATCCCTCACCTCCCGTGGTTGCGGCCATCGCGGCGCCGGTCAGTTCCATGAACGCGTCCTCGAGCGAGCGCTTCCGTGGCGCGAGGTGCGAGACGAAGATGCCGCGCCCGGCGAGGAAGGCGTTGAGCGCGGCGGTGTCGCCGTCGGCGAGTTCGACCAGGACGGCGTCCTCGCCGCGTGCCGTGCGGACCGCGGCGGGGTAGTCGGATGCAGCGGCGAGGAGCGTGTCGACGTCGTCGCCGCGGATCTCGACGGTGATGTTGCCCGATGTGATGTCGCGCACGCTGCCGTGGCGTATGATGCGCCCCTTCTGGATGATGGCGACGTGGCTGCACGTGCGCTCGACCTCCCAGAGGAGGTGGCTCGAGAGGAAGATCGTCTTGCCGCGGTCGGCCAGCGTGCCGATGATCTCCCGGATCTCCCGCATCCCCTCGGGGTCGAGGCCGTTGGCGGGCTCGTCGAGGATGATCAGCTCGGGGTCGCCGAGGATCGTGGCCGCAATGGCGAGGCGCTGCTTCATCCCGAGCGAGTAGGTCTGGTAGCGGTCGCGGGCGCGATCGCGCAGGCGGACGATCTCGAGCGCCTCATCGATCGACTCGCGCCCCACGCGCTTCACGTTGGCGACGATGCGAAGATTGTCGAGACCGCTGAGGTAGGGGTAGAAATTCGGATTCTCGAGCGTGGCGCCGATCCGCTGCCGGGCCTGGTGCAGTCCGTGTCGCCCCGTGAGCCCGAAGAGGCGGATCTCGCCGGCCGTGGGAGTGATGATCCCGAGGAGCATGCCGATGGTCGTCGTCTTTCCGCTGCCGTTGGGGCCCAGGAAGCCGAATACCTGACCGCGCTCGACGTTGAACGAGATCCCGTCCACGGCGAGCTGGCGGCGGTAGTGTTTCGTGAGCCCGCTGGTTTCTATGACGCTCATGGTCCGGTTGGGCTGTGGGAGATGGCCGGCTCGCGGCCGGCAGGAGTGTTGGGGGCAGAACGGAGGGCGGGCGGGCGAAGTTTCAGGGGCCGTGGTCGAGGCGACGGTGCGGGAGGCGGTGAGCGTGGCGCGGAGTGGGGT
>CAYPGK010000074.1:0-14260 GCA_964410055.1 uncultured Gemmatimonadaceae bacterium | reverse complement strand
CATGATCGGACCCACGAACACTGGCATGGAATTGCTGATCAATACGGACCCGGACGCGTACTGGGACGAGGCCACGAATACGGTCAAGGGATCGAAGTACGCGAACTGGATGGACAGCCCGCGCATCGTCATCATCCCGCTCTACGACCCACTGGAGATCACCGACCCGGGCCGCCAGACCATCACCTTCAACAACTTCGCCCTCCTCTTCATCGAGGAGCAGGCCAAGAAGAAGGATCCGGTCACGGGGAGATTCCTCTACTACACCTCGGGCGTCGGCGGCTCGGCGCCGGGGAGCGGTTCATTGGTGAAGTACCTTCGGCTGGTGGAATAGAGGAAGCGGAGACCTCATGCGGCGTCCGATTCGCACCGCGATCGTCACGACCGATGATGGACTGCTCGAGTACCTGAGGGCGGAGCTGACGCCCCACCCTCGGCTCGAGCTCGCGCTCGAGGTCGCCACGCCGTTGGCGGACCTCTCGGACCGGGACATGCGTGCGATTCGGGAACGGAACCCCGAACTCGTACTCCTGGACCTGTCGCGGGAAACGAGCACGGCCATCGAGTTCGCCCGCTTCCTGACCGAGCACAACCATACGCGACGGATCATCGGGATCGGGCCCGATCTGGGTGCCGAGATGCTGATCACGGCGATGCGGGCCGGGGTCGGCGAGTACCTTCGGGCGCCGGTCACCACGGAGGAACTGGCGGGTGCGATCGAGCGTGTGCTCCGCCTTCTGGTCGGCCCCTCCGGCGAGCCAGACCGGGTGGGCAAGGTCATCACGCTCTTCGCCGTCAAAGGAGGCGAAGGGACCACGACGATCGCGATCAATCTCGCGATCGAGCTCCACCGCCTCACGAGCGAGCCGACGCTCCTGGTCGACCTGGATGTCGAGCTGGGTGAAATCTCACTGCTGCTCGGCCTGGAGCCACGGTATTCCGTGATCGACCTCGCCAGGAACCTGCACCGCCTGGACCCCGAACTGCTCGGCTCGTACGTCCAGGCGCACGACTCGGGCGTTCACGTCCTCGGCGCGCCGGTCTACCCGGCGACAGGCGAGGTCGTCGGCGCGGACGCGATCCACACACTCATCGCCTTCCTGCGGCGGCACTACGCGTTCATCGTGGTCGACGCGGACCGACCTGGAGCACCGCACAGCGCCGCGGCGCTCGAGCGCGCCGATCGCGTCGTCGCTCTCACACAGCTCGGCCTATCCTCTCTGCGGAACATGAAACGGTGCGGTCCCCTGCTCGACCGCGTCGGGCTGCGGTCTTCGGACCGAATGCGGCTGGTCATCAACCGCTACGACCCTTCGAGCGCGATCTCGCTGCGGGAGGTCGAGGATGCGCTCGAGCACTCTATCCACTGCACCCTCTGCGACGACCGGGATGCACTTGCTCGCGCGACGCTGGCCGGCAAGCCGCTCGTGCTCCACGCGCCTTCCGCACTGGGACGTCAGATCCGAGAGCTGGCCGCGAACCTCGCCGACGTCGAGTTGGAGCCGGGCGCGAAAGGGAGCGGATTCATCCATGCGCTCGCCGCGCCACTCCGCCGCATGAAGCACCGGGCCGTTCGGGCCGGAGGGAGTGATCGCCGATGAACGGGCCAAACGTGCCACCCCAGCGCTTGCCGTGGGAGCTGCCGCCGGTGGAGCCTGCCGCCGTGATTCCGGTCGGTGCACCGGCCCCGGAGGCGGCTTCGCCTCGCGGCCCGGCGCACCATGCCGACGACGGGCTCGTCTCGATCAAGCACAGGATCCACCGTCGCCTGATCGAGCGCCTCAACCTTTCGGACCTGGAGCGGCTCGACCGGGACCAGGTCGTCTCGGGGATCCGCGCGGTCGTCCAGGAGCTGCTCGCCCAGGAGTCGATCCCTCTGAACTTCGACGAGCGCGAGGGGCTGGTCCAGCAGGTACTGGACGAGATCTTCGGGCTCGGCCCCCTCGAACCGCTCATGAAGGACCCCGAGGTCTCGGACATCCTGGTCAACACGTACCGCCAGGTCATGGTCGAGCGGGACGGAAAGATCCACCCGACCGAAGTGCGCTTCCAGGACGATCGCCACCTGCTCCAGGTGATCGACCGCATCGTCTCGGCCGTAGGGCGCCGCATCGACGACTCGTCGCCCATGGTCGACGCACGGCTTCCCGACGGCTCCCGAGTCAACGCGATCATCCCGCCGCTCGCGGTGGACGGGCCGCACCTGTCGATCCGGAAGTTCAAGCGCGACACCCTGACGGGCGAAGATCTGGTCAAGACGAATTCGCTCACGGAGCCGATGCTCGAGCTGCTGCGGGGCGTGGTCCGGGCGCGGCTCAACGTGCTCATTTCGGGCGGCACGGGGGCGGGCAAGACGACGCTGCTCAACATCCTGTCCTCCTTCATCCCGGCAGACGAGCGGATCATCACGATCGAAGATTCGGCGGAGCTCCAGCTCCGTCAGCCTCACGTGGTACGGCTCGAGACGCGCCCGGCCAACATCGAGGGGCACGGCGAGGTGTCGCAGCGACTGCTTCTGATCAATTCGCTGCGCATGCGCCCGGACCGGATCATCGTGGGCGAGGTCCGCGGAGCGGAGGCGGTGGACATGCTCCAGGCGATGAACACGGGGCACGACGGCTCGCTCACCACGCTGCACGCCAATTCACCGCGTGACGCGTTGAGTCGCCTGGAGACGATGATCTCGATGGCCGAACTCAACCTGCCGGACAAGGCAATGCGCCAGCAGATCGCGAGTGCGATCCAGGTCGTCATCCAGGTCGCACGGCTGTCCGACGGCACGCGCAAGATCACCACGATCGCCGAGGTCGTCGGGATGGAAGGCGACGTGATCACGATGCAGGACATCTACACATTCGAGCGACAGGGCGTAGACCAGAACGGGCGCGTACTCGGTCGATTCCGCGCAACGGGGATCCGTCCCCGCTTCGCCGAGCGGCTGCGTGCCTACGGCGTCGAGCTGTCGCACCTGCTCTTCTCTGACCTGGACGGCGAAGCCGGAGGGATCTCGTGGTAGAATCGGCGATTCCCGCCTGGGTGGCCGCGCTCCTGATCTTCCTTGCGGCATCCCTCGGCTCCATCGCTCTCGCGCTGGCCTGGGAGGCGTGGCGGGACCGAGCGAGGCGGCGGGAGCTGGTCGGCAAGCTCCGCTCCCTCGGGGTCGGCCCTGGCCTCGGCGGCGTACAGGGGGCGACGCTGCTGCGCGCGCCCACGCTCGCGGATCATGGATGGCTGCGCCCGGTGGTCGCGCGCATACCCCACCTGCGCGACATCGAGACCGTGCTTCAGCAGGCCGGACTCACGTGGAAGGCAACGTCGTTCCTGATGACCTCCGCCGGGATAGCGGCCGCCTTCGGTCTGTCGGCGCTGGTTCTGACCAGCCGACCCGGGGTCGCGTTGTGGGCCGCCGTAGCCGGTGCACTGGCGCCTTACGGCTTCGTCCGCCGCAAGCGGACGCTGCGATTCCGTGCCTTCGAAGAGCAGCTACCGGAGGCGATCGACCTCCTGGGCCGCGCCATTCGCGCCGGTCACCCGCTCACGTCCGGAATCAAGATGGTGGCCGATGAGTCTGCGGAGCCGGTGGCGGGGGAGTTCCGCACCGTCTTCGAAGAGCAGCGCTTCGGGCTCCCATTCGACGATGCATTGATCGGGCTGACGGATCGGATCCCGCTGGTCGACGTGCGCATCATCGTCACGGCGATACTGGTCCAGCGCGAAGTCGGTGGGAACCTGGCCGAGATTCTCGACAACATCGCCCACACCATCCGGGCCCGCTTCGTGATCCGGCGCCAGCTGCGGACGTACACGGCGCAGGGGCGGTTGAGCGGCTACATCCTGGCCGTGCTCCCGATCGCGGTAGGCACCGTCATCTTCATGATGAATCCGGACTACATCCTCACGCTCTTTCGGGAGCGAATCGGCCATCTCATGCTCGTGACCGGAGCGGTGACGCAGATCCTCGGGTTCCTGTGGATCCGCAAGATCATCAACATCGAGATCTGATGGGGATCGGAGGGAGGCGCGCGTGATCTTCGTCGTCGTCGGCCTCGTCGCCACGAGCGTGGCCCTTCTCGTGGTCGCGGCGGTCACCGTGGTCCCCGGCCGGACCCGCGGCCTCGAGCGCCAGCTCGCCGAACTCGCACGGCTCGGCGCGGGGACGAGCGGCATCTCCGCCCGCCGGCGCAGGCAGGCCGTGCGCGAGCAGTTCGAAACGCTGGTCCGCGTGCTCGGCGAGCGGGTCGAACGCGGTCGCAAAGACACGAGCGAGGTGCGGCAGTTCCTCGTGCGCGCAGGCTTTCGCAGGCCAGGCGCCGTCCTCTACTACTGGGGCGTGCGTGCAGTGTTGATGGCCGGGCTGGGTGCCGCGGGTCTGCTGATTCTGCCGCTCTTCGGTGTGCGGTTCGTGCCGACGACGATCGGCGCGCTCTGGCTCGCCGCGTTCGGCTGGATCGCACCGACCTTCGCCGTCCGCCTTCTCATGCGCCGCCGGCAGAAGGACCTCCAGCGCGCACTCCCCGACACGCTCGACCTCCTCGTCATCTGTGTCGAGGCGGGACTCGGCCTCAACCACGCGTTGGTCCGGGTCTCTCAGGAGATCCATTTCGTCAGCCGCAACATGAGCGAGGAGCTCGCGCTGGTGAACCTCGAGATCCGTGCGGGGACGCCACGTGAAGAGGCGCTCCGGAACCTGGGGGAACGGGTGGGACTGGTAGACTTCCGCGCGCTGACCGCAATGCTCATCCAGACGGACCGTTTCGGCACGTCGATCGCCCGCGCGCTCCGCGTTCACGCGGATTCGCTGCGTACCAAGCGACGGCAGCGTGCCGAGGAGGCGGCGGCAAAGACGACGATCAAGCTCGTCTTCCCACTCGTATTCTGCATCTTCCCCGCCCTCTTCGTCGTCGTTCTCGGCCCGGCAATGATCCAGATCTTCGCAATGCTCCGGACGGTCCTATGAGGTACGTGCGAGTCGAGAACGAGGACCGGGGCGCCGAGCTCGGCGGGCGTATCGGGGTGGCGGAGCGGTGGTGGACGCGGCTCCGGGGGCTGCTCGGCCGCCCGCCGCTCGAAGAAGGCGAGGGGCTCCTGCTTCTCGGCAGCCCGGCGATACACACGGTCGGGATGCGATACCCGCTCGACATCGCCGTGCTCGATCGGGCCGGGCGCGTGCTCGCGATCTACCAGGCGCTGCCGCCCGGGCGACGCACGCGATTCCACCCGGGTGCGGCCCACACGCTCGAACTCCCAACGGGCACGCTGGACCGGTCCGGCACCCGGGAACGCGACCGACTCGTGTGGCATCCCGTCGCCGAGGGCGTGTAATCCACTCACTCCCTGACCGCATGGAGCCCGAGATGAGCGAGCACCCTGTCCTTACGCCGAATCTGGAGAACCGGACGCCACCCGCGCCGCCCGCACCGGCGACGCTGCGGGAGACCGGCCTGTCCGCGGAAGCGGTGACGGACCTGCTGCTGAAGACGCTCTATCTCCAGGGTGTGAAGACCGGCCAGCAGCTCACCGAGGCCATCCGCCTTCCCTTCTCCATGCTCGACGACCTGCTCCTGTCGCTCCAGCAGCGCACCCTCGTCGAAGTCCGCGGCACGCTAGGCAACAACAGAGGCGCCTACGTCTTCGACCTGACGGGCGCCGGGCGCGACCGCGCCCGCGAAGCCCTCGCCTCGAGCCAATACGTCGGGCCCGCGCCGGTGCCGCTCGACCAGTACCGACGCTGGATCGCGCTCCAGTCGATCCGCAACGTCCGAATCACGCGGGAGCACATGCGCGAAGGGTTCCGGGGCGTCGTCATGGACGACGCCCTCTTCGAGCGGCTCGGTCCCGCGGTGACCGCAGCCCGGTCGATCTTCCTGCACGGCGAGCCCGGGAACGGAAAGACACTGATCGCCGAGGCGATCGCCCGCATGATCGGCGGCGCAATCTATATCCCGTACGCCATCGACGTGAACGGCCACGTCATGGTGACGTACGACCCGGTCTACCACCGCCCCGCACCGGCGCCGGAGCACGGAGGTCTCCCGACCGATGGCCCGGAATGGCTACGCCGGCAGCCCGACCACGACCCGAGGTTCGCATGCGTCTACCGCCCGCTCGTAGTCACGGGCGGCGAGTTGACGCTCGAACAGCTCGACCTGCAGTACGACCCCGGCACCAAGCTCTACCAGGCACCGTTCCAGCTCAAAGCGTGCGGAGGCGTGCTCATCATCGACGACTTCGGCCGCCAGCGCGTCCCGGCCGCCGACCTGCTCAATCGCTGGATCGTACCTCTCGAAAAGTCGGTCGACTTCCTCACGCTCCACACCGGCGCCAAGTTCCCGGTGCCGTTCGACTGCCTCCTCATCTTCAGCACGAACATCATCCCCGAAAGCCTCGTGGACGAGGCGTTCCTACGGCGCATCCAGTACAAGATCCACGTCGGCAACCCGACCCGCGAGCGCTATGAAGAGATCTTCCAGCGGTGCTGCGCGGAGCGCGGCCTTGAGTACGACGTCGCCGCCGTCGACCACATTTACGGGGAATACTACGGGGCCCGGCAACTGCCCCCACGGGCGTGCCACCCGCGCGACATCCTCGACCACCTGATCGCAGCGGCACGATTCCTCGATCGGCCGGCGGAGCTCGCGATCGATCTGATCGACCACGCCTGCCGGACGTACTTCCTGGGCATGATCACTGAGAACTGAGTGCCCGGCGGTCCGCCGGCTCAGATGCTTGGCTGCTCTCCTGTCCCGTCCGGCGAGCCTCCAGCCAGCGCCGGACGGCCATCGCCTCGAGACGCGCATCGGAGCGCCCCGCCATCGCGCCAAGGATGACCACGAGGAGCACCAGGTCCGCAACGAGGACGCCCACCGCCAGCCAGATCGCGACGCTCACCGCACCCCCTCAGTCCGCCGCCGCTTCCGGCCCCTCTTCCAGTCCCGGCCGCCGCTCGTGTGGCGGCCAGGGCCCCTTCTCCATGCGCGGCCCGGCGGCCGCCTCGGGGCCCGGCGCGACCCGGTGCAGGAGCCGGGACAGGAGGATCCGCTCCGCACGGATGTCATGCCCGATGTCGACGAGGAGCCGAACCAGGTCGCCGCCGCCCCACAATACGACCGCCAGGACGCCCGTCCGCGCGATCTCACCCAGGAGGATCGGCAGCGCCGCCCAGCCGTCCAGCCGGATCCCGGCGATGAACTCCGCGATCACGGCCACCACCAGGAACACGGCCGCCGCCTTGAAGAGCGTGGCCACCCAGCGTAGCGCCGTGTACGGCTCGATGTCGGTCCTACGCACCTCGCCGACACGATTCCTTCGCCGGTACCGCCGATCCCGGTCCATTCACCGCCTCCTTCCTCCAGGCTTCCGGCCGGGTCCACTTCGCAGGAACGGGGCCAAACGACGATGCAAAAAGCCCCGGCTCCACTCGGGAGCCGGGGCCTTCATGCCGTCCGATCCGATCGGATCACTCGGCCGGATAGACCGACGCGTACTTGCGGTGCCCGCGGCGCTCGAACGCGACCACGCCATCGATCAGCGCGAACAGCGTGTCGTCACGCCCGCGGCCGACGTTGCGGCCCGGATGGAACTTCGTGCCCCGCTGCCGAACGATGATGTTGCCCGCCAGCACATGCTCGCCGCCGTACTTCTTGACGCCGAGGTACTGCGGGTTCGAATCGCGGCCGTTCCGGCTCGAGCCTACGCCCTTCTTATGCGCCATGTCGCCTCCTCAACCGACGCGGATCTCGTCGATCCGCACCTCGGTGTACTTCTGCCGGTGCCCCTGCTTGCGACGGTAGTTCTTGCGCCGCTTCCACTTGAAGACGATGATCTTCTCGCCCTTGCCGTGAGCGACGACTTCTCCCGTCACGACGGCGCCGTCGACCGTCGGCGTGCCGACCTTCACATCACCGTCGGCGCTCGTGAGGAGCACCTCAGGGAAGGTGACTTCCTGTCCGACCTCGGCCTCGAGCGAGGGGATCCGGATCGTCTTGCCGGGTTCGACCCGGAACTGCTTGTCGCCAGTGCGAATGATTGCGTACATGATCGTCTTCGCGAAGTCAGCCACCCGTCCCGCTCGGGGCGTGGCCTCGGTTCCGGTCACAGACGTGATATTATCGCGATTTTCCGTAGCACTGTCAAGCCGCCGGCCCCGTCAGTCGAAGACAACGCTCCGGATGCGGTCCCAGGGGAGCGCGGCGACCGACCCGTCCTGACGAGTGACGAAGATCCCCTTGTGCCCCGGCCCCACATCGTTGGAGCCGCGGAGGACCCAACTCCGGCCATCGCGGAGGGTGACGCGTGCGCCGTCGCCACGGCGCTCGATTTCGCGGATGGCGCCGAATTCGATCTCGAGCTCTGCACCATCGGCATCGCCGTTGAGGAGCTCCCAGGCGAACTCCTCATCGTTGTCCCAGCGGATGGCGCCGGAGAGTCGTTCGTCGTCGACGGTGTGGACGGTGCCGTGGATCCGACGCTGGAAGGCGACCGGGTTATCTCCCGGCGCCGACGCCGGGGCCGAGTGCAGATCGAGGCGATCGAAGTTTCGCCACGAGATGCGGGCCTGGCCGAAAGTCGGTTCGGTCACGACGATGCCGCGGTTCGAGTTGTTGACGTCGTTCGTTCCGCTGAGGAGGAGTTCGCGCCCGGAGCGGAGCGTGACGAGGGAGGCGTTCCCGCGCTGCTCGATCGAGGCGATGTCGCCGAACCGGATCTCGTAGCTGCGCCCCCGCTCCTTGCCGTCGAGGATATCGGTGGTGAGTGTCTCGTCTACGTCCCAGGCGATGTAACCGGTGAACGAGCCTCCCGATGAGGTCCGCACGGTCCCGTAGAGCCGCTCGCCGGACCGGCTCCGCAGACCGGCCGGAGCGTTGAAGAAGTCGACGCGGTCGATATCCCGCCATTTGAGTGAGATCTCGCCGATCTCGCGATCTTCGATCACGACCCCGCGCATGTCTGGCCCCAGGTCTCCGCCCGGGCGCAGCTCGACCACCGCACCGGAGATCAGGACGAGGCGGGCGCCGCTTCCGGTCCGCTCGAGCGTCAGGATATGGCCGAATCGGATCCCCGAGGATGCGCTGGTCGGGTAGTCGTCGTCGCTATCGAGGTCGAAGCGGACGCCCAAGATCGAGAACCCGACCGTGCGCCCGGCCCGCCGTCGCCCGAGAAGCTCATCGGATAGGCGTACGTTCTCCTCCGGGATTTGCTTGGATGCGTGGAGGATGTCCGACCAGTTCGTCTCGTTCCGGTCCCAACGGATGAAACCCTCGTACGTCTCCCCGTTCTGGGTCGTGATCCGACCGTAGATGCGGGTGGTGTCCGTCGGAGCCGTCGAGAAAAGCGCGACGAAGGCGAGCGAGGACAGGGCTGCACTGAGCATGGACATGATCGGGCCTCCGGCAAGGACCTTCGGAACCACTGCAGGATGCGGCGCCTTACGGATTCGCGGGGGCGGAGGTTTCGGCCCCGGCGGCGATTGCCGCCGGGGCCGTGCAGGAAATTCTCAGCCGAGCGCGTACTTGGCCGTGACGTCGACGGCCGCCGGGCCGGACAGGAGCCGGAATTCGTCCTGTCGCATGAGCGGATCGTCACGCATGCCGAGCTCGAGCTTGTAGGTCTTCTGCAGTCGCCGCAGGAAATCCGGCTCGTCCTCGAGGATGTGGAGTGCGACCTGGGGGTGGAGCCGGATCATGATCGTCTTCTCGGTGCCGACGCCGGAGGCCCTGCGAATCGCACGCTCGATACGCCGGACGACGGTCTCGGGCGTGAAGACACGGCCCGTCCCCCCGCAGTGCGTGCACGGGACGGTGAGCGACTGGTACAGCGAGGGCCGGACTCGCTGGCGCGTCATCTCGACCAGCCCGAGCTCCGAGACCTGGAAGGCGCGGGTCCTGGCGCGGTCGCGGTTCAGGTAGGTGCGCAGCTCCTGGAGTACGCGGTCCTGGTTCGCCTTGGACTCCATGTCGATGAAGTCGCAGACGATGATGCCGCCGATGTCCCGCAGCCGGAGCTGTCGGGCGATCATCCGTGCCGCGTCCAGGTTGGTCTTGAGGATGGTCTGCTCCGGATCCTTCTTCCCCGTGTACCGGCCGGTGTTGACGTCGATCGAGACCAGCGCCTCGGTCGGCTCGATGATGATGTAGCCGCCGCTCGGCAGGTCGACGCGGCGCTGGAACGCCTCGCGGATCGCGTCCTCTACGCCGTAGCGGTCGAAAAGGGGGACCGGATCGGTGTCGAGTCTGACGCGGTTGAGGAGCTCGGGGTCGACGCCTTCGAGGTACTGCTTGACCTCGTTGTAGATCTCCTTGTTGTCGATGATCAGCGCATCGACTTTCTCGGTGAAGACGTCGCGAATGATGCCGCGCGTCAGCTTTGCCTCGCGGTGGATGAGCGCGGGCGGTCGCGAGCTGCGGGCCCGGCGCTGGATCTTCTGCCAGGTGCTGTGGAGCGTCTTGAACTCACGCTCGAAGATCTCGCGGGTCAGCTCCTCGCCGACAGTCCGGATGATGACGCCACCGGCGCCCTCGGGGACGATCTCCTTGGCGAGGGCCCGGAGGCGGGCTCGCTCCTCGCGGTCCTCGATCTTGCGGCTGACGCCGATATGGTCGGAGTGGGGCATGAAGACGAGGAACCGGCCAGGGAGCGAGATCTGCGTGGTCACGCGTGGCCCCTTGGTGCCGATCGGCTCCTTCGTCGCCTGGACGATGACCTTTTCGCCCTTCTTGACCAGGTCCTGGATCGGAGGGTAGCGCCGGGCGCGGCGCTCGTCGTCGTCGTCCTCGTCGTCATCGTCCCCGTCGTCGTGCACGACGTCCGAGACGTGGAGGAAGGCGGCCTTGTCCGTGCCGATGTCGACGAACGCCGCCTGGATGCCCGGGAGGACGGCCTCGACCTGGCCGACGTAGATGTCGCCCACGATGCGCTCGGCCTCGGGGCGGTCGACCATGAATTCGACCAGGACGTCGTCCTCGAGGATGGCCACGCGCGTTTCCTGCGGCGCGGCCGAGATCAGGATCTCACGCTTCATAGATGTCAAACGTGCAGCGGCCGAGGGGCCGCGACTCAAACAGGCGGGGCGGGGTCGGACGGGGTGGGGGCGTCAGTCTCGACCGAGGAGGTGGCGTGCGATCACAAGACGCTGCACTTCGCTGGTCCCTTCGCCGATCTCGAGGATCTTGGCGTCGCGCATCATCCGCTCGACGGGGTACTCGCTGGTGTAGCCGTACCCGCCGTGAAGTTGGACGGCGCGGGTGGTCGCGCGCATGGCGAGTTCGCTCGCGTAGAGCTTCGCCATGGCGGCCGCCTGGCTGAAGGGGCGCCCCTTCTGCTTGAGCCAGGCGGCGTGGTAGACCAGGTGCCGGGCACATGCGATCTCCGTCGCCATGTCGGCCAGGGCGAACTGAACGCCCTGGAACGCCCGGATTGGCTTGCCGAACTGCTCGCGCTCGGCCGTGAAGCGCAGGGTCTGGTCCAGGGCACCCTGTGCCAGCCCCAGTGCAAGCGCCGCGATGCCGATGCGCCCGGAGTCCAGCGTCTTCATGAAATTGATGAAACCTTCGCCTTCGGCCCCGAGCAAGTTCTCGGCCGGGACCTCCGCGTCCTCGAGGATCAGCTCCCTCGTGTCGGACGCACGCCACCCCATCTTGTCTTCCTTCTTGCCCGCCCGGACGCCGGGGGTGAACGGCTCCAGCTCCGGTGCGTGCCCCACGCCCACCCGATCCGCCGCCTCGCGGTCGGTGGTTTCCTTCGTGACGATGAAACTGCTGATGCCGCGGGCGCCCTTCGTCCGGTCGGTCACCGCGGTCACAACGAAAATCTCACCCACGCCCGCGTGGGTGATGAAGATCTTGCTCCCATTGATGCGATAGCCGCCGTTGTGTCGGACGGCCGTCGTGCGAGTCCCGCCCGCGTCCGAGCCGGCGCCAGGCTCCGTCAGTCCGAAGCCGCCCAGGACCTGGCCGGAGGCGAGCAGGGGGACGTAGCGTCGCTTTTGCGCCTCGGTCCCGAAATTCAGGATCGGCGACATCCCGAGCGTGGAATGGGCGCTGACCGTGATCGCGTGGCTCGCATCGACGCGGGCGAGCTCCTCGATCACGAGCAGGTAGCTCGGGTAGTCGAGGCCCTGGCCACCGTACTCCGTGGGGACGTCGACGCCGAAGAGGCCGAGCTCGGCCATCTTGCGGACGTTCTCCCAGGGGAAACGACTCTCTTCGTCGAGCTCACGTGCGACGGGCGCGATCTCGCTCTCGGCGAACTCCCGGATCTCGGCCCGGAATCGCTCGTGTTTCTCGTCTAGATAGGGATCCATGCCTCGATCACTTTCGTCGTACTTTCGGCCGGCTACAACTTAGGGGATCGAGTCAGGCGCCGAAAGAGTCGAGCCCGGAAGCCGCGCGGGGGCGAGACTTTCTCCGGGACGAAGGACGCCGCGGGGTGGCGGCAGTTATCGCACCCGTCGCAGCGGTCCATGGCCTCGGGGTCTCCGAAGTAGCGGAGCACGTAGCCGCGCCGGCAGCCGTCACAGCGGACGTAGCCGACCATGCGGCGGAGCTTCTCGATTTCCCGTGCGCGCCCCGCGCGAACGGCAGCCCAGTCGACGGGGAGCCGGTCGGCCGTGACATCGAGGACGGCCTCGACGAGCTCGCCGCCTGAGCCGGGCTCCCACTCCACGAAGCACTCTTCGCTCAGCGTCTCGAGGATTCTACTCGCCTCGTCGAACGTCGTTCCGGTGCCGTCGAGGTCCCAGGAATCGAGCTCGACGCCACGCTGGAGCGCCGCGTCGCCGAAGACGTCGCGGAGCGCCGCAACGAGCCGCCGCTCGGCGCCCCGCGCGCCGTCGGCCAGCTCGTCGGCGACCCGCTCGGGCGTGGCAACGAGGCGCAGGCGGGCGGCTGCGCGAGTATGTCTACGGCGGACCGCGCCGGCGCCCTCGAGAACGCGGAGCGCTGCCTCCACCTGCCTCGCGCCGCGAGCACGGCGCGCGCGTCGGGCGAGCCCGGGGATGTCGTCGGCGCCGCCGGCCGCGAGCAGCGCCTCCCAGACGTCTTCGACGATCTCGCGGACCGGGTGCCCCTGTTCGATGAAGAACGCCTGGGTGCGCTCGTCGCCCTCGGCGTAGAGGAGCACGCAGTCGGCCTGGCCGCCGTCGCGGCCCGCGCGCCCGGCCTCCTGGTAGTATGCCTCCAGGGAGCCGGGCAGGTCGTAGTGCACGACCAGGCGGACGTCCGGTTTGTCGATCCCCATGCCGAAGGCGTTGGTCGCCGCGACGACGGGGAGTTCGCCGGCCATGAACGCCTCCTGGAGGCGTTTCCGCTCGGCACCGGGGATCCCCGCGTGGTAGCCGGCGGCGCGAAGGCCCGCGTGGTTGAGCTGGTCCGCGAGTGCGTCGACGCTGCGCCGAGTTGCGGCGTAGACGATCGATACACCGGGCTCCGCCCCGCGCCTCCGGAGCAGCTCCAGGAGGACTCGGTCCTTGTCTGCCGGGCCGCGTGTACGGTGGACGTGCCAGTGCAGGTTGGCGCGATCGAAGCCGTGGACCAGGATGACGGGCTCGTGCAGGCGAAGCACTCGCACGATGTCGCGCCGCACCTCGGGCGTGGCGGTGGCGGTGAGGGCGATGACGGGGCAGCCGAGCATGTCGCGCACCGCCCCGAGGCGCAGGTACGATGGACGGAAGTCGTGTCCCCACTGCGAGATGCAGTGCGCCTCGTCGACGGCGAGGAGCGAGACGCCGAGGCGCGGGAGCCGGGCGCGGAAGCGCTCGGCGTCGAAGCGCTCGGGCGCGATGAAGAGCAGCTTGATCCGCCCCTTCTCCGCCGCCTCCAGCCGTGCTTCTGCCTCATCGCGCTCCAGCGTCGAGTTCACGTACGTGGCGGGGATACCCGCGGCATCCAAACGGTCGACCTGGTCCTGCATGAGGGAGATCAGCGGACTCACGACGATCGTGAGCCCCGGAAGGACGGCCGCCGGGACCTGGTAACAGAGACTCTTCCCTCCCCCGGTCGGCATGAGGACCAGGACGTCGCGACGGGAGAGGGCCGCCTCGATGGCCGGCCGTTGCGCACCGCGGAAATCCGGGTAGCCGAAATGCCGCTCGAGTACGGCGCGAGCCGTTGCGAGGTCAGGGGGCGCTGGGTTGATGGTCACGGGGATGTCGAGGGCGTTGCGGGTTCGTTCGGGCGTCCGACACGCTCTTCGTCGGCGGGCTTTGGGTCGACGCTCAAGGTTGGGTGAGGTGCGGGGCGATGCCATGGGTGGTGGGGACGGGGGT
>CAYPGK010000073.1:0-14576 GCA_964410055.1 uncultured Gemmatimonadaceae bacterium | reverse complement strand
CAGACCGCCATTCGCGCACGGCCGCGGATCACCAAAAGTGCGGGAGAACCGATTTTCAGCCGCCGTTGACACGCCGGCCAAGCGCACGGCCCCACCGCCCGAGCGGCTCGCGGGCCCCCCGCCGGCTGGGGTGAGGACGGGAGGCGCGCTCTCGGAGGCCCTGAGCCCCAAGTCCTGAGCCCCGAGTCCTGACCGCCGAGTCCTGAGCCCCGAGCCCTGAGCCCTGAGCCCTTGACGCCTCCCGTTTCCTTCCGTATTATACCGCTCGGTTAACTAACCAATAGGCTAAACATTGCCGACCATGCCCGACACACTGACCCGAACGTTCGCGGCGCTGGCCGATCCGACGCGTCGCGCGATCCTCGCGCGGCTCGCCTACGGCGAGGCGACGGTCACGGAGCTGGCCGAGCCGTTCGACATGACGCTCCCCGCGATCTCGAAGCACCTCAAGGTGCTGGAGCGGGCGGGCCTGATCTCACGGCGTCGGGAGGCGCAGCGGCGCCCGTGCCGGTTGGAGGTGGAGTCGCTCCGTGAGGCAGCGGGGTGGATCGAGCACTTCCGGCGGCTCTGGGACGAGAGCTTCGATCGGTTGGATGCGTACCTACGTGAACTCCAGACCATGGAGGGAGAGAATGGAGCCGCAACGGACGTCGAGTAGCCCGGTCGGTGGCGACGCACCACCGATGCTCCGGTCGGAGGACCGGTCCGCCCCGAGTGTGGACCGGTCTGCCCTCGAGTCGGACGGTTCGACCCTCGAGTCGGACGGTTCAGCCCTCGAGTCGGACGGTTCGACCCTCGAGTCGGACCGCGAGCTGGTCCTGACGCGCGTTTTCGCTGCGCCGCGGGAACTGGTGTTCGCCGCGTGGACGCGCGCCGAGCATTTCGCCCGCTGGTTCGGCCCGGAGGGCTTCACAATGCCCGTGTGCGAGATGGACGCGCGAGCGGGCGGCGCGATCCGCTTCTGCATGGGGCCGTCGGGGAGCGAGTACTGGCACGAGGGTGAGTTCCTCGAGGTCGAAGCGCCGGCGCGGATCGTCTTCACGCTCCGCTTCACGGACGGCCGTGGCACGCCGGTCCCGCACCCGTTCTTTCCGGACTGGCCCGTGGACGCGCAGTTCGTCCAGACGGTGACCTTCACGGAGCGCCGCGGTGAGACGGAGGTGCGGGTGTATCAGGTCGTCACCCCGCCGGAGGCGGCATCGCACCCGGCGTTTACCGTGGAGCGGCCGCAGGCGCTGGAGGGGTGGGGCGAGTCGTTCGGGCGGCTCGACGCGCTGCTCGAGCACTTGGCGCAGACGGCCGGGTGACCGTCGGCGGAGGAGGCGATCGCAAGGGCACGCCGCAAGCCGGGCGCGGCCGGCCATCGGCAGGCGCGGGCGGCCACTTGCGGGGCGGGAGCGGCCGCCCGCGGCGGAGGAAGCAGATGTGCTCGTCGTCTTGGCTCAGGCCGGCTGCTCCGCCGGCCCGCGCATCGTCGTCCAGCCGAGCGACCGGGCGAGGGAGCAGGCCTGAGCGATCGGGCGGACCTCGACGACCATGCCGTAGGGGAGGTTCGGGCACGTCTCGGCGATCGCCGTCGCCTCGTCGAGGGAGGCCGCCTTGAGGAGCATGTAGCCGCCGATCAGCTCCTTCGCCTCGGCGAAGGGGCCGTCGACGGCGTGTGCGCCGGCGCCGTTCGCCTTCCCCGACACGAGCCGACCTTCGGCGCCCAGCGTGTTCCCCTGCGTGACGCGCCCCGAGGCGACGAGTTCGTCGCACCAGGCGTTCCACCGATCCATCGCCTGCCGCCGCTGCTCCATCGGGAGCGCGTGGTAGTGTTCGGGCTTCTCGTGGAAGATCAGCAGGTATTCGGCAGTCGCGGTCTCCATGGCGACCTCGTCGTTCGTGAATGTGCGGCAGCTTCGGTTAATGGCAAGTTGTGCGACGCCGGGACCGGACGCAAGCCGGTCGAAATACATCGCAACATCCAGGCGTCCCGGGCCCGGGGTCGAGGCGACATGATGTCGAGGCCTCGGGCCCGTCGTTCGACCTGTGTCGACTTCCGGTCCGCTCGTTCGACGTATGGGTAGCTACGGGTGTGGCACGAGGGTGTGCCACCGTCGGTTTATACCACGGCGAGTTCCGGAAACGAACCACGAGGAGGTGTGCCATGCAGTTCGTCCCGTACCTGGGCTTCGACGGTCAGTGTGCCGAAGCGTTCCGCTTCTACCAAGGTGTGCTCGGCGGCGAGCTCCAGATCACGACCAACGGGGAGTCGCCGATGGCGGACCAGGTGCCTGCCGACTGGAAGGACCGCGTGATCAATGCGACGCTCGTCACGAAGGGTGCCGTGCTCATGGGCGGCGATGCACCTCCCGGGCAGGCCGCGCCGCAGCAGGGGTTCAGCGTGGCGATCCAGGTCGACGAGCCCGCGGAGGTGGACCGCATCTTCAACGCGCTCGCCGATGGCGGCCGGGTGACGATGCCGCTCCAGACGACGTTCTGGGCCGAGCGCTTCGGCATGCTCGTCGACCGCTACGGGACGCCGTGGATCATCAACTGTCAGGGTGCTGCGGGTGAGGGGGCGTGATCAGCACGGGCACGGTCGGCCCGCCCCGGCATGGCCGTCCGACCGTGCGCGCGGGGCACGTTCCCAAGTTCGACTTCGACGCCGTAGATACTGCGATTCCTACTCGACCGCATGGGAGGAGGACGATGACGACCACCGAGAAGGCTGCACCCGCAATCGAGCACGCGGCACCGGCACACGACGCCTCCGGCGCAGATCCCGTCTCCGGGACGCAGCGCTGGGTCGGCCGGGTGCTCAGCGGACTCGCCGTCCTGTTCCTGCTCTTCGACGCGATCGGCAAGTTGACGCGCGCGCAGCCCGCCGTGGAGGGCACGGTCCAGCTCGGCTACCCCGAGAGCACCGTCGCCGGGATCGGGCTCATCCTCCTCGCCTGCGTCGTGCTCCACCTGATCCCGCGCACGGCGGTGCTCGGCGCGATCCTGCTGACCGGGTACCTCGGCGGCGCCGTGGCCACGCACGTGCGGCTGCTCAACCCGCTCTTCAGCCACACGCTCTTCCCGGTCTACGTGGGCGTGCTCGTGTGGCTGGGGTTGGCGCTGCGGGATGGCGCGGTGCGTCGCCTGCTCCTCGGGGCGCGGGGCTGACGCGCGAGAGGACGATTGTCCGCGCCTGCAGGCGATGCGACGTTTACGTGAGTGGGACTCGACGACGTTCACGTCGGCAGAACACGACTTCGCATCCCCCGAGCAGGCGCACGACCCCGAATGAACTCACCCGAGACGCACCGCGCGATCGAGGCGGTATGGAGGATCGAGTCCGCCCGGATCATCGCCGCGCTGACGCGCCTGACCGGCGACATCGGCGTGGCCGAGGACCTGGCGCAGGACGCATTCGTCGCCGCGCTCGAGAAGTGGCCGGCGGCGGGGATCCCCGACCGCCCGGGCGCGTGGCTCATGGCCGCCGCCAAGCACCGGGCGATCGACTACCTGCGCCGCGGCCAGCGTCTCGAGCGCAAGCACGAAGAGCTCGGGCGCGAGCTCGAGGTGGACCAGGAGATGGCCGTGCCGGACCTGGATGAAGCAATCGACGACCCGATCGGCGACGACCTGCTGCGCCTCATCTTCATCTGCTGCCACCCGGTCCTTTCGACCGAGGCGCGCGTCGCGCTCACGCTGCGCATGGTCGGCGGGCTGACGACCGAGGAGATCGCCCGCGCGTTCCTCGTGCCCGTCGCGACGCTCGCGCAGCGGATCGTGCGTGCCAAGCGCACGCTCCGGGAAGCACGCGTCCCCTTCGAGGTCCCCCGCGGCGCCGACATGGCCGCGCGCCTCGGCTCCGTGCTCGAGGTCATCTACCTCATCTTCAACGAAGGCTATTCCGCCACCGCCGGAGGCGACTGGGTGCGCCCCGCGCTCTGCGACGACGCGCTCCGCCTCGGCCGCATCCTGGCCGAGCTCGCGCCCGACGAGCCGGAGGTCCACGGCCTCGTCGCATTGATGGAGATCCAGGCCTCGCGGCTGCGCGCGCGCGTCGGCCCGTCGGGCGAGCCGGTGCTCCTCCTCGACCAGGACCGCTCCCGCTGGGACCGACTCCTCATCCGTCGCGGGCTCGCCGCCCTCGAGCGCGCCCGCTCCATCGGCGGCGCACCCGGCCCCTACACCCTCCAGGCCGCGATCGCCGCGTGTCACGCACAGGCGTTGACCGCCGAGGAGACCGACTGGCCCCGCATCGCCGCGCTCTACGACGCGCTCGCGCAGGTCGCTCCCACGCCCGTCGTCGAGCTGAACCGCGCCGTCGCTCTCGGGATGGCGTTCGGCCCCGAGGCCGGCCTCGAGGCCGTCGACGCGATCCGCGACGCGCCCGCCCTCAAGAACTACCACCTGCTCCCCGCCGTCCGCGGCGACCTCCTCTTCAAGCTCGGCCGCACCGATGAAGCACGCGCGGAGTTCGAGCGTGCGGCGTCGCTCACGATGAACGAGCGGGAGAAGGCGTTGATGCTGGAACGGGCGGCGGCGTGCGGGGGGTGAGGGAGAAGGCGCTTTCGCCGGAGCGGACGGCGGTGCGTCGGGGGTGAAGCCGGCCGCACGGCGGAGCGTGGGGGGTGACGCCGGCGGCACAACACGGCGACGGCGTTCGGGGAGCATGGTCGCTCGGTCTTCCGCAGTCCTGCCGGCCGAGGCCCGCCTTTCGCCCGACTCGCACTGTGTGATAAATTGGCCCGCGAAAACGGTTTGCGCCTTGCGCTGCAATGACGGCGCCCTGACCGGTCCCGAAGTAGGAGACAGATGGCGAACGACACCCCCCGCATCCTGATCGCGGACGACCAGCCGGACGTGCTCGAAGCGCTGCGCCTGCTGCTGAAGGGCGAGGGCTTCGAGATCGAGACGCAGACGTCGCCGGCCGGCGTGATCCAGGCCGTCCAGGAGAGCGACTTCGATGCCGTCCTGATCGACCTGAACTACACGCGCGACACGACGTCGGGGAAGGAAGGGCTGAACCTGCTGAGCGTTCTGCGCGGGAATGACGCGTCGCTGCCCGTCGTCGTCATGACGGCGTGGAGCAGCGTGGAGAGCGCGGTCGAGGCGATGCGCCGCGGCGCCGGCGACTACGTCGAGAAGCCGTGGGACAACCAGCGGCTGATCTCTATCCTGCGCACGCAGGTCGAGCTGGGGCGCGCGCTCCGTCGCAGCGAGCGGCTCGAGAGCGAGAACCGGCTGCTCCGCAAGGACGGGCTCCCGGAGATGATCGCCGGCTCGCGCGTCATGAAGCCGATCCTCGAGGTGATGGAGCGGATCGGGCCGTCGGACGCGAACGTGCTCATCACGGGCGAGCACGGGACGGGGAAGGAGGTCGTCGCGCGCTGGCTGCACGCAGCGTCGCCCCGGGCGAGCCGCCCGCTCGTGACCGTGAACGCCGGCGGGCTGAGCGAGGGAGTCTTCGAGTCCGAGCTGTTCGGGCACGTCAAGGGCGCGTTCACCGACGCCAAGACCGACCGCGTCGGCTACTTCGAGCTCGCCGATCAGGGCACGCTCTTCCTCGACGAGATCGGCAACATGCCGCACTCGCAGCAGGCCAAGCTGCTGCGCGTGCTCCAGACGGGCGAGTTCCAGCGCGTCGGCTCGGGGCGCACGAGGCGCGTGGACGTGCGCGTCATCGCCGCGACCAACGTCGACATCCGCAAGGAGGTCGCCGAGGGGCGTTTCCGCGAGGACCTGCTCTACCGGCTCAACACCGTCGAGATCCACCTCCCGCCGCTGCGTGAGCGGACGGAGGACATCCCCGCGCTCGCCATGCACTTCCTCGGGCACGCGGCGGCCCGCTATCGCAAGCGGATCCGCGGCTTCGACCCCGAGGCGCTGCGGCAGATGCAGATGCACCCCTGGCCGGGCAACGTCCGCGAGCTGGAGCACGCGGTCGAGCGGGCGGTCCTCATGTGCGCGGGAGAGGTCATACGGGCGGATGATCTTGCCTTGCGGCCGCGGGCGGCGGACGGGGGGGCGGGGCGGCTGGAGGAGATGACGCTGGAGGAGGTGGAGAAGTACCTGATCCGGCGGGCGCTGGAGCGCTTCGACGGGAACGTGAGTCGGGCGGCGGAGGCGCTGGGGTTGAGTCGGAGTGCGATGTATCGGCGGCTGCAGCAGCACGGGATCGCACCATAGCCAAACCGGCCCTTACCGGACCAGGTTTCATAATTAAGAGTTCGGCCCGAACGCCCCGGGAATCCGGCCCAACGGCGCATGTCCGGTGCGTCCCGGAGTCGGGTGCATAGCACATCGGGCCCGCCGAACCGCCCCTCCCGACCGAATCGTCGCCGGTAGTAAAAAACTGAAACGTGGTCCGGGAGGCGGGAGGGGGACGGGAGAGGGGAGGGGGCAGGGGTGGCGACGAATTTGCACCTCGTCACCCGCATGGCCCGCAACCCCAACGCCACGCGCGCACCCGACCATCCCAGCGGACGACGGACCCAGGCCGGTCCGATCCCGATCGTCCCACAGACCCCCGTCGCGATCGACCCGGACCGGACGCACGAGATCGCGGCCCTTGCCGACCGCATCCGCCGGCGCCAGCCCGGGATCGACGATGTCCGGCCCTACGGCTATGCCGTCCGCGCCGGCTGCGGCACCGGCGCCTCCCTCTTCCTCCACGACACCGCCGGGATCCAGGAGGTCGGCTTGCCGAAGCCCAGCGGGCTCGAGTACCGGCCCCTCCCCCTCGCCGGCACCGGCGACTTCCTGGCGGTATGCGACGAGTGGAACCCCGCCTTCGCGGCGTACTGCCGCGACACCCTCGGCCTCGGCGACGTCGAGGTGCTCCGCGCGCGACGGTCGCATTCGCGGGCGTCGCTGGCGACGCTCTGCCGCCGCGACCCCGACGTCGTCCACCGCCTCGCCGCCGCCGCCCGCGCGCGTGGCGGGCTGACGCTGCACCCCTACATCAGCTCGCCGGCCGTCTGGCAGCTTGCCGCGGCCATCACCCGCGACGCGGGCGGCGCGCCCGTCCACGTGGCCGCGCCGCCGCCGCGTGTCGCGCGGAGCGTCAACGACAAGCTCTGGTTCGCCCTGCGCGTCGCCGAGCTCCTCGGCCCGGACGCGCTGCCGCCGTCGTGCGCGGCGCGCGATGCCGACTCGCTCCTCCGCGGCATCGAGCGCCTCGCCCCGCAATGCGACCAGATCGTCCTCAAGCTGCCGAGCTCCGCGGGGTCGCGAGGCAACACGATCCTCGACTGCGCGCGCCTCCGCGGCCGGCCACGTGACGCGCTGCTCGCCGAGCTCGCCGACCTCTTCCGCCGCCTCGGCTGGCGACGTCCCTTCCCCCTCCTCGTCTCCGTCTGGGAGACCCCCGTCGCCATGAGCCCATCGGCGCAGCTCTGGGTCCCCGAGATCGACGACGGCCCGCCCGTCGTCGAGGGCGTCTTCGAACAGGACATCGGGGGCGACGCCGGCCGCTTCACCGGCGCGGCGCCCGCACAGCTCGCGCCCGAAACCGTGCATCGCATCGCCCACGAGGCCACGCTCCTCGCCTCGCTGTTCCAGCGACTCGGCTACTTCGGCCGGTGCAGCTTCGACGCTATCCTCGTGGGCGACGACCCCGACCGGGCCGCACTGCACTGGGTCGAGTGCAACGGCCGCTGGGGCGGGACCTCGACCCCGATGACCACCGTCAACCGCCTGACCGGCGATTGGGCGCGGGCGCCGTTCGCCATCGTTCACCCCGACTGGGAGTTCCGCCTCGGTTTCGAAGAGGTGCTCGACCGTGTCGGAGATCGTATCTTTCGCCCCGGCGATGCGAGGGGAGTCGTCTTCATCTCACCCGGCAACCCGGCTGCCGGGACCGGGATCGAGTTCGTCGTCATCGACCGGGACGTGTGGACCGCGCGGAGGGAGGCCGCACGGGTGTCGGAGCTACTCCGGGCGGCCGATGCGGGTGCTCGGCGGTAGGTCGGCTCCTTCACGCGCGTGTCCAAGATCCTCTGGAGGCGAGTGTGGCTTCGAGCCGGGAGTTCCTCGATTTCGTCCTCGACCAGTTGCGCGGCGTGGGCGGCGTCTCGACCCGCAAGATGTTCGGCGAGTACGCGATCTACGTCGAGAACAAGGTGGTCGCCTTCGTCTGCGATGACCGGCTCTTCCTCAAGCCGACAGCGGCGGGTCGCGCGCTGATCGGCACGCCCGTGGAAGGCCCGATCTTCCCCGGCTCCAAGCTGTACTTCGTCGCCGACGACTACCTCGACGACCCCGATTTCCTCTCCCGCCTCGTCCTCGCCACCGCCGCAGAGGTGGCGGAGCCGAAGCCGAAGAAGCGGAAGGGGCGGTAAGTCCGACGCTCGATCTCCTTCCCACCACTGGCTGATAAGACCTGGCCGGAACGGCTCCGTACACATCGACCTGGCCCCGACCTCCGCGGCAGCCCCTGCCGTTACCAGTCCCGCGACTCCGTCGGCGACCGCACCCTCCACGACCGAGCAGGGCTAGGGGCGCATGATCATCCGGCCGTTCACCGGGAGGGGGATGGCCGTGTTGTGTTTTTTCGTTCGTGAAGTCGGTCGGTACGCTCTCATCGGGCCGGGGGTGGTCCCCGGCGAGGTGAGATCGGAAAGAGGAGGGTCTATGAACACCATGGAGTTCGTCCTCGTGATTCACGCGATTGCGATCCTGTGGCGGACGATCTTCGGTTCGCCCGGCCAGCGCCAGTGAGACTCCCGGTTGCGGGCTCCCGCAGAATGATGTGGCGGGAGCCCGCAACCGGGCGCCGCCGGCGTACCGACCCCGCCCCGGCCTCCACCTCTTCCTTCCTCTTGACAGTCTGAAGGAGCGATGGCATCATGTTCCTTCAGAAAGTCTGAAGAAAAACCCGCCGCCCCCTTGGCCGTGCGGAGAAGCGGCGACGAGCTCCGCTGTGGCGACGTGACAGGGAGTCGGCCTCGTGCGAGGCCCGCACCACCGCGCCCGACCGAGACGCGCGCTACCGGGATCGATGAGAGAGATCAGGATGACCGACCATTCCGGAGAACTCCTCCAGGGCACGCTCGAACTGCTCGTGCTCAAGGCGCTCTCGCTCGAGCCGATGCACGGTTGGGGGCTGGCGCAGCGGATCGAGCAGATGAGCCGCGACGTGTTCCGCGTGAGCCAGGGCTCGCTCTACCCGGCGCTGCAGCGGATGAAGCGCAAGGGGTGGATCCGCTCGGAGTGGCGGGTGACGGAGAACAACCGACGCGCTCGCTACTACATGCTGACGCCGTCGGGAGAGCGGCAGCTCGAGCGGGAGCGTGCGGAGTGGGAGCGCGCGTCGCGTGCGGTGAACTGGGTGCTGGGGTGGGAAGGAGGTGTGGCGTGAGCCGCCACGCCCCGGACTCTCGCCACGAGAGCCGCCCGACGCCCGCCGCGCAGCGGCACTCGCCCCGCGCCGCGCTCGCAGATGGGGCGGACAATCGAAGCTCGCGGGCGTGCCGCCACGACGCGAACCCCCGCGGCACCCAACGCACCACTCCCGACGCCTGATACCTGATACCTGGTACCTGGTACCTGGTACCTGATACCCAAGACCTACCCCCCAACCATGCATCTCCTCTCCGACCTCCACCACCGCCTCCGCGTGCTCTTCTCCCGCACCCGCGAGGACCGCGAACTCGACGAAGAACTCGCGTTCCACCTCGACATGCAGACCCAAGCGAACATCGCGCGGGGGATGAGCCCGGAGGAGGCGCGGCGCCAGGCGCACCTCGCGCTGGGCGGGCTCGCGCAGGTCCGCGAGGCGACGCGGGACGCGCGCGGCGTCCGGTGGCTCGACGACGCCGTCGCCGATGTGCAGCTCGCGCTGCGTACGTTCCGGAGCCGTCCGGCGTTCACCCTCGCCGCGGTCGCGACGCTCGCGCTCGGGATCGGCGGCAACGCCGTCGTCTTCGGCGTGGTCGACGCGCTGTTCCTGCGTCCGCCGGCGGGCGTGCGCGACGCGGACGAGGTCGTGCGCGTCCTCATCGTGCGCGACGAGGGGTGGGTCCGGACGCCGAACGGCGGCTTGGGCTCGTACGTGGACTACGAGGCCATGCGCGACGGCGCCCGGGGCTTCGCCGACGTCGCGGCGCTGGTCTTCCCGATGAGCCTCGACCTGGACCGCGGCGAGAACGCCGAGCAGGTGCTCGGCCAGGTCGTGAGCTGGAACTACCTTTCGCTGCTTCGCGTGCATCCGGCCGTGGGCCGCTTCTTCACTGCGGAGGAGGACGCGGTGGAGGGCGCGCACCCGGTCGCGGTGCTGAGTCACGGCTTCTGGCAGCGCCGCTTCGGCGGCGTGCGCGACATCGTCGGCCGCACGCTCCTGCTGAACGGCCAGGCCGTAACGGTGATCGGCGTCACGGAGCCGGCATTCACGGGTGTGGACCCGATCCCGATCGATGTCTGGCTCCCGACCGCAATGGCCGCGCCTCTCGGGCTCATGTTCGACGACGACGAGTGGCGTACCGAGCCCGCGATGGCGGCGGTCGCCTACGTCGCACGGCTCGCGCCCGGCGTCGAGCCGGCGACGGCGGCGGCGGAAGCGGCCGCGGCACTCCGCCACGCGGCCGAGGCTTACCCCGGGCTCGACCAGACGCCCGACGTACGGCTCGCATCGCTGGCCTACGCCCGGAGCCTGCCCCTTGCCCTCTCCCGGGCGACCACCGTCGCGCCCATGCTCATGGGCGTGACCGCGCTCGTCCTCATCATCGCCTGCGCGAACGTGGCGAACCTGCTCCTGGCGCGCGGCACCGCACGGCGGCGGGAGACGGCGGTCCGCGCCTCGCTCGGTGCGACGCGGGGTCGTCTGATTCGTCAGCACCTGACCGAGAGCGTCGTCCTCGCGGCTCTGGGCGGCGCGGCCGGGATCGCGCTCGCCGCCGCAGGCTCCGGGCTCACACGCATGTTCCCGCTCCCTCCCGGCGCGGCCGACCTGAACCTCCGCGTCCTCGGCTTCGCGTTCGGCGTCACGCTCCTGTCGGGGCTGGTCTTCGGGATCGCGCCCGCGCTCCGCTCCGCCCTCGTCGAACCCGCCGACGGGCTCAAGAGCGGCGACGCCGGGGTGCGACCCGGCCGCGGCCGCACGCGCCGCGCGCTCGTCGCGCTCCAGGTCGCACTCTCCCTCGTGCTCCTGGCCTGCGCGGGGCTGCTGATCCGCTCGCTCCGCGAGGTGAACGCGATTCACCCCGGCCTCCAGACCGACCGCCTCCTCGCCGTTACCGTCGACCTCGCGAAGGCCGGCTACGACCGCGACACGCGCGAGACGCTCTACGCCGAGGCCCGCGAGCGCGTCCGTCGCATCCCCGGCGTCGAAGGCGCGGCGATGGTCCACTTCACCCCCCTCGGCGGCGGCGCGCAGTCGATCCGCTACGACAACGCCAACGCCGACACCGACCTCGTCGAGGAGGGGCCGTACGTGAACTGGGTCGACGACGGCTTCTTCGCCACTACCGGCACGCGCGTGCTGCGCGGCAGGGAGTTCACGCCCCAGGACCTCGCGGGCGCCGAGCCCATCGCCATCCTCGACGAGCGGATGGCCCGCGTCCTCGCGCCCGGCGGCGATCCCTACGGCCGCTGCATCCCGCTCGGCGACCAGGTCGAAGACGGCGGCTGCACCCGCATCGTCGGGATCGTCGAGACCGTGCGCCACCGCTACCTCGACGAGCCGACCATCCCCCACGTCTACCTCCCGCGCCGTCGCGACGCGGAGATGCCGCCCTACTTCGGCCCGGCGCTCCTGGTCCGAACCCGCGGCGAGCCGGCCGCGCACGTGCACCAGGTTCGCGCCGCCGTCCAGTCCATCGCACCGGACCTGCCGTACGTCGCGGTCCGGCCGCTCGAAGAGATGATCCGTGCGGACAAGGCGCCGTACCGCATCGGCGCCACGCTCTTCACCCTCTTCGGCGCGCTCGCGCTCGTGATCGCCGCAGTCGGCCTCTACGGCGTGCTCAGCTACTTCGTCGCCGAGCGCACCGCCGAGATCGGGATCCGCCGCACGCTCGGCGCCCCGGAGCGGAGCGTCGTCGGCCTCATCGTGCGGCAGGGAATGATCCCCGTCGCGATCGGCGCCGCGCTCGGGATCGCCGGCGCCCTGGCGGGCGGGCGGCTGATCGAGGCGATGCTCTTCGGCGTCTCCGCCCGCGATCCGCTGACACTCCTCGGCGTCTCCTCGGTGCTCGTTTTCGTCGCGATCCTGGCGAGCGTGCTCCCCGCCCGGCGCGCAGTGCGGGTCGATCCGATGGTGGCGCTTAGGGTGGAATGACGGCAGGGGTCAGGGAGCAGGTATCGGGTATCAGGGGTCAGGGGTCAGGGGTCAGATGTCAGATGCGAGGGATCTTCATTCGTTTGCGCGATCTGGCCGTATCCGACGTTGGCAGGAGGGTCCCGGCGCCGCCTGGCGAGTCCCGGTATCGCCCGGCCAATCCCCGTGTCACTTGTCTCCCCGTGTCACTCGTCCAGGTCCGAGGTGATCTCGCGCACCGGCACCTCGAGCGCCGGGCCGTCAGGAATCGGTTCCCAGAGGAGCCGCTCGTGTGCGACCTCGGGTTCCGCCAGGTCGACGGCGAAGCGCCAGCGCTCGATCCGCCGCGCATCCGGGTCGACGACCCAGTACTCGGGGACTCCGAAGTGGGCGTAGCGCTCGCGCTTGAGCCCGCGGTCGCGCCCTGCGGTGGAGGGAGAGGCGATCTCGACGACGAGGTCGGGTGCGCCCTCGATCCCGCGGTCGCTCACGATCCCGCGCCGCTCTCTGCGCACAAAGACGAGGTCGGGCGTCAGGTAGTCGCCTTCGGCGAAGAGGACGTCGATCGGGCCCGGGAAGATCCAGCCGAGTTCGTTCGCTCGGATGAAGGGCGCCAGCATCGCGATCAGGTTCGTCACGATCCGCTGGTGGCGCGTCCCCGGGGAGGGCGTCACGACCAGTTCTCCCGCAATGACTTCGTGGCGCGTGCCCGAGTCGTTCGGCAGGCGGGCGAACTCGGCGTAGGTCCAGCGGGCTGGGGTTCGGCGTCCTTCCATGGCGGCATGCCCTCCTCCCCTCGAACGTAGCGACGGCCTGATTCGAGGGCAATCGTGTAAGTCGGGTCGGGGCGACGCCATGGCGGATCGCGCCGCCGCTGCGACTCCGTCGGCCACCCTCTTGCATCCCGTCGAAGCGACCGCCGCGACTATGCCCCGAGATCGACGCCTCCAAACCCATGCGACCCGACCGCTCCACCCCCGCGGCAAACCGAACGGCCCGCACCAAGGCCCTCGCGCCCTTGGCAGCCTCCGCCGCGGCCACACCCACCGCGCCATCCGCGGCGGTCGTCGGTATCGCCAGGCGACCGACCCGGTCCGCCTGGATCCGGACCAGCACCCTCGCCGCCTGCATCATCCCCCTCGCGTCCTGCACCGTAGCCCCGTCGCCCGCGCCGACGGGTGGGCACACCGTGTCCGCCGAGCCGCCCGACGTCGCCATCGAACGATTCGTCGCGCTCGCACAGGCCGCCCGGCGAGACGCCGGTTGCCCAACGCTCACCTGGGACGCCCGCGCCGCGAACGTCGCCGCCGCCCATAGTCAGGACATGCTCCGCCGCGGCTACTTCTCCCACAGATCGCCCGAAAGCACCACCCCGTTCGACCGGATGCGCGCCGCCGGGATCCGTTTCTCCGCCGCCGCGGAGAACATTGCCTATGGCGTCCGCACGGGCGAGGCCGCGTTTCGGCAGTGGATGGGCAGCGCCGGCCATCGCCGGAACCTCCTGAACTGCCGGTACACTCGTCATGGCGTTGGTGTGGCGGGAGACCGGTGGACGCATGTTTTGTTTGCGCCGTGAGGGGTGGGGGGGAGGCAGGTCTTGGGTCTTGGGTCTTGGGTCTCTGGGCTCAGGGCTCAGGGCTCAGGGCTCAGGGCTCAGGGCTCAGGTGGCGAGTGTAGCCCACCGACCGGCCCGCCCGCGGGCGCGCCCTTCCGTTCCGACTGCCGGTCCCGCCTACACCCCCGAGTTCTTCTCGATCGCCGCGGGCGGCCCACCGACCGCTCGAGTACCCTCCGACGACCAACAACTCCTGCAGACAGAGCGCTACGGCCCGGGGGCGAGGACATGTTCGAACGGTTGGCGGCGCCGCGCCTCCGGCGGCGAGGTCCCCAATAAACATGCGTTAACGCTTTGTCGTGCCGTTGTTTACGCCGTAGTGTCGTCGTCCCCCGACGTGCCTCTGCGCTTGCTCGACATGCCTCTTGCGCTCGCTCTTCGATACTTGTATATACAACCATCGTGTCCGACCATCTCGACGCAGCACAGGTCATGGCAGAGCAGTGTCTCTGCTTCCGAGCGCGCTGGGTTTCCCGCGCGCTGACGCGGCTCTATGACGAGGC
This sequence comes from uncultured Gemmatimonadaceae bacterium, assembly GCA_964410055.1. Classification (GTDB taxonomy): domain Bacteria; phylum Gemmatimonadota; class Gemmatimonadetes; order Longimicrobiales; family RSA9; genus CALBZE01. The sequence goes on along the minus strand of CAYPGK010000073.1, from coordinate 223 downwards.
GCTTCGGCCGCTCGGCCTCAAGGCCACGCAGCTCACGCTCCTGAACGCGATCTCGTTGTTGGCTGAACTGCACGACGGCAATCAGGGGCCGGCCGAGCGTGGCGTCACCCCCGACACCCCGGACACTCCGGACACCCTGCGCACATCGGACACTCCGGATACCCCGGGCACTCCGGATACCCCGGGCACTCCGGATACCCCGGGCACTTCGGACATGCCGGAA
>CAYPGK010000072.1:0-14655 GCA_964410055.1 uncultured Gemmatimonadaceae bacterium | reverse complement strand
GGGGGGGGGGGGGGGGGGGGCGGGGGGGGGGGGGGGGGGGGGGGGGGGGGGGGGGAGCCGCAAGGAGCGGAAGCGGGGCCCTCGGACCCGGTGTCCCGAGCCGTCGCACGCGCCCGCGCGGAGCACGTGCGCCTGAGGCGGGAGTTCGGGTTGGGCGACTTCGAGGGGCGGAGCTGGTTGGGCCTGCAGCACCACGTGCTGCTGTCGTGCATGGCGGCGTGCTATCGGCACGCCGAGGCGGCTGACGACGGGGGTGAGACGTGAAGCGGCAAGTCGACGGACTGAGCGGGCGGGAGTTCGATGTGCTGGTGGTCGGCGGCGGGATCGTCGGCGCGTGCGTGGCCCGGGACGCGGCGCTCCGCGGGCTCGACGTCGCGATCATCGACCGGGCGGACTTCGGCGGCGGTGCATCGGCGAACTGTCTCAAGATCGTGCACGGCGGGCTCCGCTACCTCCAGCACCTGGACGTGCGGCGGATGCGGGCGTCGATCCGGGAGCGGACGGCGTGGCTGCGGATCGCGCCGCACCTGGTCGAGCCGCTGCCGTTCGTCCTGCCGATCTACGGGCGTGGCGTGGGGCAGCGCTCGGTCTACCGCGCGGCGCTCGCGATCAACGACGCGCTCTCCTGGGACCGCAACCGTGGCGTAGCCGGTGAGCGACGCCTGCCGCGGAGCCGGCTGCTCACGCGCGACGAGTGCGTGGCGCTCGTCCCGCAGCTCGATACGCCGGATCTCGAGGGCGCCGCCCTCGTCTATGACGCCCAGATGTACAGCCCGGAGCGGCTGGTCCTCGAGGTGGTCCTGGACGCGTGCGGCGCGGGCGCGGTCGCCGCGAACCACGTGGAGTGCACGGCGCCGCTCTACCGCGGCGGTCGCCTCGCCGGGGTGCGCGCGCGCGACCGGCTGGACGGTCGGCGCTTCGATGTCCGGGCACGGGTCGTCGTGGTCGCGGCAGGCGCCGCGGCGCCGGAGATCACGGCACGTCTCCTCAGCAGGGAGGTCCCGCTCCCGCCCTTCTCGATCGCGCTCAATCTGGTCGTGCCGGCGCTCGGCCCGCGGGTGGGGTTCGCCGTCTCGAGTGCGGGCGGGCGCAAGCTGTTCGTCACGCCGTGGCGCGGGCTCTCGCTCGTGGGCACGGCGCACTTCGCCCACGCGGGCGACCCGTGGGCGCCGGAGGCGGAGCGGTACGTCGCAGCGTTCCTGGGCGAGGTGAATCAGGCGGTGCCGGGGTGGGAGCTGCATAGGGACGACATCGCCGTCGTGCACCGTGGTCGGATCCCGCTGGAGCCGGGAGGTGCGGCGGGCGCGCGTAGCACCCCGAGCGGCGAGCCGGTCCTGCTCCGCCACCACCGGATCGTGGATCACGCGGCCGACGGAGCGCCCGGGCTGTTGACCGTGGTGGCGGAGAAGTTCACGACGGCGCGCCGGATCGCGGAGGAGGTCGTCGACCGGGTGTTCGGCAAGCTGGGCGTGACGTCGCCCCCGTGTGTGACGGCGGATATCCCGCTCCCGGGCGCACCGCGGTCGCCCTACTCGCTGCTCGAGGACGCCGCCCGGCGGTTCGGCGCGCTTCGGGACCCCGAGGCGCTCGAGACGCGGGTCCGCACCTACGGTCGCCGGTACGCCAGAGTGCTGGGCGCGGCCGAGGCAGGGCTCGACCGCGAGGCGCTGCTCCGTCGCGAGTTCGCTTTCGCGGTGCGGAACGAGATGGCGTGCGGCGCGGAGGACCTGCTCGAGCGCCGGTCGCCGTTCGGCGCGTGCGGCTCGAGGGACCCCATCGCCGAGCGGATCGCCCTGGAGCTCACCGGTTCGCGACCGGTCGACTCACCTGCCGTGCCCGCTTCCGGAGCTGCATGACGACCTGGTGCCAGAGGAAGGGGGCGACGGCTTCGCCGGCGCCGTAGGCGAGCGGCTGTGCGACGAGGGCGCGCAGCCGCTCTTTCAGCGCGTCGGCAGGGCGCGACAGGTCGAGCGGTCCGTTCAGCACGAAGCCGTTCGAGCCGGCGCGCCGCTCGTGGGAGGGGAAGGGGAGCGGATCGCTACCGGGCAGCGTCCAGATCCCGCGGCCGGCGCCCCGGCCGAAGAGCGGCGGATCGCCGAGCCCGCGCGGGCGGCCGCCGTTGTCGCCGAGGAAGAGGCGTCCGCGGGGCGGCCGCTCGATCAGCCCGCGGACGATCCTGCCGCGGCGGAACCACCACTTGCCGAAGCCCCAGGGGATGACGGGCACGCCGCCGAGCGCGTGGACGCGGTCGATCGTGCGCCGGAGCGGCTGGCCGTCCGGCAGCTCTTCGCCCATGCCGATCGCCAGGACCTCGAGCCCTTCCCGGGCGGCGATCTGCCGGCCCGCGACGAGGACGATCGTCTCGTCCCGCACGCTGCGGGCGAGGAGTGCGCAGTCGTCGTCGGTGTTCTGGATCGACCAGCGGCCGAACGTACGGCCGTCCGCGCCGTCGCGGAGGCTTTGGAACCAGTGGTCGTCTGCCGTCTCGGTCAGACACAGGAAGGCCGGTGTTTGCGGGTCCAGCCGGAGCCGCACGGCGTGGCGCCGGAAGTTGTCGAGCGCGCCGTCCAGGAACGGCGCGGGACGGTAACACCGGTAGAAGTGGACGTGTGCGTCGACGAGGAAGGGCCCGCTCAGGCTCCGGACTATAGGCGACTCCATGGGTAGACTCCCGCAATGGCAGGGGTTTGCCGTGCACGGTCGAGCCGGTTTCGGTTCAATTTTCGGGCCCCACCGAGCCGCATGCATCTTGCGCCCGGTCGCGGTCGCGGGCGGGCCGCTCAACGCGCCCGAACGACCTGGGAACGGAGGCATCCTCATGGCGCTCGCGCGCCCGGTGGCACAACTGCTCCGGCCGAAACGGATCGTGCACCTGGCGGTCAGCATCGCGCTGATCGCGTGGATTGCGGGGAAGGTCGATTGGGCCGACTTCGGGCGGACGCTGCGGGAGACGGACCCGTGGTACCTCGTGCTGTCGCTCGCGATGTCTCCGGTCCTGATCGTGATCAGCGCGCGCAAGTGGCAGCTCCTGCTGAACGCGCGCTCGGGCGCGGCCGGGCTCGGCGCGTGCGTCAACCTGTACGTCATCGGCTACCTCTTCAACAACGTGCTCCCGACGAACGTCGGCGGCGACCTGGTGCGCGGCTACCTCATGGGCCGCCGCACCGGCGACGCGTCGACGGCGATCGCCGCGGTCGTCCTCGAGCGGCTGACCGGCTTCACTGCGCTGGTAGCGATCGCGGTCGCGCTGCTGCCCTTCGCGCCCGCCGGGACGTGGCACCTCTGGGTGTACGGCTTCGTCGCCGGGGTGGGCGCGGCGTTCTGTGCGGCGGTCTGGGCGCTCCTCGACGGCCGTGCGGCGGGTTGGGTCCGCCGCTTCGACGGGCACGGCGCCGTGCGCAAGGTCATGCGGCTGCACGACGCCCTCGAGGCGTACCGCGGGCATCCGGGCGTGCTCGCGCGCTGCATCGCGCTCTCCTTCCTCTTCTACGTGGGCGCGGCGCTCAACATCTACTTTTCGGCGCGCGCATTCGGCGGCGCCGTCGCCTTCGGCGACACCTTCCTCGCCACGCCGGTCATCCTCCTCGTCACGATGCTGCCGATCTCGTTCGGCGGGATCGGCCTCTCCGAGTGGGCGCACATGTACGCGCTCGGCCGGTTCGGCGTGGCACCGGCCGTAGGCCTCTCGACGGCATTGCTGCTGCGCACCAAGGGCGTGCTCCTCGGCCTGGTCGGGAGCGTGATCTACCCGCTCCAGCGGACGGGGCCACTGCGGGGTGCGGCGGAGGCGGCGCGCGGCGGGCTCGAGTCCTGACGCCGGTCGGCGTCGGCCGCTGGCCCCGGACTGCCGTGGGGGCGCTCGGACCGCCGTGTGATGCCCGGGCGCCGTGTGGTCCCCGGGCCGCGGTGGCGTTGCGGCGGGTCCACACCCGGCGCGCGCGATGAGGGCCGCGGCCTCCCCACAACCGCCGCTTACAGGCGGCGTTCGGTCGCCGCCTCGACCGGGCGGGTGGGGAACACGCCTTGCCCCTCGGGCCGCCCGGTGTCCGCGTCCGGGACGGCGGGTCCGATATTTCGAGCAGCCACGGAGGACCGGTGAGGATTCTGGGGATCACGACGGAGGGGGACGGAGGCGCCGCGGTCGTCGAAGACGGCCGGATCCTGGCCGCCGTCAACGAAGAGCGCCTGTGCAGGATGAAGCTGGTCGTCGGCTTCCCGCGGCTCGCGATCGCGGAGGCCATGCGGCTCAGCGGCAGCCGGCCCGAGGACTTCGACGCCGCCATCGTCGCGGCCACGATGAGCGAGTTCGTCGATGAGCTCGAGCCGTTCGACGGCTGGTTCCAGGGGATCCAGCACGGCTCGGGCGGGTTGATCAAGCGAGTCGCGGGTCACCTGGCGCGCTATCGCGACGCGCTCCCCTTCCTCGAGACCGGCTACTACACGCTCCAGGCGCCCGTCTACTGGAACCGTCGCCGGGCGATCCGTTCGATCCTGCGGCGCGAGTTCGATCTGCGCTGCCCCGTCGTCTTCATCGACCACCACTTCGCGCACCTGACCTCGGCCTATTTCACGAGCGGCTTTCGCGACGCGCTCGCGATTTCGATCGACGGCGGCGGCGACGGCCGCAGCTCGCTCGTCTACGCGGTCCGCAACGGCCGCTTCGAGTACGTGACCGAGACGTCCGCCTACAACTCGCTCGGCAACTACTACGCGTACGTCACGCACATCTGCGGCTTCAAGGCGCAGAAGCACGAGGGGAAGATCACCGGCCTGGCCGCCCACGGCGAGCCGGTCTACCTCCCGCTCCTGCGGCAGTTCATCGACGAGGAGGGCGGGCGGCTGATCAACAAGGGTCGGGTCGCATTCGGCGGCGCGATCCGCGAGCTGGAGCGGCGCCTGCCCAGGGGGTGGAGGCGAGAGGACCTGGCCGCGAGCATCCAGCTCCACTTCGAGGACGTCGTCAGGCGCTACGTCGGCCACTGGTGTCGGCAGACGGGGCTGCGGAACGTCGCCGTGGCGGGCGGCGTCTTCGCAAACGTGCGCGTCAACGAGGAGGTCCACCGCCTCCCCGAGGTCGACCGGATCTTCGTCCACCCGCACATGGGCGACGGCGGGCTGTGCGTCGGCGCGGCGCTGGCCGCGTGCGTGCCGGGCGTGCTGCCGCGGACGATGAAGGCGCCGGAGGCGCCGCTCGAGGACGTCTACCTGGGCACGGCGCCGACGGCGCGGGAGATCGAGGCGACGCTGAACAAGCACGGCCTCTCGCCCGAGACGCTCGATGAGCCGCTCGAGGAACGGATCGCCGCGCTCCTCGCCGAGGGGCACGTCGTCGCACGCGCGGAAGGGCGCATGGAGTACGGCCCGCGCGCGCTCGGCAACCGCTCGATCCTCTACCAGCCAACGGACCCTTCGGTCAACGACTGGCTGAACGTGAACCTCTCGCGCACGGAGTTCATGCCGTTCGCGCCGTCGGTGATCCACGAGGAGCGGGCGCGCTGCTTCGAGGAACTGGACGGCGCCGAGCACCCGGCGGAGTTCATGACGATCACGTTCCACTGCACGCCGTGGATGCGGCGGCACATGCCGGGCGTGGTGCACCTGGACGGCACCGCGCGGCCGCACCTGGTGCGCAAGGATCGCAACCCGGGGATGTACCGCATCCTCGAGGCGTTCCGCAGGCGCACGGGTCTGCCCGGCGTCATCAACACGAGCTTCAACATGCACGAGGAGCCGATCGTGTGCACGGCGGACGACTGCGTGCGCGCGTTCCTGGCCGGCAACCTCGATTACCTGGCGATCGGGCCGTTCCTGGTCAAGCACCCGTCGGGTGTGAACCACCCGATGAAGCCGGCCCGCCCGGTGGCGGCGGCCGGCTGATGCGGCGGCAGCCGGGCGGCACACAAAGAGAGTGGGAAGGAGCGATACGATGAAGGTCCTGGTGACGGGCGCGACGGGCTTCACCGGCTCGGCGCTCGTGAGCCGGCTCCTGGACGAAGGGCACCAGGTGGTCGGCCTCGACACGCAGAAGGGTCTGTTCTACGACGAGCTGACGCGCCGGGGCGCGCAGATCACGCTCGGCTCCGTGACCGACCGCGCCACGGTCGAGCGGCTGATGCAGGGCGTCGAGGTCGTGCACCACGTGGCCGCGGCGTTCCGCCAGCTCGACGTCGGCCGCGACGTCTACGACGACGTCAACATCGACGGCACGCGGATCGTGGCCGATGCGGCCTACCGCGCCGGCGTCCGCAAGCTGATCTACTGCAGCACGTGCGGCGTGCACGGCAACGTCGAGAACCCGCCGGCGACGGAAGATTCGCCGATCGCGCCGGCCGACTACTACCAGCGCACGAAGTACGAGGGCGAGCGCGTCGTCCAGGAGTACACCGCACGCGGTCTGCCGACGCTGATCCTGCGCCCCGCCGGGATCTACGGCCCCGGCGACCCGGAGCGCTTCTACATGATCTTCCGCCGCGTCGCCCGCGGCTGGTTCCCGATGTTCGGCGACGGGAAGACGCTCTACCACTCCGTCTACATCGACAACCTGGTCGATGCGTTCATGCTGGCCATGGAGTCCGAGCGCGGCGACGGGCGCGCATACCTCGTCGCGGACGAGAAGCACTGCACGATCGAGGAGCTGGTGCGGCAGGTGGCGGATGCGATGGGCGTGCAGGTCCGGTTCCGGCGACTGCCGATCACGCCGCTCCTGGTCGCGGGGCACGTGGTCGAGAAGGCGTGCCGGCCGTTCGGCATCGCGCCGCCGATCTTCCCGCGCCGCGTCGACTGGTACCGCCAGGACCGCGCCTTCGACATCACGCGCGCCAGGACGGAGCTCGGATACGAGCCCTCGGTCCCGCTCCCGGTCGGGCTGCGCCGCGCCGCGGAGTGGTACCGAGCGAACGGGATGATCTAGCCCGATGGCGACGTCGCGCTCGAGCGCCGGAGCGGCGGCGGCCACCACGGTCCGCCGCCGCATCCTGATGGTCGCGCCGCAGCCCTTCTTCCGCCCGCGCGGCACGCCGTTCAGCGTGCTGCACCGGATCCGCGCGCTGCTCCGCCTCGGCCACGCGGTCGAGCTGGTCACCTACCCCTTCGGCGACGACCCGGGCGTCGATGGACTCATCATCCACCGCTCGCCCCGTCCGCCGGGCGTAGGCGACGTCGCCATCGGCCCGTCCATCGCCAAGCTCGCGCTCGATGCGCCGCTCTTCCGCCTGGCCGGGCGCCTCGCGCGGACCGGTCGCTTCGACCTGCTGCACACGCACGAGGAGGCCGGCTTCCACGGCGCCTGGCTCGCGCCCCGCGTCGGGCTGCCGCACGTCTATGACATGCACTCGAGCCTGCCGCAGCAGTTCGCCAACTTCGGTCGGTTCAACGTGCGCGCCGTCGTGTCGGTCTTCGACCGGCTCGAGGCGTACACCCTGGCCGGCGCGGCGGGGGTGATCGCGATCTGCCCGGAGTTGCGCGACCACGTCATCGCCCGGGGCTACCGCGGCCCGCTCGAGATGATCGAGAACACGCTCGACTTCGACCCGCCGACGCTCGGGCCCGCCGACCGGACCGAATTGCGGCGCCTCCTCGGCGTCGACGACGCGCGCGTCGTCCTCTACACCGGCACGCTGGAGGCGTACCAGGGGCTCGACCTCCTGATCGACGCCGCGCCGCTCGTCCGCGCCGCGGCGCCCGATGCGCGATTCGTACTGGTCGGCGGCACGGACGCGCAGATCGCGGAGCTGCGCCGGCGGGCCGAGGCCCGCGGCGTTTCCGACGCGTTCGTCTTCGTCCCCGCCGTCCCGCCCCAGGAAGTGCCGCGCTACCACCACGCGGCCGACGCGCTCGTCACCTGCCGCTCGCGCGGGACGAACACGCCGCTCAAGATCTACCAGTACCTGCGGGCGGGTAGGCCGATCGTCGCGACGGCGATCCGTTCGCACACGCAGGTGCTGGATGCGTCGAGCGCCGAGCTGGTCGAGGCGGCGCCGGAGTCGATCGCCGCGGGCGTGGTGCGCGTTCTCACGGACCCGGAGCGGGCGCGGTCGATCGCGGACGGCGCCGGCAAGCTCGCGAGGGAACGCTACGGCCCAGAGGCGTACATGGCGCGGCTCGAGGCGTTCCTCGCCAGGATCCCCATGCCGGGCGACCGGGGTCTGCCCACGGGCAAGTGGACCCGGCCCGGGGACGAGCGGGTCCGGCCCGCGGGCGAGATCGGCGGCCGCCCGGACGGCCGCGATGGTCGCCGGACCGACGGGGACGACGCCGACCCCGGCGCACGGAGGCGCTCGTGACGCTCCCTCGTGCGGCCACCCAGTATCGTGAGCCGAGGCACGCCCTCGAGTACGACGCGGACCGCTTCGGCGGTCGGTTCGGCGGCTGGCTCGAAGCCCGCGAGGTCGAGCTCTATCTCGCGCTGCTGCACGGCCACGACGGGCCGGTCCTGGACGCGGGCGCGGGGACCGGCAAGCTCGCGCTCCCCCTCGCGCGCTCGGGGCGGAGCGTCGTCGCCGCCGATTTTTCGCCCGAGATGCTCGCGGTCGCGAGGGAGAAGGCTCGCCGCACGGGGCAGGAAGGCACCTTCGTCGTCTCGGATGCGCACGCGCTCGGCTTCCGCGACCGCGCGTTCGCGTGCACCGTCGCCTCGCGGCTCCTCATGCACCTGCCGGACTGGCGCCGCGCCGTGGGCGAGCTGTGCCGTGTGACGCGGGACGTGCTGGTCGTGGACTTCCCGCCGCCCGGCAGCTTCGCGCGCCTCGAATCGGTCTGGAAGCGACGCATCCGCCGCGTGGAAGACGGCGCGCACCGCGGCTACGCGACGATCTCGCCCGCCGAATTACAGCTCGAGCTGGAGCGCCACGGCTTCCGGATCGAGCGCGTGCACCGCGGCTTCTTCCTCCCCATCCGCGTGCACCGGATCCTGGACCGGCCGCAGGCGTCGGTGCGGCTCGAGGCGATCTTCGAGCGGCTCGGGTGGACGGGACGGTTGGGGTCGCCGGTGACGGTGAAGGCGCGACGGAAGGACTGAGCGCGCAGGCCCAAACCGCCGCCCGTGCCGGCCCGGTGGCAGCCGGACCGCAAGAGCCGCCCGCGCGCACTCCGGACCCACCGCGTCGTTATCGCGCGTGCCGGAGCCGGCCGCTACCTCCCCTGCACGTACTCCCGCATCGCGTCCCACGCGAACGCGACGCCCGGGTCTCTGGCGGTTCCCGCGCCGCCCTTGTCGAAGCGCGGCCACCCTCGCGCGTCGGACTTCTGGTGCCAGGCGGCGTGGAGGAAGAAGTACCCGCCGCCGCTCGCCGTCGCGACGATGTCCTCACGGGCCCGGAGGCGATCCGCCGCCGAGAACTTGCCGGGGTCGTCCATGTCGTCCAGCCCCGGACGGTATTCGATGCTGACGTCGCCGTTCCGGGGCGGGGCGCTCCCCGCGCGCCCCCACGTGTCCGAGATGAAGCCGTCGTTCGCGCCGCGGTCGTGCGATGAGTACACGATGCGCTCCGGGTCGACCTCCTTGGCCAGCCGATAGAGCTCCGTGTACCCCTCGCGTTTGGTCAGGAGCGGCTGGTCGTAGCCGCCGTGGTACGGCTCGTTCGCGATGCTGACCCAGAGGTGCCGCCACGGTCGCAGGAACTCCATCGTGTTGCGTACCGCGGCCCGGACCGCATTGCTTCCCTTCAGTTCCTCATCGCGGCCGCGGTAGAAGAATACGACGACGGGGACCATCCCGTGCTCCGCGGCGGCGTTGAGGACCCGGGCGAGGCGCTCGCGGTAGACGGGCTTCAGCGCGCCGTCCGCCGTGTACGCGTTGAAGGCGGAGTTGCCGCCTTTCGTGTGGCGCCCGCCCTGGAGCGTGAGGGAGAAGCTCTGGATCCCGTGCGCCCGCATCTCGTCCATGTGGGCGATCATGCGGTCCGCGATCTCGTCGGACTGGAGCGTGTTGGCGAGCCGGAGCCCGAAGGGCGTGATCGGCTGGCCGTCCAGCAGGAACCGGTCGCCCTCTCGGGTCAGGACCTGTGTCTCGACCGGCTCCGTCGGCGTGGCGACGTCGTCCTCGTCCCGGTCTCCGGTGAGGCGCCCGCCGTCGCCCGCCGGATCGCACCGGGCGAGGACGACGACGGGAAGCAGGGCGCAGAGGAGGAAGGTGTAAAGCTTCACGGAGCGCCTCCCGTGTGAGCGCGGTGTGGGCGGGTCCGTGGCGACGCGGGGTCCGCGCCGGGCGCGGCGCGGTCGAATCGCCCCGCGAGGCGGCCGGGCTGCGCGGTCGCGCCGGCCTCGAGTGCGCCCAGCAGCGCGTCGACGCAGCGCACGATGCGCCGGTAGCTCTCGAGGAGCACGACCGGGGGCCTGCCGTACGGATCGATGATTTCCCGCGAAACGATCGGTTCGGGGTCCAGGTCGCCGAGGACGACGACGTTGCGCGCCGGGCAGCCGAGGCGTCGCACGCTGCGCCGTTGCCGTGGCTCCACCACGACGACCAGCCCCGCGCGGCTCGCCTCCTCCATCGTGAGCCGCCGGGATCGGTGCGCCGCGAGGTCGATCCCCCACAGCAGCGCCGCCTCGATCGCTTCCGGCGGCGGCGGACGGCCCGGCCCGACGAACCCCGCCGAGGAAATGTCGATCCTTCCGCGCAGCACGGGCGGCAGCCACGCCGCGGCGAGGCGTTCGGCGAAGGGGCTGCGGAAGATGTTGCCGTGGCAGATGAAGAGGATCCGACGCGGCGTAGGCCCCCGGCGCAGCCGGGCGAGCGTCGCCTCGCGGCGGCGCGCGTGCAGGAGCCGGTCGGGTGCCCGGCGGGCGTCGCGCGCGAGGCTTCGCGCCCGGGCGCGGAGGCCGTCCGTTGCACCGGCGATCGGGATGCCCGTCCCGCCCCTGGCCGGAGCACCGGCCGCGCTGGCAACCGGAACGGCGCTCGCGCCGCCAGCCGGCATGGCGGACCCGCCGGCGTCGCGATCAGGCAGCCGCAGCACCGTTCGACCAGCGCTCGAAGCTCGGAACGGCCTCGCCGGGGTCGACGAACGGCACACCCCAGGCGTTCAGCCGCTCGCGAAACCGATCCGTCGCGGCGACGACGACGGGCGCCCGCCGCACCGCCTCCCACACCGCCGGGACATCGTCGCCGTCCAGGTACAGCACGCCGTGCACGTCGAGCCCGACCTCCTGCACCGTTGGCGTGAGCGCGGCATCGACCGCCTCCCGGCTCGCGCCGTGGCAGACGAGCACCATGAGTGCGCTCCGGCTGGCACGGTACGCCGATGCGATCAGCTCGATCGGCAGGCGGTCGCCCGCGTCCGGGCAGACCTCGACCACCGCGCCGATCCGGCCTCCCGTGATGAGGACGCTCGCGACGGATCCGTCGGTGGAGATCACGTGTGGCGTGGAGTCGAACGCTGGAGGCATACTGCACTTTCATCCGAGGTACGTCCCTCCCCACCGACCACACCCCGCCCCCTCCGCCGGGCCAGTGGGGCAGGAGCCGTACCCGCGGGGCGTGGAACTGGCGGATCCGGGCAACGCCCCGGGACGGCGCGCCCGAGGCGACCAGGCGTGCCGTGCCCGACCCCCGGCAGGCAACCCGGCTCCCCACGGCGGCAACCGCGCAACGGCGCCGTGCCGCGCGGGTGCGACACACGCCGCGCTTCGACAACCCGCCGCGTCCCTCTGGCGGGGCATACCCGTTGCGCCCCCTCCGCGCGGGAACCGGAGCGGAGGGTGAGTGCATGCAATCCCACCATTTCACGGTCGATGTGGAGGAGTACTTCCAGGTGTCGGCCTTCGAGCCGCGCCTCGACCGGCGGCACTGGGGCGTCATGGAGAGCCGCGTCGCCGACAGCGTGCGGGACCTGCTCGAATTGCTCGACCGGCACGGCGCGCGCGGCACCTTCTTCGTCCTCGGCTGGCTCGCCGAACGGCAGCCGGCGATGGTGCGTGAAATCGCCGACGCCGGCCACGAGATCGCATCCCACGGCTGGGACCACCGGCGCGTCACGGAGCAGACGCCCGACGATTTCCGCGAGTCGGTGAGGAGCAGCAAGCAGGTGCTCGAGGACATCAGCGGCGCGCCGGTCCAGGGGTTCCGGGCGCCCAGCTTCTCGATCACGCCCGGCGTCGAATGGGCGCTCGACGTCCTGATCGAGGAAGGCTACCGCTACGACTCGAGCCTCTTCCCGGTCCAGCGGCCGGGGTACGGCTACCCGGACGCCGAGCGGCACGTCCACTGGCTGACTCGCCCGGCAGGCCGCATCGCCGAGCTGCCCCCGGCCACCCTGCGGCGCTGGGGCGTCAACATCCCCGCCGGCGGCGGCGCCTATTTCCGCCTCTTCCCCTACGGCCTCGTCCGGGCCGCGCTCCAGGAGGCCCAGCGCGAGGGTGTGCCCGGAACCTTCTACATCCACCCCTGGGAGCTGGACCCCGGCCAGCCGCGCGTGCGCGTCTCGTGGCTCACACGCGTCCGCCACTACGGCGGCCTGCGCCGCACCGCCGACCGCCTGCGGCGCCTCCTGGGCGAGTTCCGCTTCACCACGATCGCCGACACGCTCGGGCGCGCCGAGCCCGGCGCAGAGCCGGTCCGTCACGCCGCGTGAGGGGCGCGTGAAGATCAAGGAGTACCACGGCGCGGGCGACGACTGGGACCGCTTCGTCGCCCGCGCGCCCGGCGCGTGCTTCGCGCACCTGGCCGCCTGGCGCGAGGTCCTGGCCGCCGTCTACGGCCACCGTGCACGCTACCTCGTCGCGACCGGCGACGATGGCGCCTGGCTCGGCGCGCTCCCCCTCATCGAGGTGCGCTCGCGCCTCTTCGGCCGGCACCTCGTCTCGATGCCGCTCCTCAACCACGGCGGCGCGGTCGGTACCCCCGAAGCCCGTGCCCGCCTGGCCGAGTACGCCGCGGAGGAGGCCCGGCGCTCCGGCGCCCGTTCGCTCGTGCTCCGCTACCGCGACGTCGTCCCCTGCGACGTCCCCGAAGCACGCTTCAAGGTCACCGTCCTCCTGGACCTCCCCGATTCGCCCGATGCGCTGTGGAAGGACGGCCTGCGCTCCAAGCTCCGGAGCCAGATCCGCCGCGCGATGAAGGAGGCGATGGAGGTCCGGTTCGGCCCCGACCAGCGCGCGGCGTTCCACCACGTCTACGCCCGCAACATGCGTGACCTCGGCACGCCGGCCCACCCGGCCGCCCTGTTCGACGCGATCGCGAGCATGCTCGGCGAGCATGCGGTCTTCGGCGCCGTATATTGGCAGGGCGCGCCCGTCGCCGCCGGGTGTGGCTTCCTCTGGCGCGACGCCTTCGAGATGACGTGGGCGTCCTCGCTGCGCGAACACAACCGCATGGCGCCCAACATGCTCCTCTACTGGTCGTTCATGGAGGAGGCGATCCGCCGCGGCGCCACGGTCTTCGACTTCGGCCGCTGCTCTCCCGGCAGCGGCACGCACCGCTTCAAGCTCCAGTGGGGGGGCAGGGAAGTCCCGCTTCCGTGGCGCGTCTGGTCGTGCGACGGCGCGCCCGCCGGCGACCCCGGCGAGCGGCCCGCCATGCGACTCGCCCGAGCGACGTGGCAACGGCTGCCTCACCCCGTAGCCGCGCGGCTCGGCGGCGTGATCGCGAGGGAGCTGCCGTGGTGGTGAGACCGCGGCCGGGAGGCCGCCTCCGCTGCCACCCTCCCGTCCACTCGCCGATCCCCGCAGGCGCGATCGCCCGCGCCATCGCGGGGGCGTTCGTGGGCGCCACCTCGAAGGACCGGTCCGGCGACGGTACACGACCCGATCGCGACGCGAACCACACGCTCGGTAGCGACACACGCACCGATCCCGGTGCTCGCCACACGCCCCGAGCCGATCCGCGCCACCAACTACGCGCCCGTCTCCTCATCGATTACAGAGCTCGCGAATGCGCCCTCTGCGCGAGCGGCACCGATGCGCTCCGGATCGCCCTGGAGATCGCCGGCCGCAGGTCGAACGGCGCACCCGTCGCGTTACCGGCATTCGCGTGCTACGACATCGCGACCGCCGCCGTCGGCGCGGGCGCGCCGGTCCTCTTCTACGACATCGACCCGGCGACGCTCTCGCCCGACCTCGACTCGCTCGAGCGCGCGCTACGGGCCGGCGCGCGAAGCATCGTTGCCGCACCGCTCTACGGCATCCCGATCGACTGGGCCGCGATCCACGAGCTCGCCGCTCGACACGGCGCGCTGCTCATCGAGGATGCGGCCCAGGGTCACGGCGCCTTCTGGCACGGCCGGCCGCTCGGATCGCTCGGCACGCTCGCCGTGCTCAGCTTCGGCCGCGGCAAGGGGTGGACGGGCGGCGGCGGTGGCGCGCTCCTCCTCGCCCGCGACGCGGACTCCGAGCTCGCCGACGCCTTCGCCCAACGGATGGAGGCGCTCGAAACAAGTACACGAAGCCGCACTGCCGGCGCCCGGATCCTCCTGAAGGCCGTCGCCCAGTGCGCGCTCGCCCGCCCGACCCTCTACGGCCTCCCCCGCGCAATCCCCGGCCTCCACCTCGGTCGGACCGTCTACCGCCACCCCTCCCCCCCAAGCCCCATGCCGCGCGCCGCCGCAGCGCTCCTCGAAGCCACCCACGACGCCGCCTGCGCCGAGGCCGCCGCCCGCCGCCGCATCGCGCGCCGCTACCTCCAGGCCCTCGACGCCTCCACCCCCGCCACCCCCATCCACC
>CAYPGK010000071.1:0-14671 GCA_964410055.1 uncultured Gemmatimonadaceae bacterium | reverse complement strand
CGTGCCAGAGCACCGGATTCTGCTCGGCGAGCGGGAAGCCCTTCCCCTTCTTCGTGACCACGTGCACGAGGCGCGGACCGGTCATCGACTTCACGCTGCTCAAGGTCGAGAGGAGCGCGTCCAGGTCGTGACCGTCCACGGGGCCGAAGTAGCGGAAGCCGAGCTCCTCGAAGAGCGTGCCCGGGACCAGCAGGTTCTTCACGCTCTCCTCGACCTTGATCGCCAGCTCTTCGACCGCAGGCGCACGCTGGAGCAGCCCCTTCAACTGGTTGCGCGCCCGGTTGTACAGCGGGTTCGTCGTGATCCGCGTGAGGTAGCGGTGCACCGCGCCGACGTTGCGCGAGATCGACATCTCGTTGTCGTTCAGGATGACGATCAGGTCGCGGTCCGTCGGCCCCGCGTTGTTCATCGCCTCGAAGGCGAGCCCGCACGTCATGGAGCCGTCGCCGATCACGGCGACGACCTCGTAGTCCTCGCCCTTCAGATCGCGGGCGGTCGCGATCCCGAGAGCGGCGGAGATCGACGTGGCCGCGTGACCGGCGCCGAAGACGTCGTACTCCGACTCGTCGCGCTTCAGGAACCCCGAGATCCCGCCCTTCTGCTTGATAGTCGGGAAGCGGTCGTTACGCCCGGTCACGATCTTGTGCGGGTAGGCCTGGTGACCGACGTCCCAGATCAGCTTGTCACGCGGAGTGTCGAAGACGTAATGCAGCGCCAGCGTCAACTCGACGACGCCGAGCCCCGGCGCGAAATGGCCGCCGACGCGGCTGATCACATCGATCATCCGCTCCCGCACTTCTTGCGCGAGTTCCGGCAGCTCCTCCCGCGAGAGCGCACGCAGGTCTTCGGGCGAGTTGATCCGATCGAGTAGCGACACCTGTCCTCCTTTAGCCGTGAAGCACCATTGCCAGGGCGATGCCGTACGCCGTCCCCGTGAACACTTCCAGCGGCGTATGCCCGAGCAGCTCGATCAGCCGCTCGCCCCCGATCACGTGGTGCGCCTTGAGGTCGTCGATCATCCGATTGAGGACCCTTGCCTGCCGTCCAGCGGCCCGCCGGATCCCGGCAGCATCGTACATTACGATGAGGGAGAAGAAAGCCGCAACGCCGAAGATCGGCGAATTCCACCCTTCCTGCAAGCCCACGGTCGTCGCCAGCGCGGACACCGATGCGGCATGGCTGGACGGCATCCCGCCGGTGCCCGTCAGGCGTTGGAAGTCTATGCGGCGGTGTACGATCATGGTGAGCCCGAACTTCATGACCTGAACGCTCACCAGCGCGAGGATCGCCAGGGCAAGCGGCGGGTTGAGGGCGATCAGCGAATGGAGCCAGCTCACCGGTCCCTCTCGGCGGCGTATCGGGCCAGCGCTTCCAGCGCCGGCGATTCGATCCCCACGGCATGCAACGCGGCGACCGCCGCGTCCGCCTCCTCGCGGGCCCTGCGCCGCGCGCCATCCACTCCGAGGAGCGCCGGATACGTGGCCTTCGCAAGCGCCTGGTCGCGCCCGGCCGTCTTCCCGAGCGCCTCCGTGCTCCCGACCACATCCAGCACGTCGTCGGCGATCTGGAACGCCAGGCCGAGCCGGCGCCCGTAGGTGCCGAGGCCCTCCACGACTTCCTCTGCCGCCCCGGCCGCGATCCCGCCCATGCGCGGCGCCGCAGCAAGGAGCGCCCCGGTCTTCCTGGCGTGGACGGCCTCCATCTCCTCCACGCCGATGGTGCGCCCTTCGGCCTCCAGGTCCAGGAGCTGTCCACCCACCATCCCACCCCCACCGGCGGCAATGAACAACTCGCGCACCAGACGCATGCGCGTGTCCGCACTCAACCCGATGCGCACGCCGGCCTGCTTGACAGCGCGCGCCGCGAGCGGGATGAGCGCGGCACCGGCCACGGTCGCCGACTCGACGCCGTAGACCCGGTGCGTGGTCGGTCGCCCACGCCGCAGATCGTCGTCGTCCATGCAGGGGAGATCGTCGTGGACCAGCGAATAGGTGTGGATCAGCTCGATCGCGCAGGCGAGCTCGTACACCGCGTCCGGGACCGGCTCACTCGTGCCTCGCACAGCCTCGTACGCCGCCACGCACAGGATCGGACGGAGACGCTTGCCGCCGGCATCGAGGGCGTAGACGATCGGCTCCTCCACCTCCCCAGGCGCTTCGGCCAGGAGTGTGTCCAGCAGGCGATCGCGAGCCGCTTCGATGACTCCCCGCTCCCTCTCCAGATACGCTCCCAGCGGAAACGGAGCCTCCACCGCAGTCATTCCCCCTCGTCTTCGCCCGCAGCACCCGCCGCCTCGCCATCCGCCGCGACGGCCTCGTCGAGCAACTGCTCGATCCGCAGCTCCGTCGTGCGGATCAGCTCCTGTGCGGCCCGGAAGTGGCCGATCCCTTCCTCGAAGAGCGCGAGCGCCTCGTCCAGCTCGAGGTCCTCCCTCTCCAGCGCGGAGACGATCGTCTCCAGACGAGCGAGCCGCGCTTCCAACCCGATCTTCTGACCGCCTTCACTCATGTCGCCCCTCGAAATCCCGCACGACTTCGACCCCCTCGACCCGGCAGTCGACGCTCCCGTCTACGACGCGGAGCCGGAACTCCCCGCCGACCTCGAACTCCTCCACGCGCCGCAGGACGCGGCCGTTCGCCGCGAGCGGGACCGCGTAGCCCCGCCGCAGCGACGCCAGTGGAGAGAGCGCCTCCAGCTTGCCCGCCGCCTGGAGCAAGCGCTCGCCCTTGCGCCGCACGAGTTCGCGCATCGCCCGCTCGAGCCCCGTGCGCTGGAGCATCAGCTCGCCCCGGCGCTCCGCTAAGAGCTGCTGGAGCGCCAGGGGCATCCTCCGGCCCAGGTCAGCGATGTATCGCGAAAGTGCCAGCCCGTCCGGGACCGCCGTTTCGGCCGCAGCCGATGGCGTCGGCGCTCGGACATCCGCCACGAGGTCCGCGATCGTCACGTCCACCTCGTGGCCGACGCCCGTGATCACCGGGATCGGACACGCCGCGATCGCACGCGCAACCGGCTCTTCGTTGAACGCCCAGAGGTCCTCGACCGAGCCGCCCCCCCGGGCGACGATGACCACGTCCGCTTCCCCGCTTCGCGCCACGCGCTCGATCGCGCGGGCCACGTCCTCCGCCGCGCCGTCGCCCTGGACCCTGGCGGCGGACACGAGGACGCGCGTCCAGGGCGCGCGCCGCTCGATCACGTGCAGGATGTCTTGAAGCGCCGCCCCCACGGGCGAGGTCACCACGGCGACCGTTGCGGGGAAGCGAGGCAGCGGCCGTTTCCGCTCCGGCGCGAGCAGCCCCTCGGCCTCGAGCTTCGCGCGCAGCTTTTCGAACGCGAGCCGCCAGAGCCCGCCCGCGCCCTCGGCTTCCAGCTCGCGCACCACGAGCTGGTAGTCGCCACGCCGCTCGTACAGAGTGAGCGAGCCGAGGACGCGGACCTCCATCCCCTCGTCCGGGTCGGTCGGCAGGCGCTGCGCGTCGGACCGGAACATGACGCAACGGAGCTGCGCCGTCGCATCGCGCAGGGAGAAGTAGCAATGCCCGGAGGTGTGCCGCTTCCAGCCGCTCACCTCGCCGGCGACCCATAGCGGAGGAAACGCGCCCTCCAGGAACTCCCGGACGAGCGCGTTCACTGCCGATACGGAATACGCCTGGCCGGACCCCGCCGGCGCGAGCGTGACGCCTCCGCCGCGGCCGGCCGGGGCACCGGCCGGCGCCCGGGCGAACGCGCCCACGGCGGAGAAGAGGTCCGGCTCCCTCACCCTGCGGCCACCGCCGTGGTCAGCCGCCGCGCCGCCTCCAGCGTGTTCTTGAGCAGCATCGTCCGCGTCATCGGGCCGACGCCGCCGGGCACCGGAGAGATCGCCCCGGCGACCTCCTTGACCTCATCGAACGCCACATCGCCGACGAGCTTGTAGCCACGCTCGGTGTCCGGCGCATCGACGCGGTTCACGCCGACGTCGATGACGACCGCGCCGGGCTTGACCATGTCCGCGCGAATCAGCTCCGGCACCCCGACCGCGGCGATCAGAATGTCCGCCTCGCGGGTAACGGCGCCCAGATCCGGCGTGCGGCTGTGCGCCACCGTCACGGTGGCATCCCCGCCCCGGCCGCGGCGCAGCAGGAGCAGCGCGAGCGGCTTGCCGACGATGTTCGAGCGGCCGACCACGACCACCCGCTTGCCGGCCGTGTCGTATCCGCTGCGAACGAGCATCTCGACCACACCGGCGGGCGTGCACGGCGCGAGGACGTCCGGATCGCCGATCGAAAGCAGGCCGACGTTCGTCGGATGGAAGCCGTCCACGTCCTTGCGCGGATCGATCGCGCGGATGACCCGATCCTCGTCGAGCCCCTTGGGCAGAGGGAGCTGCACCAGGATGCCGTGGACGGTCGGGTCCGCGTTCAGCCCTTCCACGACGCCGAGCAGCTCGGCCTCGGGCGTGTCCGCGGGAAGCGTGATCTGCCGGGAATCGAAGCCGACACGCTCCGCGTCCCGATTCTTCATCCGGACGTAGACCTCGCTGGCGGGGTCGGTCCCCACAAGCACCGTCGCCAGCCCCGGCGGAAATCCGTGAGTCTCACGGAACGCCGCCGCTTCCTCCATCACTTCCGAACGTATCGCCTCGGCAATCGCGTTGCCGTCGATGATCTGCGCCATGTCCTCCCCGTCAGCGTGCAAAGTCCACTGCCCTCGTCTCCCGGATCACGACCACCTTGATCTGACCCGGGTACTGCAACTCCTCTTCGAGCCGTCGAGCGATCTGCTCGCTCATGTCGGCCATCCCGGCGTCGTCGACGCGCTCGGGATCGACCATCACCCGCACCTCGCGGCCCGCCTGGATCGCGAAGCAGCGCTCCACCCCGGTGAAGCTCTGCGCGATCTCTTCCAGCTTCTCCAGGCGCTTGACGTACGTCTCGAGCATCTCGCGGCGGGCGCCCGGGCGCGAGCCGCTGATCGCGTCCGCAGCCGTGACCAGGAACGTCTCCGGGTAGCGGTGCGGCTCCTCATCGTGGTGGGCCTTGATCGCGTTGAGCACCGGGTCCGGTTCGTTGTACTTCTTGCAGAGATTCCAACCCAGCTCGACGTGCGTGCCTTCGTGCTCGTGCGTGAGCCCCTTGCCGATGTCGTGGAGGAGCCCCATCCGCTTGGCAAGCTGTACGTCCAACCCCATCTCGGCCGCCATCGTCCCGGCAAGGATCGCGACCTCCTTCGAGTGCTGGAGCTGGTTCTGGCCGTACGACGTGCGGAACTTGAGCCGGCCCAAGACCTTCACGAGCTCGGGGTGTAGGCCGTGGATGCCCAGCTCGTAGAGCACCTCCTCCGCCGTCTGGATGATCGACTCCTCGACCTCCTTGCGGCTCTTCTCGACGACCTCCTCGATCCGGCCAGGGTGGATCCGCCCATCCGCGACCAGCTTCTCCAGACTCAGGCGCGCCGTCTCGCGACGGATCGGGTCGAAGCCGGAGAGGATGACCGCCTCCGGCGTGTCGTCGATGATGACGTCGATCCCCGTCGCCTGCTCGAACGCGCGGATGTTGCGGCCTTCGCGGCCGATGATCCGCCCCTTCATCTCGTCCGACGGCAGGCTGACCACCGAGACCGTAGTCTCCGCAGTCTGTTCCGCGGCCATGCGCTGGATCGCGAGCGCGATGATGTTCTTCGCCTCGTGCTCCGCCTCGCGCTTGGCCGTCTCCTTGATCTCCCGGACCAGGTTCGCGGCGTCCGCCCGTGCCCGGTCCTCGATCTCGTGCATGAGCTGCCGCTTGGCCTCTTCCGCGCTCAGCCCGGCCAGCCCCTCGAGGCGCGACCTGGCCTCTTCGGCGAGCCGCTCGAACTCGGCCGCCTTCTGCTCGACGGCGCTCAGCCGCGCATCCAGCTCACGGTCCCGCTCCTCGAGCTGCGCTTCCTTCTGATCGAGCAGGTCGAACTTGCGGTCCAGCGAGTCCCGCCGCTCGTCCAGCCGCCGCTCCAGCTCCTGGATCTCCTCGCGGCGCCGGGCCTCCTCCCGCTCCCATTCCTCTCTCGCCTGGTAGGCGGCCTCGCGGCCGGCCAGCTCGGCCGCCTTGCGGATCCTCTCCGCGTCCGATTCCGCGGCAGCGACGATCCGTCGCGCCTCGTCCTCGGCCGTGGCCTTGGCCCGCTTCAATCGCAGTCTCTCGACCGACCAGCCGACGATGAGGCCGAGGGCGGCGAAAACCAGGGCAGCCGCACCCAGCGTGTACATCGTGTTCATGGTCTCTCCAGAAAGGGCGTCCTCACGCCCGGGGCAGGCAACCAACTACGCCACGGGGCACGTAAGTGCCGATGCCGCAAGCGGTACTGCTCCGATATCCTTTGGAAGTTAGGCAAGGCTAGGGCTCGGATGCAAGGTCCCCGGCGCCGAGGCGAGATTCGATGCCGGCGGCGAGTTCTTCGGCCAGAGCGGACAGGTCGCGGCGCAGCGCATCGGCCTCGGCGCGCGCCTGGAAGAGCTGGTCCGTCAGCGACAACGCGGCAAGAATTGCCGCCTTCTGGACCTCGACCAGCCCACCCTGGCGTTCGATCTTCGCGATCGTCTCGTCGACGTAGCGCGCGCACTGGAGCGTGTAGTCCGGCGTCGCTTCCGCACGGATCGTGTACTCCTCGCCCGCGATCTCGACCGTGACGATGGTCTTCGACCCAGCGCTCATTTCTCCCCCTCGAGAAAACGGAGCCGGTCGACGAGGCGGCCCACGCGCTCGCGCGCCTGGGCCAGCCGCTCCTGGAGGTCCCGGTTCTCGGCCTCCAGTACCTCGATCCGACGCGACATCTCCGCGGGATCCAGCACGCCGCCGGTCACCTCGCGGAGCGTCGTCTCGAGCGCTTCAATGCGCCGCTCTGCCGCATGCGCACGGCGGCGTACGCGATCGTAGTCGTCGAGGAGACGCCGGACGGACAGCTCCAGGCGATCCCACTCCGGCGGCCTCGTGTTGCGGCGTTCAGCTCCGGCGTCGGACACCGAGTTCCTCCTCGAGGCGGCGCAGGATGCGGTCGACTGCCGCGTCCACCTCCCGGTCCGTCAATGTACGGTCCTGCGCCCTGAAGCGCATCCGGTAAGCGATGCTGCGCACCCCTTCCGCCACTCCCTTCCCGACATACAGGTCGAAGGGGAAGACCGTCTCCAGGGTGGCGCCGCCGCTGTCCCGGATCACCGCCTCCACCCGCGACGCCGGCAGTTCCTGCGGCACGAGCAGCGCGGCGTCCCGCTCCACCGCCGGGAACGCAGGCGCCGGCCGGTAGACCGGCCGTTCGGCGGTCGTCGGCACCCCGGCCAACGTCAGCTCTAGAGCCCAGACCGCGCCCGCCCACGCCGGCGCGTCGATCGCGGCATCCGCCACCCGGCCGCCGCCGCCGATCCGGGCTCCGTCAGGGTCCACCATCACGAACGTGCTCCCCGGCACGTACGCGCCGTCGAGCGCACCCTCGGCGTCGGGTTCGATTGCACAGCCGCGCGCGCGGAGTTCGCCCGCCAGGTCGGTGAGGAGCGCCTTCAGGTCCCACACGTCGAGGTCCGGCGCTTCCCCGCTCCAGTGCTGCGGCGCGCGGGCGCCCGTGAACACGGCAGCGACGTGCGTCTCCTCGTGCGGCGGCTCGCCCGGCCCCGGGCCGGGCTGGAAGACGGTCCCGATCTCGAAGAGACGACAGTCCCTCCGAGCACGCGAGAAGTTGAGCTCCACCTGGCGGAGCAGCCCCGGCACGAGCGCCCGGCGCAGCCGGCCCTCCTCCGCCGAGAGCGGGTTCAGCAGCGCGACGTCCCCGGCGGTTGCCGGCGCGAACGCCGCGAGGCGCGCCTCCAGGAAACCCCGGCCGACCAGGAACTCCCGGAGCCGGGCCTCTAGCCCCGTGAGGGGATCGTCCGGCACGGCGCTCGGCCGGAACGGCCGCAGCTCCTCCGGGAAGCGGTCGTAGCCGTGTCGGCGGGCGACCTCCTCGATCAGGTCCGCCTCCCGCGCCACGTCGTACCAACGCGCGCCGGGCACGCGCACGTGCAGCTCGTCCGCGCCCCGCTCGATGATCTGGAAGCCCAGCGGCTCCAGGCATGCGACGATCTCGTCCGCGCCGAGCTCGACGCCGAGGACCGCCGTGGCACTCGAGGGGCGGATCGGCACGACCGGCGCCTCGGCCGGCTCGGGATCCGCGTCGACCGCCACAGGCTCGACCTCCCCGCCGGCCACGGCCAGGATCAGCTCGACCGCACGCAGCGCCGCGCGCTCCATCCCCTCCGGATCGACGCCCCGCTCGTAGCGGTAGCTCGCGTCCGTGGACATGCCGAGCGCGCGTCGCGTGCGACGCGTCGTCTTCGGGTCGAAGAGCGCGCACTCGAGGAAGATGTTCGTCGTCTCCTCACCGACCTCGCTGTTCTGGCCGCCCATGACGCCCGCCAGCGCGACCGGCCGGTCCGCGTCGGCGATGACGACCATGTCTTCGGTCAGCGTGCGACGCTCGCCGTCCAGCGTCACGATCGACTCGCCCGCCCGCGCCCGGCGGATCCGCACCTCGCCGCCGCCCAGGCGGTCCAGGTCGAAGGCGTGCAGCGGCTGGCCCAGCTCGTAGAGCACGTAGTTCGTCGCGTCCACGACGTTGTTGATCGGGCGAAGCCCCACGGCACGCAGGCGCGCGGCGAGCCAGTCGGGCGAGGGGCCGACGCGCACGCCATGGATGACCGCGCCCATGTAGCGCGGGCACCCGTGCGAATCCTCGAGGACGACCCGGATCCCGTCGACCGAGCCCTCGCGCGGCACCCGTTCGAAGCGAACGGCCGAGGACGTGGCCGAATCGCGCTGCGGGAACGGCGGGAGCCGCAGCCCCGCCTCACCGCCCGGCGCGAGCTCGCGCGCCACGCCCCAGTGCGAGAGGAGGTCCGGCCGGTTCGGCGTCACGTCGACGACCAGGCGCACGTCATCCAGGCCGAGCGCCGGGACGAACGGCTCGCCCGGAGTGTACTCCCCGTGGAGCTCCATGATCCCCTCATGGGAGCGGCCGAGCCCGAGCTCCCGCTCGCTGCACAGCATCCCACGGCTTTCCTCGCCCCGGATCTTGGCCTTGCGGATCTTGATCCCACCGGGCAGGCTCGCACCGACGGGCGCGAAGGGGTAGTAATGACCCGCGCGGACGTTCGGCGCGCCGCAGACGACCTGGAACACCTCGCCCGTCCCCGCATCCACCTCACAGAGCGAGAGCCGGTCCGCGTTCGGATGGCGTCGCACGCCTTCGACCCGAGCGATCACGATGTCCTCGATCTCCGCGCCCACGGAGACGATCTCGTCCACGGGCGCGCCGTACATGGCCAGACGATCCGCGATCTGCTCGGGTGTGCCTTCGAGCTCCGGGGCCAGCGCCGTCAGCCAGCGATAGCTTACGTTCATCTCACGTGAACTGCTCGAGGAACCGCACGTCCGCCTCGTAGAAGAGCCGGATGTCCGGGATTCCGTACAGGTTCATGGCGATCCGCGCCGGGCCCATCCCGAACGCGAAGCCGGTGTAGCGTTCCGGATCGTAGCCCACCGCCTCGAAGACCGCGGGGTCGACCATCCCGGCGCCCATGATCTCGATCCACCCCGTCCCCTTGCACGTGCTGCAGCCGCTTCCGCCGCAGATCATGCAGGTGACGTCGACCTCGGCGCTCGGTTCGGTGAACGGGAAGAACGACGGGCGGAAGCGCACCTTCGTCCGCGCACCGAACATGCGCCGCGCGAACTCGGCAAGCGTCGCCTTCAGGTCCACGAAGGTGATCCCCTCATCCACCGCGAGCCCCTCGATCTGCTCGAAGGCCGGCGCGTGCGAGGGGTCGTACGGGTCGCGCCGGTACACCATCCCCGGCACCACCACGCGGATCGGCGGACGGTGCGCCTGCATCGTGCGCACCTGCACCGGCGACGTATGACTGCGCAGCAGCAGCCCTTCCGCCAGGTAGAACGTGTCCTGCATGTCCGCCGCAGGGTGGTCCAGCGGTGTGTTCAGCGCCGTGAAGTTGTACCACTCGGTCTCGGCCTCGGGACCGCGGACCCGGGTGAAGCCCAGCGCCTTGAAGACGTCGCAGATCTCGTCGATCACCTGCGTGATGGGGTGGCGGGCGCCGCGCCAGACGGACCGACCCGGAAGGGTCAGGTCAACGCCCGGCTCGCCCGAAGGCCGCTGCCGCTCGAACTCCGCGGCCCGCGCTTCGAGGAGCTCCGTCACCACCGTCTTCACCCGGTTCGCCTCGGCGCCCACCGCGGGCCGCTCCTCGGGACCGAGCTCGCCCAGCCGGCGCAGGATCGCCGTGAGGCGCCCCTCCTTGCGCCCGAGAAAGCGCACGCGCGCAGACTCCAGCGCGGCCGCGTCGGACGCCGCCTCGATCTCCCGCCGCGCATCGCTCTCGAGCGCCTCGAGCTCCCGAATCAGTTCGTTCGTCATGCTCTGCAATCCCACGTCACGCCGCATCCCGGCCGCATCCCGGAACTGGAATCGCTACCTCTGCGACACGACGCCTTCGATGGGGACACGGCGCGATCGTATCGCGCCGTCCTTTGAAACGATCCTCTGCACCTCGATCACCGTCGGGACCGAGGCACAGAGGATCGTTACGGGTGGACCGTCGCCGGCAAGGCCGGCGACGCTCTGCGTTCCCTACTTCTGCCCGACCCGGGCCCGCTCGACGAGCTGCGCGAACGCCTGCGGGTCACGAACCGCCAGGTCCGCCAGGACCTTGCGGTTGACCTCGATCCCGGCCTGCTTGAGCCCGTTCATGAAGCGCGAGTAGCTCATGTCGTGCAGCCGGGCCGCAGCGTTGATCCGCGTGATCCACAGCCGCCGGAACTCACGCTTGCGCTGCTTCCGGTCACGGTACGAATAGACCCACCCGCGCTCGACCGCGTTCTTCGCGATCCGCCACAGCTTCGAGCGAGCCCCCCAGTATCCCTTTGCCGCGCGCAGGTACTTCTTCTTCTTGCGATGCCGCGCCACGGCATTCGTCGCACGTGCCATGCGTCACCCTCCCGGCAGCATCCGCTTGATCCGCGCCTCATCCGCGTGCGCGACCAGCGCCGGCTGCGAAAGCCGCCGCTTCCGCTTCGACGCCTTCTTCGTCAGGATGTGGCTCTTGTTCGCCCGCCGCCGACGAATCCGGCCCTTCCCAGTCAGCCGGAATCGCTTGGCGGTGCTTTTGTTCGTCTTCATCTTGGGCATGCCTGCCTCCTCTCGACCCCTCAGCGGCGCGGGGCCAGGATCATCGTCATGTTGCGGCCTTCCATGGTCGGCTCGCTCTCGACCTTGCCGACGTCGTCGACCGCCTGCGCGACCCGGTCAAGGACCTCGCGACCCAGCTCCGGGTGCGCCATCTGACGACCCCGGAACATCATCGTCGCCTTCACCTTGTCGCCCTCTTCCAGGAAGCGCCGCGCGTGGCGGACCTTGAACTCGAAGTCGTGGGCCTCGATCCCCGGACGGAACTTCACTTCCTTGACGTGCACGTGGTGCTGCTTCTTGCGCGCGAGCCGCGCCTTGCGCGCCTCTTCGTACTTGTACTTCCCGTAGTCCATGATCCGGCACACCGGCGGACGCGCGTTCGGCGCCACCTCGACCAGATCCAGACCTCGCTCTTCCGCAGCAGCCAGCGCCTGTTCCACGGGCATGATCCCGAGCTGCTCACCGTCGGGATCGATGACCCGCACCGGACTGATTCGGATCTGCCGGTTGACCCGGACCCTCTTCTCGTTCGTTATGGCCACGCCTCCCTAGTTGGGGACAACGAAAAACGGACCCGCGCCGACGGGTCCGTTCCAGTCACGAAGAGACACGTCGCCCCATTGAGGCGACGACCTCTCGATTCCAGACCCGGCGATACCGCGAACGCGGACCGAAGGGTGGGGAGGCATCATTCTCGCCTCCCACTTCCCGAATTGACCGTAAAAAGCTAGATGCAGCGCGCGATCGTGTCAAGAGAGGGCGCGCGTTTGCACCTCGGTACGGACGCGCTCGATGAACTCCGGCCTGGGGATGATTTCCTGCTTCTTCCCCGCCCCGCGCCTGCGCACGGCCACCGTGCCCGCCGCGGCCTCGCGCTCGCCGATGACCGCCATGTACGGCACCTTCTGCGTCTCCCCGTCCCGGATCCTGTAGCCGAGCGTCTCGGCGCGGTCGTCGAGCGTGGCCCGCAACCCGGCCGCCTTCATCTGACGCACCAACTCCGCGGCGTCCTCCCTCAACTCGTCAGTGATCGGGAGCACGCGGACCTGCTCGGGCGCGAGCCACACGGGGAACGCGCCGCCGTAGTGCTCGATCAGCCCGCCGATGAAACGCTCCATCGAGCCCAGGAGCGTCCGGTGAATCATGACCGGGCGGTGAGGCCGGTTGTCCGGGCCGATGTACTCCAGATCGAAGCGCTCCGGCAGGTTGAAGTCGAGCTGCAGCGTGGGCCCCTGCCACTCCCGGCCCAGCGCGTCGACCAGCATGATGTCGAGCTTGGGGCCGTAGAACGCACCGCCGCCCTCGTCGACCTTGTACTCGAGGCCGCGACGCTCGAGCACCTTGCGCAGCTCGTCCGTTGCCGCGTCGTAGACCGCCGGATCGCCGATCGCCTTCTCCGGGCGGGTCGAGAGGAAGACGTGATACTCGTAGCCGAAGGTCACCATCATCTGATCGACCAGGTCGAGTAGCCGGTCGAACTCTTCGGCGATCTGCTCCTGCGTGCAGAAGATGTGCGCGTCGTCCTGCGTGAAGCCGCGCACCCGCATCATGCCGTGCAGGACGCCGCTCCGCTCGAACCGGTAGCAGGTGCCAAGCTCCGCGTAGCGGATCGGCAGATCGCGATACGACCGCGTCTCCGAGCGGAAGATCATGATGTGGTTCGGGCAGTTCATCGGCTTCACGCGGAAGCGCTCGTCCTCCCCCTCCATCGCCGGGAACATGTTCTCGGAGAACGTGTCCAGATGCCCGCTGATCCGGTACAGCTCCTCACTCGCGACGTGCGGAGTGTAGACCAGATCGTAGCCGTTCTCGAGGAGCGTCGTCTTGAGGAACTCCTCGATCGTATGCCGGATCAGGCCACCCTTCGGATGCCAGTGGATGAGCCCCGGGCCCGCCTCCTGGTGCGTGCTGAAGATCCCGAGCTCGCGACCGAGCTTCCTATGGTCGCGGCGGCGCGCTTCCTCCAGGCGCTCGAGGTACTCCTTGAGATCCTTCTCCGTGAACCACGCCGTGCCGTAGATGCGCTGGAGCATCTGGCGCCGCTCGTCGCCGCGCCAGTACGCACCCGCAGTGGAGAGAAGCTTGAAGTGCTTCAGGTACCCGGTCGTCGGCACGTGCGGCCCGCGGCACAGGTCGAGGAACGGCCCATTCCGGTACACCGTGATGACCTCGTCATCGCCGAACTCCTCGAGCCGCTCCAGCTTGAGCGGGTCGTCGGCGAAGAGCTCGCGCGCCTCCTCCTTCGTGACGACCTGACGCTCGAAGGGATCGTTGCAGCGGACCACTTCCTTCATCCGCTCCTCGATCTCCGCGAGCTCGTCGGGGGTGAACGGCTCGGCGACCTCGAAATCGTAGTAGAAGCCATGCTCGATCGGCGGGCCGAAGCCGATCTTCGCATCCGGGCGCACCTGCCGCACGGCCGTGGCGAGGATGTGCGCGGCCGAGTGGCGGAGCACTTCCAGTGCCTCGGGGCTCTTCTCCGTGATGATCTCCACGCGCGCGTCGTGCTCGAGCGGCCGGTTCAGGTCCACGACCCGACCGTCGACCTTGGCCACGAGCGCCGCCTTCGCGAGCCGGGGCCCGATCTGCTCCGCCACCTCGTACGGGGTCGCGCCCCGGGGCATGTCGAGTTCCTTCCCGTCCGGGAGGGTGATCCGGATCCGATCCGCCGTTGTGTTCATTTCCCTGGTTCCGTTCTGTCGTGGACGACCGGCGCCCTCAACTTATCGGCCGGCCCGGCCGCCGCAAGCACGAAAAGCGAACGGCCCCTCGTGGTTCGAGAGGCCGTGCGATCATCCTCTGGCTACGTACGTCGGACTACCAGTCGGATGCATGCGCGACCCCTCTCCGGGAGGGCCGCTCGGTCGTTGCATCCGTCGTAGTCGTCACGCGCGCCATCTGCTTCTCGTCCGTCGATTCCTGAGCCCAATTATACCCGTAAAGCACATGTAGGGTCAACCTATACGCAAAGAAAAAGCGGGGGCCCCGTGGCCCCCGCTTCCGCTTCGTGCGGCCTGAGCGATCAGTACATCCCGCCCATGCCGCCGCCCGGCATCGCCGGCGCCTTCTCCTCCTCGGGCTTCTCCACCACCACGCACTCCGTGGTGAGGAGCAGGCTCGCGATGGAGGCGGCGTTCTGCAGCGCCGTACGCGTCACCTTGGTCGGGTCGATCACGCCGGCCTCGACCAGGTCCTCGTACGTGTCCGTCTGCGCGTTGTAGCCGAAGTTGACGTCCTTCGCCTCGCGGACGCGCTCGACCACGATCGAGCCCTCGACGCCCGCGTTCGCCGCGATCTGGCGCAGCGGCTCCTCGATCGCGCGACGGATGATGTCGACGCCGACCTGCTCCTCCGGATTCTCGACCTTGAAGTCACGGAGCTTGGCCTGCGCACGCAGCAGCGCAACGCCGCCGCCGGGGACGATCCCCTCCTCGACCGCATCACGCGTGGCGTGCAGCGCGTCCTCGACGCGGGCCTTCTTCTCCTTCAT
>CAYPGK010000070.1:6627-14717 GCA_964410055.1 uncultured Gemmatimonadaceae bacterium | reverse complement strand
GGCGAGCCGCGCACGCGCGCCCGCCTCGTCGATCACGTCGATCGCCTTGTCCGGGAGGAACCGGTCCGTGATGTAGCGCTCCGACAGCCGCGCCGCGGCCTCCAGCGTCTCGTCCGGGATCACCACCTTGTGGTGGTCCTCGTAATGCTTGCGCAGGCCCTTCAGGATCTGGATCGTCTCATCCACCGTCGGCGGATCCACGATCACCGCCTGGAAGCGCCGCTCCAGCGCGCCGTCCTTCTCGATGTACTTGCGGTACTCGTTCAGCGTCGAGGCGCCAACGCACTGCAGCTCGCCGCGCGCCAGTGCCGGCTTCAGCATGTTCGACGCGTCGATCGCGCCCTCGGCCGCGCCGGCGCCGACCAGCGTGTGCAGCTCGTCGATGAAGAGGATGATGTTCTTGTTCTGGGCGATCTCGTTCATGATCGCCTTGAGCCGCTCCTCGAACTGCCCGCGGTACTTCGTCCCGGCGATGACCGCGGCCATGTCCAGCGCGAGAACGCGGTGGTCGCGCAGGCTGTCCGGGCACTCGCTCTTCGCGATGAGCTGGGCGAGCCCCTCGACGATCGCGGTCTTCCCCACGCCGGGCTCCCCGATCAGCACCGGGTTGTTCTTCTTGCGCCGGCTCAGGACCTCCATGACGCGCTCGATCTCCTTGGCGCGCCCGATCGTCGGGTCGAGCTCGCCCGCACGCGCCAGCTCCGTCAGGTCGCGGCAGAAATGGTCGAGCGCGGGAGTCTTGCTCTTCTTCTCCCCCTTCGGCGACGGCCCGCTGCCGCCGCCGGCGCTCGAGGGCGGCGTCGGGTTCACGTCGCTGCCGAGCAGCTTCAGCGTCTGCGCCCGAGCCTCCTCGAGAGAAACACCGAGCGAGTTGAGGACCTGCGCCGCGATCCCCTTCTCCTCGCGCAGCAGGCCCAGGAGCAGGTGCTCCGTGCCGACGTAGGAGTGGTTCAGCTCGCGGGCCTCCGCCATGGCGTACTCGAGCACCTTCTTCGCCCGAGACGTGTACGGCAGCTCTCCGAGCGCGATCGTGGCCTTCCCCTTCCGGACCGACTCTTCGACCCGCTCGTGGACCTGCTCCAGGTCCACGTTCAGGTTCATGAGCACCGCGGCCGCCACGCCTTCCCCTTCGCGGATCAGCCCGAGCAGGATGTGCTCCGTGCCCACGTAGTCGTGCTGGAGTCGGATCGCCTCTTCGCGCGCCATCGCGAGCACTTTGCGGACCCGGTCCGTGAAGTTGTAATTCATGGAAGCCCTCTTAGCCGGAGACGTCGATTCCTCAGTTTACGCCCCTTCCGCGGCCGAATCCTCATCGCTCGTCGGCACTTCTCCCTCGGCGGCGAGGATCCGGCGGACATAGGCTGCACGATGCAAATCGCTTTCCGCTTCCGTAAGTGTCCGCCCGGCCGTCTGCTCGAGGTGCGCGGACTGCGCATAAATCATGATTTTGTTGAGCGTGTATACACTGAGCCCAGGGAGTAGTTTCATGCTCACGCCCAGCCTCACGCCGCTCAACAAGTTCATGACTTCTTCGAACGTGAGGGACCTGGCATAGCGCAGGAGACCGTAGGCGCGCCAGATCTTGTCCTCGATCACCGCGGGCGCATCGCGCATGAGGACCGCGCGCGCCTGCATCTCGTACTGGATGACCTGCCGCACGATCTTCTGGAGATGGTCGATCAGATCCTCTTCGCTCTTCCCCAGCGTCGTCTGGTTCGAGATCTGGAAGAAGTTGCCGACCACCTCGGATCCCTCGCCATAAAGGCCGCGGAACGTCAGGCCGACCTGACCGATCCCCTGGAGCACGCGGCCGATCTCCTTCGTCAGGACCAGACCCGGCAGGTGCACGAAGATCGATGCCCGGAGTCCGGTCCCCACGTTCGTCGGGCAGCTCGTCAGGTACCCGAATTCGTGATGGTAGGCGTAGGCCAGGTGCGCACCCAACTCCTCATCGAGCCGGTCCACCAGGTGGAACGCTTCCTCCAGCCGCAGTCCGGACAGCAGGGCCTGGAGCCTGAGGTGGTCCTCCTCGTTCACCATCATCCCGACTCGCTCGCTCGGGTCCATGAACAGCGCAGCGCCCTTCGGCGGCGCGGTGCCGTTCTCGCCCGCCATCTCGCGCGAGATCAGGTGCCGCTCCAGGAGAACTCGCCGGGATAGCGCCGGGAGCGAGGCGAGGTCCAGCGTGGTGCCTCCATCGAGCGAAGGAGCGTGTGCCACGGCTTCGCGAACCTGCTCGTAGACCCGCTCAGGCTCACCGTGCCGGTGGCGCGGACCGAAGGCGTGACCTTGGAGGTTTCGTGCCAGGCGGACCCGGGTCGAAAGCACGATGTCGGCGTGCGGCCCACTCGCCTCGAGCCAGCCGAGGCCGAATCCGGGAATCGTGGTCAGGTCCGACATCACGTCGCAGCCTCCAGCGCCCGGATCTGGTCCCTGATCTCGGCGGCCCGCTCGAAGTCCTCGCTCGCGACCGCAAGGTCCAGCTTACGACGCAGCCCGCTCAACCGCTGCTGACGCTGCGCGTGCGTCGGATCGGGCGGAAGGTAGACCTTCCCCACGTGCTGCGTGCCGCCGTGGAGCCGCCGGAGCAGACCACGCAGGTGGACCTCGAAGGTCACGTAGCAATGCGAGCACCCGAGCCGGCCGGTCTTCTTGAAGTCCTCCAGCTTGAGCCCGCAGAAGGCGCACGCGCCGACCGTGGCGCCGCCTTCATTGGTGCCGCCCTTCCCCATCTGGGCGAGGAAGTCCGACAGAGGGAAGGACCCGGCGTTGATCCCGGGCTCCAATCCCTTCTCTTCCGCACACGCCTCACACAGATGAAACGTGCTCATCTGGTTGTCGACGATCTGCGTGAGGTGAATGACGGCCTCGTTCTCGCCGCAGTGGTCGCAGAGCATGGCTACCTACACCGTATGAAAGCTCTGGAGTTGCCCTTCCTTGAGCAGGAGCACCCGGTCTGCCCGGTCGGCTAGCTCGCGGTTGTGCGTTGCCAGCACGAGCGCCACCCCGTGCTCATCTCGAATGCGGAAGAACATGTCGTGCAGCCGCACGCTCGTGTGTGCGTCCAGGTTGCCGCTGGGTTCGTCCGCGATGACGACCATTGGCTCGTTCGCGAGGGCGCGCGCGACGGCGACGCGCTGCTGCTCGCCGCCGCTCAGTTCCCTGGGCGTGTGCTTGAGCCGCGCGCTCAGCCCTACGTCGTCCAGGAGCGCGCGGGCCCGCTCCTCCGCTTCACGCTTCGCTCGCCCGCCGATCAGCATCGGCATCATCACGTTCTCCAGCGCCGTGAACTCCTGGAGCAGGTGGTGGAACTGGAAAACGAAGCCGATCCGCTGGTTGCGAATGGCCGCGAGTTCGTGGTCGGAGAGGTTCGCCAGCGACTGCCCGCCCAGCACGACCTCGCCGGACGTCGGGCGGTCGAGGCCGCCCAGGAGGTGGAGAAGCGTAGACTTCCCCGCTCCGCTCGCACCCACGATCGCGACCGCCTCGCCGGGGGCCACACGGATCTCTACCCCGTCCAGAATCACGAGTTCGCGCCCGTCGCCATCGACGTAGATTCGCCGTAGCGACCGCCCCTCGAGGACCGGACGCGCCGGCTCCGGCCCGGGCAATGCAGCGCTGAAGCCGGACACGCTTGCCTCACTCATGACGGATCGCCTCCACCGGCTGGAGCCGGGACGCCTGCCGGGCGGGATGGATCGTCGCCAGCAGGGCGATCAGGATGCTGACCACCACGATCAGCAGCAGGTCCGTCAGGTCCAGTGCGACGGGCAGCGTATCGACGAAGTAGACGTCCCCCGGTAGGGAGATGAACTTATAGCGGTCGAGGAGCCACACAAGCGTGAGCCCGCCGACCGTCCCGAGAGCGGTGCCGACCAGGCCGATCGCGAGCCCCTGGAGCATGAAGACCCGGAGCACGCGTGCGTCGTTCAGCCCCATCGACTTCAGGATCCCGATCTCCTTGGTCTTGTCCCGCACCACCATGACGAGCGTGCTGATGATGTTGAACGCCGCGACCAGGATGATCAGCGAGAGGATGATGAAGAGCGCAAGCTTCTCGAGCTTGAGCGCCGAAAAGAGCGTGGCGTTCAGGTCGATCCACGACTGCGTGTAGTAGGGGAACCCGAGCACTTCCTCGATCGCCGTGGCGACCGCTTCCGCGTGCCATGGATCGCTCACGTTGACCGCGATCCCGCTCACCGTGTTCGCCGGCAGGTCGAGCAGGTCCTGCACCGCAGCCATCGGCGCGTACAGGTTCTGGCTGTCGTAGTCATACATGCCGGTCGAAAAGGTGCCGGTCAGTTCGAACTGACGGATCGCGGGCTGGAGGTCCCCGAGCGGACCGGTCTTGATGTTCTCGGCCGAGATCACCGTGACCACATCGCCGGGCAGCAGGTTGAGCTGCGCGGCGAGACGGTCGCCAAGGAGGACGCCCGGCAGCCCTGTCTGCGTGGGGCCGAGCCCGTACTCGCCCGACCGGATCCGCTCCTGCACGACCGTGAGCGGCGTGCCCTGGGATTCCGCATCGATCCCGTAGAGGAGCCCCGCCTTGGCGTAGGACCCGTTCTCCCGGACCAGCGCGACCTGGGTCATCACGAACGGCTCGGCCGCCACGACGCCGGCCACGCCGCGCACCGGCTCGAGAAGCGTTTCGAAGCGTTCGAGCCGGAACGACTGGCCCGGCTCGAACACGTACACGTGCGGATTGTTGCCCAGGATCTTCTGCTGGAGATCCCGCTGGAGCCCCGTCATGACCGCGATCACCGTGATGAGCGCGGTCACGCCCAGCGTGATCCCGCCGATCGCGATCGCTGTGATCAGCGACAGGAAGCGTCCCTTCCGGCGCGAAGACAGATAGCGCCGGGCGATGAACCAGTCCAGCCTCTTCACAATGTCGTGGCTCACTCCGGCCGCATGGTCGGGAACAGGATGACGTCGCGGATCGACGCCTGGTCGGTGAGGAGCATCACCAGCCGGTCAATGCCGATCCCCACCCCGCCCGTCGGCGGCATTCCGTATTCCAGGGCGCGAATGTAGTCCTCGTCGTAGGCCTGGGCCTCTTCGTCACCCTGCTCGCGGAGCCGGACCTGGGCAAGGAATCGCTCCTTCTGATCGACCGGATCGTTCAGCTCGCTGAACGCGTTGGCGATCTCTCGCCCCGCCACGATCAGTTCGAAGCGCTCGACCAGCTCCGGATCCCCCCGCTTGGGCTTGGCCAGCGGCGAAATCTCCCGCGGGAAGTCCGTGATGAATACCGGCTGCTCGAGGTGCGGTTCCACGAGCTCGGAAAAGAGCTCGTCGATCATCTTCGGCCGGGTCATCGTGTCGACATCCTCGATGGCGAAGGAGCGCACCGCATCACGGAGCGCGGCGTCGTCCATCCCTCGCACATCCAGGTTGCCGTACTCGCGCAAGGCGTCGAAGTAGGCAAGGCGCCGGAACGGCGGCGAGAAGTCGATCGGTACTCCCTGATATGCGACGGACGTGGAGCCGCCGGTCGCCTCGCGCACCACCGTGAGGAGCAGCTCCTCGACCCGCTCCATCATGTCCTCGTAATCGGCGTATGCCTCGTAGAACTCGAGCATCGTGAACTCGGGGTTGTGCGTGCGGTCGATCCCCTCGTTCCTGAAGTCCTTGCCGATCTCGTAGACACGCTCGAAGCCGCCCACGATCAACCGCTTGAGGTACAGTTCGTCGGCGATCCGCAGGTAGAGCGGCATGTCGAGGGCGTGGTGGTGCGTCGTGAAGGGGCGCGCCGAAGCGCCGCCGTAGAGGGGCTGGAGGATCGGGGTCTCGACCTCCACGTACCCGCGCTCGTCCAGGAAGCGCCGGATCGTGCTCACGATCCCCGCACGCTTGAAGAATACTTCCCGGACCTCCGGGTGGACGGCCAGGTCCGCGTACCGCTGGCGGTAGCGCTGTTCGACGTCCGCGAAGCCGCTGTACACCCGGCGCTCGCCCGTCTCGGGGTCGACCTCTTCCTTGCCGTACGGCAGCGGCCGCAGCGATTTGGCCAGGAGCTGGAACGAGCGCACCCGCACCGTGACCTCACCCATGCGGGTCCGGAAGAGCGTGCCCTCGATGCCGATCCAGTCGCTCGGGTCGAGCAGGTCGAGCAGGTCGTAGGCGTCCTCGCCCAGCTCGTTCTGGCGGAAGTACACCTGGATGCGGCCGCTCCGGTCGGCCAGGTCCGCGAACGTGCTCTTCCCATGGACTCGCAGCGAGGTCAGGCGACCGGCGATCCGGACGTCCGGGCCATCACCGTTCTCCGCGAGCGTGCCCGCGTCCTCGGCCAATTCGAACGCCTCGCGAGAGGCGGCCGTCGAGTGCGTGACGTCGAACGAGTAGGCGAACGGCTCGATCCCTCGACGCCGAAGCGCTTCCAGCTTCTCGAGCCGCGACTCGAGAAGCTGGCTCCGCCGCTCCTGGACCTGTCCTTCCGCTCCCTCTCCACCCATTGGGCGTCCTCCACTTCACTCCGATTCGCTTCGACTCAGGCGACTCGTGCGCCGTTCTCCTTCAGATACGCCTCGATGAACGGGTCGAGGTCCCCGTCCATGACGCGCTGGACGTCCGGGATCTTCAGCTCCGTCCTGTGGTCCGTCACCATCGTGTACGGCTGGAACACGTAGGAGCGGATCTGGTTCCCCCAGCCGATCTCGGTCTTCTCAGCCTCGACCTTTTCCTTCTCGGCCTGCCGCTTGTCCAGCTCGTGCTGGTAGAGAGCGGCCCTGAGCATCCGCATTGCCGTGGCCTTGTTCTGCCCCTGGCTGCGCTCGTTCTGGCACGCCACGACGATCCCCGTCGGAATGTGCGTGATCCGCACCGCGGAGTCCGTCTTGTTGACGTGCTGGCCGCCCTTCCCTCCGGCCCGGTAGGTGTCGATCCGGAGGTCCTTCTCGTTGATCTCGATCTCGATCGCGTCGTCGACGACCGGGTAGACGAAGACGCTCGCGAACGAAGTGTGCCGCCGCGCCTGCGCGTCGAAGGGCGAGATTCGCACCAGGCGGTGCACCCCCTTCTCCGCCTTCAGGTAGCCATAGGCGTACTGCCCCCGGATCTCGAGCGTCGCGCTCTTGATCCCCGCCTCTTCGCCGTGCTGGAGGTCCAGGAGCTCGACGTCGTAGTCGTGGTCCTCGGCCCAACGGCTGTACATGCGCATGAGCATTTCGGCCCAGTCCTGCGACTCCGTGCCGCCGGCGCCCGAGTGGATCGTGACCAGAGCATCGCGGACGTCGTCCGGCCCGCGAAGCATGTTGCGGAGCTCGAGCCGCTCGATCTCGCGGCCCAGCGCCTCGACTTCGGCGCTCCACTCCTCTTCCATGGCCGGATCGGCTTCCAGCTCGAGGAGTTCACCGAGCTCGGCGAGCTCCGCGGCCTTCGCCGAAAGCGCGTCCCACGGCTCGACCCACCCCTTCAGCTCCTTGACCTCGGCGATCACCTCGCGCGTCGCCGCGCTGTCGTCCCAGAAGCCGGGCTCGGCCATCCGCTGCTCCAGCTCCTGGATACGGCTTCGCTTGGCGTCTACGTCAAAGATAACCTCCGAGCGACTCGATCCGGGCTCGGTAATCCTGAAGCATTTCGTGCGTCTGACTCATTGCGACCCCCTTTTCTAACGCGAGAGGCCGTCCTGTCGGACGGCCCCGATGTTTGCGTGGACACCATGAAATATAGCCGAAATCGAGGCTTCCATCAACCGACGATTTCAGAAGACCTGGCGCCCCTTCGCGAGGATTTCGTTGAGCGCGTCGCGGAAGTACGGCGTGCCGTGCGCGCGTTCGGAACCCACCTGGAGCACGTATTCTTCCCAGCTCTTCAGGATCTCGTCGCGAAAGTCCTCGCGCAACGTGCCCGCGGCCAGGCTACGCTCCCACCGGTCCTGATGGTAGGCGACGATGTCCGAGACGAGGGCCCGCGCGAGTCGCATCGCCCTCTGCTCCGGGTCCTGCGGGCCGAAGGGCGATTGCGGCTTCGGCGCCGCCTGCGGCGCGGGAGTAGGCGGGGCCGCGGCGGGCGCGGGCCGTGGAGAAACCATGCCGCCAGATGGGGCCGAGGGGGCGGGCGCCGCCGGAGGCACAGGTGCAGGACCG
>CAYPGK010000070.1:0-6527 GCA_964410055.1 uncultured Gemmatimonadaceae bacterium | reverse complement strand
GCCGCCAGATGGGGCCGAGGGGGCGGGCGCCGCCGGAGGCACAGGTGCAGGACCGCCGGGTGCAGGAGCCGCCGCACCACCACCCGCGGCAACGGGGGCCGGCTCGATGCGGAACGTCCCCTGGCAGCGCGCACAGCGGGCGTTCACCCCGCCCGGCGGGATGCGCGCGGGGTCGATCCGGTACAGGGTGTTGCAATTCGAACAACGGACGTTCATGGTCTGCTCGACTCCGATGCTTCTTCGCTCGACAGCTCCAGGCTCCCCGCATGGACGACCGGCACCGTGTCGCGGCGCCGGTCCACAGCGTAAATGGATCCGGGGAGCGTCTTCGCATACGTCTTCATCTCGCTCGCCAGCTCACTGATCCTGGCCGTATGCGTGAAGCGGCGATGCTGGTTCGTCACCACGCCGATCGACAGCGTCATCAGCGGGACCCGAAGCAGGTTGCCCCGGCGGTCCTTACCGAGGAAGTACCCGAGCCTCCGATCATCTTCCGTGTACTGATAAGGAATCAGCTCGTCGAAGATTTCGAGGACATCCTCGCAGCAGGGCCGCATCTTTTCGAGGGGGACGTTGAAGATGAAGTCATCGCCACCAATATGTCCGATGAAACCCGTCGGCGCGTGCGCCTTTACCACGTCCCTCAAGATCCGAGAGAGGAGCAGGATGACCCGGTCCCCTTCGTTGTATCCGTAGCGGTCGTTGAACTCCTTGAAATGATCGAGGTCCGCGTAGCAGACGGCAAAGAGTTCGCCGCTACGCAGTCGCTCGGCCATGTCGCGTTCGATCTGGACCGTGCCGGGGAGGCGCGTACTCGGATTCACGCTTACATCCCGGTCGGCCCGGTCGAGGGCGAGGCGCAGGCGGAGCATCTGCTCGCGCTCCTCCATCGCGGGCCTCAGCACCTCATCGCCGCCGCACTCGAGCGCCTTCAGTGCGTACTCTCCATCGTCCCGGTCGAGTACGAACGCGACCGGGATGATCGCCGTGAACGGATCGCGCTTGAGAATGCGGCACAGCTCGAGGCTCCCTGCCCCATCGCTGCCGTCCAGGATGATGCACACGGGCAGCCGTTGATTGACCAGCGCGACCATGCCGCCCCCATCCTGCTGCACAACGACGTCGAGCTTCCGCTCCCGCGCGATCGCCCAGACGGCCGCGGGGGGCTCTGCACCCTGCGGGGAGTGAAAAACCAGTGTACGCTGCAGGTGCATAACCGCCGGTGAGGTCAGGTCCAGGGGAGGTAGCGACGAAGCTAGCTCGGCGGGTCGATACTGTCAAACCTGTTGGCGGTGCCTCAGACCGTGCCCGCGAGGAGGAAATCGATCCGGCGATCGTCTCGATCGACGGACGCGACCTGGACCCGGATCCGGTCGCCGAGTTGGAAGCGACGGCGCCTGTGCTCACCGACCAGTGCGTACTGCTCTTCGAGGAACACGTAGTAGTCGTCCTCGAGCGTGCTCACGTGCACCAGCCCCTCGACGAAGAAGTCGTCGAGCAGGACGAAGAGCCCGAAGGCCGTCACACCGCTGATCGTGCCGGTGAATTCGTCGCCCAGGTGCCGCTCCATGAACTCGACCTTCTTCAGATCGACGCTGTCGCGCTCGGCTTCGACCGCCACGCGCTCCCGTTCGCTGGCGAGACGGGCGATGGTCGGGAGCACCTCCTCCCGGAGCGATTCCGGCAGCGATTCGCCGTCGATGAACGCCCGGCCCGCGAGGCGATGCGCGACCAGGTCCGGATAGCGGCGGATCGGCGACGTGAAGTGCGTGTAGTCGCGCGCGGCGAGGCCGAAATGCCCCGCGTTCTCGTGGCTGTAGCGCGCCTGGCGCATCGAACGCAAGACGACCGTGGATACGATGTTCTCCTCGGGACGCCCGCGCACCGTGCTGAGCAGGCGCTGCAGATCCTTGGGCGTCGGCGTCGCGCGCCGGCCGATCCTGTATCCGAAGGTCGCAACGAAATCCCTGAGCTGCTCGAGCCGGTCGGGGTCGGGCGGCTCATGGATGCGATAAATGAACGGCAGCTTCCCGCGCGACGCCCGCCGGGCGATCGTCTCGTTCGCCAGGAGCATGAAGTCCTCGATCAGACGATGGCTCTCCAGGCGCAGCACTCGCTGGATGTCGGTGGGCTCGCCTCGTGTGTTCAGGACGACGCGCGCCTCCGGCAGGTCGAAGTCTAGGCTGCCCCGCTCCTCGCGGATCGCACGGAGCTGGCGGCTTATGCGGACCAGCGACCGGATCGCCTCGTCCGTCTTTTCGTCCACGACGCGCGCCCCTTCGATCACCTTCTGGGCGTCGTCGTAGGAGAGCCGGTGCTGGCTGCGGATCACGCTTCGCACGAGCCGGTGATCGAGGACTTTGCCGTTCTCGTCGATCGTGAGGAGGACCGACATGGCCAGCCGATCGTGACCCGGCAGGAGGGAGCAGAGATCGGATGAGAGGGCCTCCGGCAGCATCGGAATGACCCGGTCGACCAGGTAGACGCTCGTCCCGCGCCGCAGCGCTTCGGCATCGAGCGCGGTCCCTTCCCGCACATAATGGCTGACGTCCGCGATGTGCACGCCAACGCGCCACCGCCCGTCCTCGAGCGACTGGATGGAGAGTGCGTCATCGTGGTCCCTTGCGTCGGCGGGATCGATGGTGAAGACGAGCTCGTCGCGCAGATCGACGCGCCCTTCCAGCTCCTCGGCGGTCACCCCTCGCTCGCGGAGTCGCTCCGCCTCCTCCACCACCTCGGCCGGGAAGTCGATCGGCAGCCCGTGCCCGTAGACGACGGCCAGGACGTCGACGCCGGCCATCCCCTTCCTGCCCAGGACCTGATCCACCTCGCCTGCGGGCCCCAGGTGCTCGTCGCCCCACGACGTGATGCGGACGAGGACGACGTCGCCCTCGTCCGCGCCCGACTCCTGTCCCGGCGGGATGAAGATGTCCCGCGTCAGCTTGCGGTCCTCCGGGACGACGAAGCCGAAGTTGCGCGCCGGGTGATAGACGCCGACCACGGTTTCCCGGGCGCGCTCGAGTACCTTGATGATTCGCCCCTCGCGCCGCTGACCGCGGCGTCGCTTCTCGACCCGTGCCACGACCCGGTCCCCGTGCACGGCCGACCCCATCCCCTGCCACGGGACGAATAGGTCCTCGGCGCCATCTTCCGGCACCACGAAGCCCGCGCCGCTGCGGATCGTCTGGAGACGGCCCACGAT
The DNA here is from genome assembly GCA_964410055.1 of uncultured Gemmatimonadaceae bacterium. Taxonomy (GTDB): domain Bacteria; phylum Gemmatimonadota; class Gemmatimonadetes; order Longimicrobiales; family RSA9; genus CALBZE01. The sequence goes on along the minus strand of CAYPGK010000070.1, from coordinate 3,325 downwards.
CAGGTTGATCTTCTCGGGCGCCGCGTAGCGCTGTTTACGGACGCGGTAGATCAGCCCTTCGTCCTCGAGCCGCTGGAGCTGCGCCTTGAACTCGGGATAGTCGGCCTGGGACACACCCAGCCCGCGCGCCAGCTCTTTCGCCTTGAGCGGCCGGCCCGCTCTTTCGCGAAGGTAGTCGATGACGACGTCCGCCTTGATCGGCACGTTCACCTCCCGGGCCAGGGGACGTGGATCGTGGCGCTCCACGTGGCCTCGCGTCCCCGCACGCGCAGGTCGCTCTCGAATTCGAAGGGTGGGGGCGTTGCCCGGCGGGCGCGCAGGCGTGTGGAGACCAGCGCGTCCACGGCGCTCACCAGGTGGTTCGCAAGGATCAGACCGAGGGTGCGGGTCGCCGAGCGCAGCGCTTCGTCGCTTTCGCTCATCAACTCCCTGTAGCGAGCCCGTGCTGCCGCGTTCCCCGCCCACGACCAGGAGAACTCCGCAGCGACCGCCCGCTCGACGTAGTATTCCAGCGCCCGGGCGTACTCCGGCGAATCAACCGGGAGCGAATCGGCCCCGGCAGGGAAGAACATTGCCCGTGCCAGTGCCCAGAGCGCTCCGTTGTACGTCGACGGGTCCGTCTCGGGTTGCACGCCCGCGCGTGTGGCATCGGCATCGAACGCGCCGCTCCGCTCGTAGCGCGCGAGCGCCTCGTAATAGTGGAAATCCCCGTCGCGGCGCACCCCGGTCGTGCCTGTCCGCGCAACGTCCCAGGCCAGATCGCGGTAGCGCGCCTCGAAATCCAGTCCGGACGCCCGGCGATCACGGAACCAGAGCCAGCCCGCGGCCTCCAGTGCGGCGTAGGCGATCCAGCGGGTCTGGCCCAGGCGGTACTGGCCGGCGCCCGGGAGGATCACGGAGAGGAAGGGTGCAGCCGCACCATGGCGTGGCGCAGACTCATCGGCGGCCACCGTCTGTGGAACCTGCCATGTGCTCTGGAGCTGCTGCGCTTCGGCAAGGCAGACGGCGGAGGACAGGAGGAGCGCGGCGAGCGCCGGCGGCGAGACCCTCGGGCGCGTCATCAAAACTTGAGCCCGAAGGAGAACTGCATCGGCTCCTCCACCGCCTCGAGGGGGCTCGACGCAAAGCTGCGCGCGATCGACACCGTGAAGCGATCGTAGTCGATTCCCAGCCCGATCGCCGCACCCGTCCCAATCCCCTCGCCGGGCACGTAGCCAGAGCGGAGGAAGATCGATTGCCCGATGGCGAGCTCCAGCCCGGTGGAGGCCTTCACCGAGCCGGGCTGGTGCCATTCATCCACCAGGTCTACGGCCCACCACAGCTCGATCCCCTCGACGGAGCGGATGTGGTGAAGCACCTCATAAGCGGCGCCGATCCGCGCCCGCACAGGGAGCGGATCCGCCTGCTGCGCGTTGATCACCTGGAGGGGGAAGCCGACGTTCGTGACGGCAGCGCCGAGCTTGAGCGTTGGAATGCGAGCGGGGTGAAAACGGACGCCGAAGTCGGCGGCGTGCGTCGTCGCCGTGACCCGCTCGCCGTCGCACGTGCCCCGGCACCCGATCCGAAACTGGTAGAACTTGTAGTTGACCCCGGCCCCGATTCCACGCCCCAACTCGGCGGCGAAGGACGCGACCAGCACATGGTGACGCAGGGTCACGGCACCGATCATCTGCCCGCGCTCGTCGGTCTGCTCGATCTCCCCGAAGTCCACCAGTTCGTACGAAAGGCCGAGCGTCCCCAGGCCTTCGGGCGCGACGAGCAGCGAGAACGCGTTCCCCTGTGCCGCCACGTCCGTGTGGTGGATCATGAGGTAGCCGCCTTCCACCCCGGCCAGACCCGCCGGGTTCGAAAAGACGGCGTCCGGCGACGTCTCGGATGTCAGCGCACGCCCGAGCGCGATCGAACGCGCGCCGACCGGGAGGACCAGCACGAGGCAGCACTCCGAGGCCGGTGTGCGGTCGTCCGTACTCGCTCCCTGCGCGTGCCCCTGCACCGGGGCGAGTGTCGCGGCGCAGGCGAGGGACAGGATGGCAAGCGCCCTCCGGCCAATCGCCCCCGCGGCTCGACGGCTCATCGAGCTTCGGCCTCCCTCAAAGAGGCTTCGCCTCATCCAGCAGCATGATCGGAATGTCGTCCCGTACCTCGAAACGGAGCCTGCACGCGTGGCAGACCAGCTCCTGCTCGTCGGGCCGGTACTCCAGCTCGCCCTTGCACTTCGGACAGACCAGGATCTCCAGGAGCTCAGAATCCAACATCTCCCCTCCACAGTTTCACCGCGACCGGCCTCCATCCTCCCTGGGCACAGGATACCCGAGGTGGAGCAGTGCCGAGCGCTTCTTCCGCCACCCGGGCATCGCCTTGACCCAGAGGTCCAGGTAGACCGGCTCGCCCACGAACGCTTCGATTTTTTCACGTGACCGCTGCCCGAGGCGCCGGATCCCGGCTCCGCCCTTCCCGACCAGGATCGCTTTCTGGCTTTCCCGTTCAACGAACACGACCGCGCGGATGTAGACGGGTCGTGCCGATTCCCTGTACTCCTCGATGCGCACGGCCGTGCTGTACGGTACCTCTTCGTGATACTCCTCGAAGATCGTCTCGCGGATAAGCTCAGAGACGAAGAAACGCACCGGCTGAACCGCGATCTCATCCTCCGGGTACAGAAACGGAGATTCAGGGAGCGCGGCAGTGAGCGCGGCGCGGAGCTCGTCCACACCCTCGCCCCGCGCGGCCGAGATGGCGAATGCGTCCTTGCCGAATTCGTCCCGCGCCCACTTCGCCAGATCCTCGACCACGGCGGCCGGCGCCGCGTCCACCTTGTTCACCGCGACGAAGAGATTCCCGGCCCGTCGTCGGAGCGCTTCCAGCGCATCTCCCGTGGGGAGCGTCTCGGCGGGGCGGGTCGCGTCGAGCAAGAGGAGCACCAGGTCCGCGTCTTCCACAGCGGCGAGTGCGGCCTCGAGCATGCTCCGCTGTAGCAGGTAGCGAGGTTCCAGGAGACCGGGCGTGTCAACGAAGACGATCTGCGCGCCCCCGCCGGTGTAGATCCCCATCACCCGCTCGCGCGTCGTCTGCGCCCGCGGGGTGACAATGCTCAGCTTCTCACCCGTCAGTGCATTGAGGAGCGTCGATTTCCCCGCATTCGGCGGGCCCACGAGCGCGACGTACCCGGCCCTCGTGTGCGAACTCTCCACCGCGTCGCTCCCGGATGTCCGAACCATGGCACGAATGTAGACCGCCCGTCTTCCCGGGCGCAAGAAAGGGAATGCGGTCCGGCCCCAAATCAAACAAGCGAGCGCCGTACTGCTTGGTGTTGCAGTTCGGCGCT
>CAYPGK010000069.1:0-14799 GCA_964410055.1 uncultured Gemmatimonadaceae bacterium | reverse complement strand
GAATCATCGGACGCAAGCTGGGGATGACCCAGATCTTCGACGAATCGGGCGCAGTAGTGCCGGTGACGGTCATCGAGGCCGGCCCGTGCCCGGTCGTACAGATAAAGACGGAAGAGACGGATGGCTACCGCGCCGTCCAGCTCGGCTGGGGCGAGAAGAAGGAAAAGCGCGCCTCCCGGGCGGAGCGTGGGCATGCGGCGAAGGCCGGTCTGGAGGCTGCGCCGCGCACGCTGCGCGAGTTCCGCATCGGCCCGGATGAGGATTACGAGGTCGGCCATCAGTTCACGGTCGAACAGTTCGAGGTCGGCACGCGGGTCACGGTCTCGGGCACGACGAAGGGGCGGGGCTTCCAGGGCGTCGTGAAGCGGTACGGCTTCGCCGGGCGCCCGGGCTCGCACGGTCACCCGCTTGCGCGCAACCCCGGCTCGATCGGCCCCGGGACGAACCCGTCGCGTGTCGTCAAGGGGAAGAAGTTGCCCGGTCGGATGGGTGGTGGGCGCCACACGGTGCGCAACCTACAGGTGGTCCGCGTCGATGCGGAGCGCAATCTGATCTTCCTGCGGGGCGCGGTTCCGGGTTCGCGGAACAGCCTGGTCGAGATTCGCAAGGCGTAGCGCACGCCGCTGAGTTCGAGAGAATTGGCCATGTACAAGGCACCGGTCTTTTCGACCGATGGTGAGAAAAAGGGGGAGCGCGATCTCCCCGAGGTGCTCTTCGACGGCACCGTGCACGAGCCTACGCTCTGGCAGTCGGTGAAGGCGTACCTGGCGAATCAGCGCCAGGCGACGGCCGGCAGCAAGACCCGGAGCGAGGTCTCGGGCGGCAACAGCAAGCCCTGGCGTCAGAAGGGGACGGGCCGGGCGCGGCAGGGTTCGATCCGTGCGCCGCAGTGGCGCGGGGGTGGGACGGTGTTCGGCCCGCGTCCCAACCGGAATTTCCGTGAGGCGCTGCCGAAGAAGGTTCGCTGGCTGGCTCGCCGCTCCGCGTACAACGCCCGGGCCCAGGACGGTGCGGTGATCCTGGTCGAGGCGATGGAGTTGGAGTCGCCCAAGACCAAGTGGGTCGTCTCGCTCCTCGAGAGCGTTGGCGCGAACGGGAACGTGCTGATCCTTACGGATGGGGCCAAGCAGACGGTCTACCTGTCTGCCCGGAACCTTCCCGGAGTGCAGGTACGTCCGTTCGGTCAGGAGTCGGCGTACGACGTTCTGTGGGCGGACACGGTCGTGATCGAGGCCTCGGCACTGGAACGGGCCGCGGAGGTGGCGCATGCGTGATCCACGTGAGGTGATCATCCGTCCGGTCGTGACGGAGCGCACGACGGATCTGGGTGAGCCGGACGCGAAGGACCGACGCAGCTACGCCTTCATCGTGGCGCGTGACTCGAACAAGATCGAGATCCGGAGCGCGATCGAGTCGCTCTTCGGCGTCCGGGTCGCGGATGTTCGCACCGCGAACTACCGGGGGAAGTGGCGCCGAGTGGGTCGCAGCATCGGTCGTCGGCCGGCGTTCAAGAAGGCGATCGTGAAGCTTGCCCCAGGTGAGCAGATCGACGTGTACGAGGGGGTCTGATGCCGATCAAGAAGTTCAAGCCGGTCACTCCGGCGACGCGGTTCCGGGCCGTGAGCACGTTCGATGAGATCACGCGGAGCGAGCCCGAGCGTTCGCTGGTCGAGCCGCTCAAGAAGACCGGTGGCCGGAATCATCACGGTCACATCACGAGCCGCCGGCGCGGTGGTGGCGCGAAGCGCCTTTACCGGCGCATCGATTTCAAGCGGGACAAACACGGCGTCCCGGGCCGCGTGGCGGAGATCGAATACGATCCGAACCGGTCGGCGAACATCGCCCTGATCCACTACGCGGACGGCGAGAAGCGCTACATCCTCCACCCGCGGGGCCTGAAGCAGGGTGACACGATCGTGAGCGGGCCGGGATCGGACGTCCGGATCGGAAACGCGCTCCCCCTCGGCGAGATCCCGCTCGGTACGGTGGTGCACAACATCGAGCTCAAGCCGAAGAAGGGCGGGCAGATCGTCCGTTCCGCCGGCGCCGGGGCCCAGGTGATGGCGAAGGAAGGTGATTACGTCACCATCCGCATGCCGTCGTCGGAGGTCCGCCTGATCCACCGCAACTGCATGGCGACGATCGGGCAGGTCGGCAACGTCGACCACGAGCTCCGCAAGGTCGGCAAGGCCGGCGCGAACCGGTGGCGTGGTCGTCGTCCGAGCGTGCGCGGCGTCGCAATGAACCCGATCGACCACCCGTTGGGTGGCGGTGAGGGTCGCACGTCGGGCGGCCGTCCGCCGGTCTCGCCGTGGGGCAAGCCCGAGGGCGTCAAGACGCGGAAGCGGAACAAGCGTTCGGACAAGTACATCGTCCGCGGCCGCCGGCGCGGCAAGGCGACGAAGTAAGGGGGAGCGACTGAAATGGCGCGTTCGATCAAGAAGGGGCCGTACATCGACGCCAGGCTCCTCGAGAAGATCCAGCAGATGAACGAGCGAGGAGAGAAGCGTGTGATCAAGACGTGGGCACGCGCTTCGACGATCTCGCCGGAGTTCGTGGGGCACACGCTGGCGGTGCACAACGGGAACAAGTTCATCCCGGTGTACATCACGGAGAACATGGTCGGCCACAAGCTGGGCGAGTTCGCGCCCACCCGGCTCTTCCGCGGGCACGGTGGGAAGCTGGCCGACAAGCGGTCGCGCGCGAGGTAAGGCGCAAGACGAAACGTGGGGAACCGGTCTCCGACCGGTGATCGGCGACCCGAGGGAAAGAACGGTAGCGAGCCATGGAAGCCCGGGCGGAATCCAGATACATCCGTCAGAGCCCGCGAAAGATGCGGCTGGTGATCGACCTCATCCGGGGCAGGAGCGTCGGTGAGGCGTATGGGATCCTACAGTACTCGAAGAAGCGGGCGGCTGAGGCGGTCGACAAGACGTTGCGCTCCGCGGTAGCGAATGCGAAGGCCAAGGCCGAGAACGCCGGGGAGTTCGTCGACGTGGACGACCTGTACGTCAAGGAGGCGTACGTGAACGCGGGCCCGCTGCTCAAGCGGTGGCGGGCGGCCGCCATGGGTCGGGCCGCGCCGATTCGTCGTCCGACGAGCCACGTGGTCGTCGTCGTGGACCGGAAGGAGTAGGTATGGGACAGAAGACGCATCCGCGGGGCTTCCGCCTCGGGATCATCAAGCCGTGGAAGTCGCGCTGGTACGCAGAGCGGAACTTCGGCGACCTCCTGAAGGAAGACGAGACGATCCGCAAGTACCTGAGCAAGCGGTTGTCGCACGCGTCGGTCTCGGAGGTCGAGATCGACCGCAAGCCGCAGAAGATCGTCGTTACGATCCACACGGCGCGACCCGGAGTCGTGATCGGGAAGCAGGGCTCCGAGGTGGACAAGCTCCGTGATGAGCTGGCCCTCCTCACGAAGAGCGAAGTCTCGATCAACGTCGAGGAGGTCAAGCGTCCCGAACTGGACGCTCAGCTCGTCGCCGACAACGTGGCGCATCAGCTGGTGCAGCGCATCTCGTTCCGGCGTGCGATGAAGCGGGCGGTCCAGGCCGCGATGCGTGCCGGGGCGGAGGGGATCAAGATCCAGTGCGGTGGCCGTCTGGGCGGTGCGGAGATCGCGCGGACCGAGGGGTACCACGAGGGTCGGGTCCCGCTCCACACGCTGCGCGCGGACATCGACTACGCGCAGTCGACGGCGAGGACGACGTACGGCACGATCGGCGTCAAGGTCTGGATCTTCAAGGGGGAGGTCATCGAGGACCGGCGCGGGCGGACGTACAGCACGGGCGGCTGAGTCAAGGTCTACGGTCATTGGCCGGGCCGGCATGGCCGGCGACAGGAAGGATAGAGGGCGATGCTAGCGCCGAAGCGAATCAGGTACCGGAAACAGCAGAAGGGCCGCACGCGGGGGCTCGCGAACCGTGGCAACACGGTGGCCTTCGGGGAGTACGGCCTGCAGACGACGGAGCCGGGCTGGATCACGAACCGGCAGATCGAGGCCGCTCGTGTGGCGATGACGCGTCACATCCGGCGTGGCGGGAAGGTCTGGATCCGGATCTTCCCGGACAAGCCTGTGACGAAGAAGCCGGCGGAAACCCGCATGGGGAAGGGGAAGGGCAATCCCGAGATGTGGGTGGCCGTGGTGAAGCCGGGACGGGTGATGTTCGAGCTCGAGGGCGTGGCCGAGCCGGTGGCGCGGCGTGCTCTGGAGCTGGCCGCCGCCAAGCTGCCGGTCAAGTGCCGGTTCGTCGTGCGTGAGAGGGCTGCGGCTGAGGGAGGTGCCGAGTGAAGGCCGAGGAGATTCGGGATCTGAACGACGATGAGATCCGGGAGCGGATCTCTCAGGTCCAGGAAGAGCTGTTCCGGCTGCGGTTCCGCAGCGCGACACAGCCCATCGAGAACCCGGCGCTCTTCAAGGCGTTGAGGCGGGATCTCGCGCGGCTCAAGACGGTGCTGCGCCAGCGTGAACTCGCGCAGGCAGGACGGTAAGAGGCGATGGCGGAGAATTCGAGGAACAGCCGGAAGGTCCGGGTCGGGACCGTGGTCAGCGACAAGATGGACAAGACCGTGGTCGTGGCCGTGGAGCGCAGGGTGCTGCATCCCCTTTATGGCAAGCCGATGATTCGGACGAAGAAGTACCACGCGCACGACGAGGAGAACTCGGCGCGGCAGGGCGACGTGGTCCGGATCATGGAGACGCGGCCGCTGTCGAAGACCAAGCGGTGGCGGGTGCTCGAAGTAGTCGAGCGAGCGAAGTGAGGCGGCAATGATCCAGCAAGAATCGATGGTGCGGATCGCCGACAACTCGGGAGCCAAGCAGGCGAAGTGCATCCGTGTGCTCGGGGGTTCGCGGCGTCGTTACGCACAGGTAGGCGACATCATCGTCGTCGCGGTCAAGGACGCGCTCCCCGACGGGACCGTGAAGAAGGGCGACATCGCCAAGGCGGTCGTGGTCCGGACGGCGAAGGAAATGCGCCGCAAGGACGGCTCTTACATCCGTTTCGACGACAACGCCGCGGTGATCATCAACGATGCCGGCGAGCCGCGGGCAACGCGCATCTTCGGTCCGGTCGGGCGAGAGCTGCGTGAGAAGCGGTTCATGAAGATCGTTTCGCTGGCCCCGGAGGTGATCTGACATGGCACGGCGAATGGTAGGCGGTGGGCGCCGGAAGCCTGCAAAGCCGGTGAAGAGGACGAAGATGCACGTGCGGCGCGGCGACCGGGTCAAGGTGATCCGTGGGAACTTCGCCGGTAGCGAGGGTACCGTCCTTCGCGTGCTGCCGAAGGAGAACCGCGTGGTGGTCGAGGGCGTGAACCTGCGCAAGCGGCATCAGCGTCCTTCCCAGCAGAACCCGGAAGGCGGGATCATCACGTTCGAGGCGCCGATCGCCGCGTCGAACGTGATGCTGATCGATCCGACGACGGGCGAGCCCACGCGTGTGCGTATGCGGGTGGAAGCCGACGGAACGAAGGAGCGAATCTCCGTCAAGACCGGTAATCCGATCCCGAGGCCGCAGGGTTGAGCGGCCGAGGTGGGGGACGATGAAGCCTAGACTGCAGAAGCATTACGAAGAGCGGGTCCACCAGCGGCTCATGGAGGAGTTCGGTTACAAGAACCCCTTCCAGGTGCCGCGGATCGAGAAGGTCGTGATCAACGTCGGGCTCGGCGAGGCGCCGCGCAACCCGAAGCTCCTGGACTCGGTGGTCGAGGAGCTGGCGCTGATCACGGGCCAGCGGCCGGTCGTGACCCGCGCACGCAAGTCGATCTCGAACTTCGCGCTCCGCGAGGGGATGCCGATCGGCGTCAAGGTGACGCTGCGCCGGGCGCGGATGTACGAGTTCCTGGACCGGCTGATCAACGTGGCGATCCCACGTATCCGTGACTTCCGCGGCGTGCCGACGCGCTCCTTCGACGGGCGCGGCAACTACACGCTCGGGATCAAGGAGCAGTTGATCTTCCCGGAGATCGAGTACGACAAGGTCGAAAAGATCCACGGGATGGACATCGTGATCGCGACGACGGCGCGTCGGGACGACGAGGCGATGGCGTTGCTGCGGGAGATGGGGATGCCGTTCCGTGGCGAGACGCCGGTGGTCGTGGCGGGCGCGGCCTGAGCCGGGCGCGTCGGACGAGAGGCGAGAGGAAATGGCGAGAAAGGCCCTGATCGAGAAGTCGCGGCGCAAGCCGAAGTTCGAGGTGCGGCATCGCAACCGCTGCGCGCGGTGCGGTCGGCCTCGGGCGTTTCTGCGGAAGTTCGGCATCTGCCGTATCTGCTTCCGCGAGATGTCTTTGCGGGGCGAGATCCCCGGGGTTCGGAAGGCGAGCTGGTAGACGGCGCAGGAGCGCTCGTCGCCCATCGACAGGGCGCGGGCGGCCAGGGCCGCGTGCCGCACACTTCCTACAAGTCCGACGCCATGGTCGGATACTATAGGAGATGATCTAGCATGATGACGGATCCGATCGCCGACATGCTCACGCGCATCCGCAACGCCGCACAGGCGCGGCAGCGGCGCGTGGACATGCCGGTCTCGAAGCTCAAGACGGAAATCGCGCGCATCCTGAAGGAGAACCATTTCATCCACGACTACAAGGTCCTGGATGATGGTCGTCATGGCGTGTTGCGCCTTTATCTGAAGTATCACCAGGACCGGTCGGTGATTCGGAACCTGCAGCGCGTCTCGCGCCCGGGCCTGCGCCGCTATGCGGGGGCGAAGGAGCTGCCGCGGGTGCGCAACGGCCTGGGGATCGCGATCGTCTCGACGTCGCAGGGAGTCATGTCCGACAAGGATGCCCGTGCCCGGAAGGTGGGCGGGGAAGTCCTGGCGGTGGTCTGGTAGCCGGGGAGAGGAAGCGATGTCGCGCGTAGGAAGGAAGCCGATTCCGATCCCGAAGGGGGTCGAAGTCCAGGTCGACGGATCGCAGGTGCGGGTCAAGGGCCCGAAGGGCGAGCTCGTCCAGGAGTTCCGGCCGGAGGTGTCGATCCGGGTCGAAGACGGTACGGCGGTCGTGGAGCGTGCGGCCGAGACCAAGACGCACAGGGCGTTCCACGGCCTGTCGCGGGCGCTGCTCGCGAACATGGTGACGGGTGTGACCGATGGATTCCGCAAGTCGCTCGAGATCGTGGGCGTCGGCTACCGTGCGGAGAAGCGAGGGAACGCTCTGGTGCTGAACGTCGGATACTCGCACCAGGTGGAGTACCCGGAGCCGAAGGGGATCACGATCACGACACCGAACCCGACGACGATCGTGGTGGAAGGGATCGACAAGCAGCAGGTCGGTCAGGTCGCTGCGGAGATCCGTTCGGTGCGTCCGCCGGAGCCTTACAAGGGGAAGGGGATCCGGTACCAGGGTGAGCACGTCCGGCGCAAGGCCGGCAAGACGGGCGCCAAGTAACGGCCCGGAGCTGGAACTATGTCGAGGAATTCTAAGACGAAGGCCCGCGAGACGCGGCTGGCGCGTCGTCATCTCCGGGTTCGGAAGCGCGTTTTCGGGACGCCGGAGCGGCCGCGGCTGGTGGTTCACCGTTCGAACAAGCATATCCAGGGGCATGTGGTGGACGACGTGGCGGGAGTGGTCCGCGTCGGTGCATCCACGCTCGCGCCGGAGTTGAAGGAGCTGCGCGAGAACTCCGAAACGAAGAAGACGGAGTTGAGTCGCGCCGCCGGCAAGCTGCTCGCGGAGAAGGCCCGCGCTGCGGGGATCGTGAAGGTCGTATTCGACCGCGGCGGCTATCTGTATCACGGGCGCGTGGCCGCCTTCGCCGAGGGCGCCCGCGAGGGCGGACTGGAATTCTAGCGATCAGGGACCGGGCCCGGGCGGCCGGGGCGTGGATCGGCGGGCGGCCGGTCGACACGGAGCCGCGGTCGCCGGGGACGGAGCCCTGAGTACAAGGAGTTTGGGATGGTGAGAGAGCAGCGAGGCGGCGGCCGGCGTGGACGCCAGGAGTCCGAGCTGGTCGAGAACGTGATCCACGTCAACCGCGTGGCGAAGGTCGTGAAGGGCGGGCGCCGCTTTTCCTTCACGGCGCTCGTGGCCGTAGGCGACCGGAACGGTCAGGTCGGGATCGCGCTGGGCAAGGCGAACGAAGTGTCCGAGGCGATCCGCAAGGGGCTCGAGCATGCGCGTCGGAACATGGTCGAGGTCCCGCTGATCGAGGGCACGGTCCCGCACGAGGTGCTGGGTCGACATGGCGCAGGTCGCGTGCTGATCAAGCCCGCCCGTCCGGGTACGGGTGTGATCGCCGGCGGGCCGGTGCGCGCCGTGCTCGAGGCGGCGGGGATCACGGACGTGCTGACGAAGAGTCTGGGCTCGAACAACCCGATCAACATGGTACGCGCCACGATGGCCGGGTTGGAGGAGCTGGTGACGGCGGAGCAGGTTGCCGCCGAGCGAGGGATCACCGTGGAGGAGCTGGGGGTACGCCGTGGCTAAGAAGACGAAGGCCAAGGCCCCGCTGATGCTGAAGGTCACGCAGATTCGAAGCGGTATCGGCCGGCCCGAGACGCACCGGCGCACGCTCAAGGCGCTCGGACTGCGTCATCAGCATAGCGTGATCCATCAGGACAGTCCCGCGATTCGGGGAATGATCTTCCAGGTTCGCCACCTGGTGAAGGTGGAAGAGCTGGAGGGAGGCGAGAAATAAATGGCGGAACTGAGCAACCTGCCGCGGCCTGAGGGCGCACACCGCAGCCGCAAGCGGGTGGGCCGCGGGCCCGGCTCCGGGCTGGGCAAGACGAGCGGGCGCGGACACAAGGGTCACAAGGCGCGCACGGGCGGCAATACGCCTGCCTGGTTCGAGGGCGGGCAGATGCCGCTCCAGCGTCGGGTTCCGAAGCGGGGCTTCAAGAATCCGTTCCGGCAGGAGTTCGAGATCGTCAATCTCCGTGATCTGAAGCGGATCAAGGAGGAGACGATCACGCTGGAGGTGCTCGCGGCGCACCGTCTTATCGACCTCGGCAAGGGGCTGCCGGTCAAGATCCTCGGCACCGGCGAGATCGACCGCAAGATCACGGTGCAGGCGCACGCGGCGAGCGCTGGCGCGAAGTCGAAGATCGAGGCGGCGGGCGGAAGCATCGAGCTGTTAGAGAGCTGATTCCATGGCGAACCCGATTCCCAATCTCTTCCGCATCCCGGAGCTGAAGGAGAAGATCCTCTTCACGCTCCTGGCTCTGCTGATCTATCGCCTGGGCGCCCACATCACGGCGCCCGGCGTGGATGTCGGGGCGCTGCGGGAGCAGTTCGGCCAGCTGCAGGGCACGCTGTTCGGCGTGTACGACATGTTCGTCGGCGGGGCGCTGTCGCGAGCGACGGTCCTCTCGCTCGGGATCATGCCGTATATCTCGGCCAGCATTATGTTCCAGCTCCTGGCCGCGGTCTTCCCGACGATCGAGAAGCTCCAGAAGGATGAAGAGGGGCGCAAGAAGCTGACGCAGTGGACGCGCTATGCGACCGTCGTGCTGGCGTTCGTCCAGGCGTGGGGCTACGCGGTGTTCCTCCAGAACCCGTCGTGGGGCGCGGTCCAGAACCCCGGGTTCGTCTTCCTGCTCTCCACGTCGCTCGTGCTGACGACGGGTGCGATCTTCGTGATGTGGCTGGGTGAGCAGATCACGGAGCGCGGGATCGGCAACGGCGCATCGCTGCTGATCTTCTTCTCGATCATCGAAGGCTTCCCCGGCGCCATTGGTCGGACGATCGAGGCGCTGACGACGGGCGTGATCTCGATCCTCCAGGTCGTGGTCCTGCTGGTCGTCATGATCGCGGTCGTGGCCGGCGTGGTCGCCATGACGATGGCCGCGCGCAAGATCCCGGTGCAGATCCCGCGGAAGGTGATGGGGCGCGGGCGTATCCGCGAGGGGCAGAAGAGCTTCATCCCGCTGCGGATCAACTCGGCCGGTGTCATGCCGATCATCTTCGCCCAGTCGCTGATCATCGTGCCGGGCACGATCGCGACGTTCAGCAACGTGTCGTTCCTGCAGGGGATCGCCGATGCACTCCAGCCCGGGAGCTGGTGGTACTACATCAGCTACTCGGTGCTGATCCTGTTCTTCACGTACTTCTACACGGCCATCATCTTCAATCCGGTCGATCTGGCTGAGAACCTGAAGAAGCAGGGCGGATTCGTCCCCGGCGTGAAGCCGGGCACGAAGACCGCGGAGTACATCGACTACGTGCTGAGCCGCGTGACGCTGCCGGGTGCGATCTATCTGGCGTTGATCGCCCTGCTCCCGTTCCTCCTCTTCGATCTGTTCGGCGTGGAGAACCTCTTCTTCTTCGGCGGGACGTCGCTGCTGATCGTGGTCGGCGTCGCGCTGGACACGGTGCAGCAGATGCAGCAGCACATGCTCCTGCGGCACTACGAGGGCTTCATGAAGAAGGGGAGGGTGCGGTTCCGTGGGCGGCAGCGCTACATGTGAGCCTCGGTGGCTCGGCTAGCGCGTAGCGAAAAGCAATGAATCTGATCTTTCTCGGGGCTCCCGGCGCCGGCAAAGGCACCCAGGGAGCCCTCCTTGCCGAAAGGAAGCGGCTGCGGCGCGTTTCGACGGGAGACCTCCTTCGCGACGCGGTGCGGAAGGGCACGCCGCTGGGTCAGAAGGCAAAGGGATACATGGATGCCGGCGAGCTCGTGCCGGATGAGGTGATCCTCGGTCTGGTCCGCGAGGTGCTCGCGGCAAAGACGGATGCCGCCGGCGTTCTCTTCGACGGCTTCCCCCGGACGATCCCTCAGGCGCAAGCGCTGGACCGGCTCCTTGCCGAGCTGGACCAGCGGCTCCACGCGGTCGTGGTCATCGACGTGCCCGACGACGACCTGGTGAAGCGGTTGAGCGGACGGCGTAGCTGCCCCAACTGCGGGGCGGTCTACAACGTCTACTTCGAGCCGCCGAGGGAGCCGGGGGTGTGCGACGCATGCGGCGGCGCACTGGTCGAGCGCGCGGACGATGCCGCGGAAACGGTCCGGCGGCGGCTCGAGGTGTACCACGAGCAGACCGAGCCGCTCATCGCCTACTACGAGGCGAGCCCGACGCCCGTCCTGTACGTGGACGGGAACCGTCCCGTGGAGGACGTGCAGCGCGATATCGTGAAGGTGCTCGAGTCGTGATCCCGCTCAAGACGCCTGACGAGATCGATGCGATCGGCCGCGCGGGCGAGATCATCGGCCGGCTCTTCGAGGTCCTCCCTGAACACATTCGGCCAGGGACGACCACCGCTGCCATCGACCGGTTCGTCGAAGATTACATCCGGAGCCACAAAGGCGCGGTCCCCGCGTTCAAGGGGCTCTACGGATTTCCGGCGAGTGCCTGCATATCGGTGAACGAGGAGGTCGTCCACGGCATCCCAACGGCGCGGCGAGTCCTCGAAGAGGGCGACCTGGTCAGCGTGGACGTGGGGGTGAAGCTCGACGGCTGGTACGCCGATGCGGCACGCACGTTCGGCGTCGCTGAGATCGATGACGACGCCCGCCGGCTCCTCGAGGTCACCGAACAGGCGCTCCATGACGGCATTGCCCAGGCGGTGCCCGGCAACCGGCTCGGAGATATCGGGCACGCGATCCAGACCACTGCGGAAACGGCGGGGTACGGTGTGGTGCGCGATCTGGTCGGCCACGGCGTAGGCAGGGCGCCCCACGAGGAGCCGCAGGTGCCGAACTGGGGGCGCCCGGGACGCGGTCTTCGGCTCACGCCCGGGCTCGTCCTGGCCATCGAGCCGATGATCAACGAAGGGACGCCGGAAGTGCGGACGCTGGCGGATCGATGGACGGTCGTCACGCTCGACCGGAAGCGCAGTGCGCATTTCGAGCATACGGTGGCGATCTGCGAAACCGGACCGCGGATCCTGACGGCGGCGTAGCGAACGCACTTGATCCGGTTTCAGGAAACTGATATATTTCAAAGCTGTTCGATAAACTCGACCAAGGCGGCGGGTATGAAGGTTCGCAGCAGCGTCAAACCGATCTGTGAGCACTGCAAGGTGATCAAGCGAGCCGGCGTGGTTCGGGTCATCTGCAAGAGGAATCCGCGGCACAAGCAGCGGCAGGGGTAGAGAGATGGCGCGAATCGCGGGGGTGGATCTACCGCGCAACAAGCGGATCGAGATCGCACTGACGTACATCTACGGGATTGGGCAGACGACCTCGCGGAAGATCCTGGACCAGACGGGGGTGAGTCCGGACCGTCGTGTCCACGAGCTGACAGACGACGAGGTGAACCGCTTGCGGCGCACGATCGAGAACCAGTACAAGGTGGAGGGTGCGCTGCGGACGGAGGTGTCCATGAACGTGAAGCGTCTCATGGACATCGGCTGCTATCGCGGGCAGCGTCATCGGCGTGGCCTGCCGGTGCGGGGTCAGCGCACGCATACGAATGCGCGGACGCACAAGGGTGCGCGTCGCGCGATCGCGGGCAAGAAGAAGCCGCCGAAGAAGTAGTCGCGGCGTGCCGGTTGGTGCGCCGTGTGGCCATGGCCTTGGCCGTGGTCGGCAACGAGGGATAGGCCGCAGGGGATCGAATGGCGAATCCGAAGAAGGGCGCGCGTCCGAAGCGCGCGCGCAAGCAGGTCGACGCCGAGGGCGTAGCGCACATCACGGCGACGTTCAACAACACCCTGGTGAGCATTACGGACATGCAGGGGAACGTCGTCGTGTGGGGCAGCGCCGGGCGGGCCGGCTTCAAGGGGTCGAAGAAGTCGACGCCTTTCGCGGCGACGGTGGCCGCGGAGCAGGCGGGTCGTGAGGCGGTGAGCCTGGGGATGAAGCGGGTGCACGTCCGCGTGCAGGGGCCCGGGAGCGGTCGGGAGTCGGCGATCCAGGCGCTGGCCGCGGCGGGTCTGCAGATCCGCTCGATCCGGGACGTGACGCCGATTCCGCACAACGGTTGCCGCGCGCCGAAGAAGCGTCGGGTCTGAGTCGTGGCCGATCCGTCGGTGCGAGCGGAACGCTCGCGGCCGACGCGGTTTTATATCTCGAGTCTACGGAGCGGCTCTGCGGAGTGGCTGGGATGAGGCCTTCCGTGCGGCCGCTCATGGCGCGACGGGAAGCGCTGTCGCGCTGGTCGGGTGGTTGGTAGGGGTTGAACGGGTGTAAACCGCCAAACCGTTCGGGCGGGAGGACGCCCGGGAATTCACCACGAGAACGGGAGATACAGACACTTCCATGGGTCGCTATACTGGACCGGTTTGCAAGCTGTGCCGCCGCGAGGGGCAGAAGCTGTTTCTCAAGGGGACTCGTTGCTACACGGACAAGTGCCCGATCGAGCGGCGGAACTACGCGCCCGGCCAGCATGGTCTGGCGCAGGCGCGCCGGCGCAAGGCGTCGGACTATGCGCAGCAGCTGCGCGAGAAGCAGAAGGTCAAGCGGATCTACGGCGTGGGTGAGCGGTACTTCAAGAACCTGTTCGAGCGCGCTGCGAAGCAGCCGGGCGTGACGGGTGAGAACCTGCTGATCGCGCTGGAGAGCCGATTGGACAATGTGGTGTACCGGCTTGCCTTCGCGTCGAGCCGCAGCCAGGCGCGCCAGCTGGTGCGTCACGGGCACATCGAGGTCAACGGTCGGGTGGTCGACATTCCGAGCTACGTTGTCAAGGCCGGTGACGAGATCCGCGTGAGGGAAGGTTCGCGGGATCTCCTTCCGGTGCAGGCGTCGCTGGAGTCGAAGACGCGTCCGGAGACGGTGCGGTGGCTCGCATTGGATGAGGGGACGCGGACCGGTCGCATGCTGGAGCGGCCGACGCGCGCGGAGATCCCGCTCGCGGTCCAGGAGCAGCTCATCGTCGAGCTGTACTCGAAGTAATCGTGATTGGATCGAGGCGAAAGACGGGTCGCACGCAACCAACCGGCGAAAGGCCGGGGAGGTAGACCGTGGAGCTAGATCTTACCGGATTGGTGCTGCCGCAGCGGATCGAGGTGGAGTCGCGTTCGGAGGACGGACGGCTTGCGCAGTTCGTGCTCGCGCCCCTCGAGCGTGGTTTCGGCCAGACGCTGGGAAACAGCATGCGCCGCATCCTGCTTTCGTCGTTGCGGGGGGCTGCGGTGTGGGCGTTCAGGATGGATGGCGTGGTGCACGAGCACCAGACGGTTTCTGGCGTGGTGGAAGATGTGCACCAGATCATCCAGAACTTGAAGACGCTCGTGCTCTCGCTGGATGAGGAGGTGGAAGAGGCCACGCTGGAGTTCCGGGTGGAGAAGGCGGGCCCGGTCACGGCGCGTGCGATCGAGAAGACGGGGCCGGTAACGATCCTGAATCCGGACCATCATCTGTTCACGCTCCAGGATGACCAGGAGGTGAACGTGATGCTGTACGTGAACAAGGGTCGTGGTTTCGTTCCGGCGGAGCAGCACGTGCTGCCGAAGGGGAGTCCGGTGGATCTGGTCCGTGTGGACTCGATCTACAATCCGGTTCTGCGCGTGAACTTCACGGTGGAGGAGACGCGCGTGGGTCAGCGGACGGACTTCGATCGGCTGACGATGCTGGTTGAGACGAACGGGAGCGTGACGCCGACGGATGCGGTGGCGTACGCTGCGGAGCTGGCGCGCAAGCATCTGGAGTACATGCTGCGCTTCGGCGCGGCGGCGGAGGCGCAGCCCCCGGTTCCGGGCGCGGTGCGGGTGCCGCAGCCGCTGCTCGAGCTGTTCCGTCGGCCGATCGAGGAGCTGGCGGAGCTGTCGGTCCGTTCGGTCAACTCACTGAAGAAGGAGAACATCGTGACGCTGGGCGACCTGGTCCAGCGCACGGAAGAGCAGATGCTGGACATCGAGAACTTCGGCGTGAAGTCGCTGGAGGAGATCCGGCAGTTCCTGAAGGAG
>CAYPGK010000068.1:0-15277 GCA_964410055.1 uncultured Gemmatimonadaceae bacterium | reverse complement strand
GTACAGCGCCCAGCCCGCAATCTCGTTGATGGCTCGCCCCCCGGACAGACCAGCGGCTGCCGTGCTCAGCCAGATCCGGCCGAAAGCGGCGGCGATCAGGATTCCGATGACGGGAATCACCGCGTAACCGCGTCGCACTCCCCTACGAGCCGGCACTGCGCCCCCTGCGACGAGCCCGTGTTCGCCTGCGAGCCGCTGTTCCCCTCCTATCTCGAGTCGGTCCATCACTACGAATACCTCGGCCGGGTCCGCTACCGACCGGAATGCGCGTTATTCAGATTGAGCTGCGTGGCTGTTCATCGTATTGATAAACCACATCACGAGCACCATGGCGACGCCAGGTCACGGAAAGGCAGGTCACCATGCCTCGGCTGACAGTCGTAACCGCAGCGTTCTCCGTGCTACTATGCAGCGCATGCGGTTTCACCGACCAACGTGCCGCAGAGAACGCCGATCTGGACTCGGATCATGCTGATCCGGTCTCGGGGCAGACGCCCCCTCGGGAAGCCGCACGTCGCAACAGCATCTTCTTCGACTACCTGGACAGCGTGGCCGTTGCCGCTGAGCTTCCGCGACTCCGCGATCACGCCCTTCCGGAAAGTCACCGCGAGGTGCGGATCTGGATTGGCGGCGGTCGCATCTATCCGCAACACCTCTATCGATTCGTCGATCGGCACGGGCAAGTGGATGGCGAAGTCCTCTGGTATTGGCCCGTGCGCGTGGACAGTAGAGGGCAACCCGATGACTTCCACGACGGGATGCTGGATCTGGCGCGCGGTCGGTGCGAGGAAGTCAGAATTTCGGCGGGAATGGCCGCGTGCCGGGTGAGCTTCACGCAGGAGCCGGACTGGGCGAGAGTGCTGCAGGAAGCAGAATCCGTCGGACTGTGGACGATGGTCCCCGATCCCTACGTCCCGGTGCCCGACGGAACGATCGCGGCCGTGGAGCTCCGGGCGGGATCGACGTACCGCGCGTACGAATTCAACTGGCTGCCTGAGTCTTCGGACCGCCGCGGGAATCCGTCCTACGACCTCAGCCTTGCGCTCGATGCCGTGACCCGGCTGATCCCGCCGATGGACACACCGAAGTGATCGAGACGTTCCCGGACCGCGGCATCCAACGAGGTCCCGTCGCGAACCGAGATCCGGGCAGCCGCTGACGGCCGGCCGCCCGCTCAAGCGATCTTCTCGATCCGCCTCGCCCAGTGCAGCCAGCGGTGCGACCGGATCTCCTCGAGCACGCGGTCGGAGATCGGCTCGTCGAGCTCGATCGTCATGAGCGCGTCCTTGTGGCGGCCGGTGCGGTCGACGCGCATCGTCGCCAGGTTGACGCCGTCCTTGGCGAAGATGCCGGCGATGGTCGCGATGGTGCCGGGCTCGTCGCGGGCGAGGACGACGAGGGTGTGGTAGTCGCCGCCGAGAGAGACGGGGAAACCGTCGATCTCGGTGACCTCGATGCGCCCGCCGCCGACGGAGGCGCCGCGGACGACGGTGCGCTCGCCCGCGCGCTCGACTTCGAAGACGGCGGTGTTCGGGTGCGCGTCGTCGCCGAGGTCGACGTCCTCGAAGCTCCACTCGAGCCCCGCGTCCTCGGCCTCGTCGTAGGCGTCGCGGAGGCGCAGGTCGTCGGGCGGCAGGCCGATCAGCCCGCCGAGCAGCGCGCGGTGCGTGCCGTGCCCCTCGCCGGTCGCGGCGAAGGAGCCGTGGAGCTGGATGCGCGCCCGCTCGGGCGTGCCGCCGAGGATCGCGCGGGCCATGAGGCCGAGGCGGCACGCGCCCGCCGTGTGCGACGAGGACGGGCCGACCATGACGGGGCCCAGGATGTCGAAGAGAGAGACCATCGTTCCCTGTAGTATCTAGTCGCTTACGCGCTGATCCCGGTGGGCCGGCGCGCGGGCTGGATCTGCACGAGGCGGCGGGCGGTCGGCGTCGCCGCGAGGCCGCCCTGCGCCGTCTCCCTGTAGGCGACGGGCATCCTCCGCCCGACCTCGCCCATGACGTCGATGACCTCGTCGGCCGGGACGGGGAAGTCGAGCCCCGCGAGCGCCATCTCGGCCGCGGCGATCGCCTGCATCGCCGCCGACGCATTGCGGTAGATGCACGGGATCTCGACGAGCCCGCCGATCGGGTCGCAGATCAGGCCGAGCATCCCCTGGAGCGCGAGAGCGACGGCGGTCGCGATCTGCTGGTTCGTCCCGCCGGCCGCCCAGGTCACGGCGGCGGCGCCCATGGCGGCGGCGGTTCCGGTCTCGGCCTGGCAGCCGCCCTCCGCGCCGGCCAGCGAGGCGCGGTGCGCGACGACGCCGCCCACGCCGCCGGCCACGAGCATCGCATCGATCTGCCGTTCCTCATCCAGCTCGAGGAACTCGGAGGCGCCGACCAGGATCGCGGGGAGCACGCCGGCCGCGCCCGCCGTCGGCGCGGCGACGATCAGCCCCATCGAGGCGTTGACCTCGAGCGTCGAGATCGCGCGGGCCAGCGTCTCGGTCACGCGCGGGCCGAGCAGCCGCGGCCCGTCGCTCCACAGCCGCGCGGCACGCCCGCCCGTCAGCCCGGACGGCGAACGGACCTCGCCCTTCAGCCCCTCCTCGATCGCGGCGCGCATGATCGCCAGCGTCTTCCGGATCCGCTCGCGGATCTCTTCCGCGCTGCGACCGCTCTCTTCGACTTCCGTCTGGAGGACGACCTCGGGGAGGGACCTGCCGGTTTCTTCCGACTCGCGAATCAGCGATTCGATCGAACGATGCATCTGCTGCCTTTCTCAGGGGTGTGGCACCATAAGTAGCGAAACCGTTGGAGGACCGCAAGTTGGGGCGGGTGCGGGGACTCGTGTCGGGGTGCGACGGCGGCGGGACGAGGCAGCGGCAGCGGGTGGCGCCGGCGGGACGAGGCAGCGGCAGCGAGTGGCGCCGGCGGGATGCGGCAGCGGGAGGCACCGGCAGCGGGAGACACCAGCGCCACCCGGCGGCACGCTGGCGTCCCTACGGCGCCACCGCGTGGAACGCGACGTCCTTCTCCTCCTCGATCACGGTGCGGAGCGCGTACTCGCTCTCGAAGAGGAGGAGCGGTGCGCCTTTGGAGTCGTAGACGAGGGCGCGGCCATAGCCGCGGGCAATGCGGCGGATGTCCTTCTCGGGGCCGACGGCCCAGCGGGCGAAGCGGAAGGGCATGTGGTCGAGCGTCGCCTCGACGTTGTACTCGTGCGCCAGGCGGTGGAGCAGCACGTCGAACTGGAGCATGCCGACGGCGCCGACGATCGGGCTCGGTCCGACGTTCGAGTCCTCGTAGAAGACCTGCGCGGCGCCCTCCTCGCTGAGCTGGCGCAGCCCGGTGTCGAGGTGCTTGCGGCGCAGCGGGTCGGGGACGCGGATCCGCGCGAAGTGCTCGGGGCTGAAGCGCGGGATCCCGCCGAACTCGATCGGGCCGTTCGCGGAGAGCGAGTCGCCGACGCGGAGGTTGCCGCGGTCGTGGATCCCGACGACGTCTCCGGCGCAGGCGTCCTCGACGGCGGCACGCTCGCGGGCCAGGAACTGCTGCGGCGCGGCCAGGCGGATGTCCTTGCCGCTGCGCGTGTTGCGCACGACCATCCCCGACTCGTACTTCCCGGACACGATGCGCACGAAGGCGATGCGGTCCCGGTGCTTCGGGTCCATGTTCGCCTGGATCTTGAAGACGAAGCCGGTGAAGTCGGGCGCGTCGGGCTCGACCAGGCCGGTCTCGGCCTCGCGGCCGCGCGGCGGCGGCGAGAGCTCGAGGAACGCGCGCAGGAACGGCTCGACGCCGAAGTTGGTGAGCGCGCTGCCGAAGAAGACGGGCGACGTCTCGCCGGAGAGGAACGCGTCGCGGTCGAACTCGGCGCCGGCCAGGTCGAGGAGCTCGACCTCCTCGCGCAGCCTGGCGAGGGGCGCGTCGCCGACGAGCCCGGCGAGGGCGTCGTCGTCGAGCGAGGCGACGCGCGTGGCCGCGCGACGCTGCCCGTGGTCCGCACCGCGCTCGAAGAGATGCACCTCCCGGCGGACCCGGTCGTAGACGCCGAGGAAGTTCGTGCCGTCGAGGATCGGCCAGGTGACGGGGAAGCAGCGGATGCCGAGGTCGCGCTCGACGTCGTCGATCAACTGGAGCGGATCGGCGCCCGGCCGGTCGCACTTGTTGACGAAGGTCAGGATCGGAGTGCGGCGCAGCTTGCAGACGTCGAAGAGCTTGCGCGTCTGCTCCTCCACGCCCTTGCGGTTGTCGAGCAGCATGACCGCGCTGTCCGCGGCGATCAGCGTGCGGTAGGTGTCCTCGCTGAAGTCCTGGTGCCCGGGCGTGTCGAGGAGGTTGATGCGATAGCCCTCGTACTCGAACTGGAGGACGCTGGACGTGACCGAGATGCCGCGCTCCTGTTCGAGCTGCATCCAGTCCGAGGTCGCGTGGCGCGCCGCGCGGCGCGCCTTGACCGAGCCGGCCAGGTGGATCGCGCCGCCGTAGAGGAGCAGCTTCTCCGTGAGCGTCGTCTTCCCCGCGTCGGGGTGGCTGATGATGGCGAAGGTGCGTCGCCGCGCGATTTCTTGCTGCAACGTGATTCCGTATCGCCCCGTGGGGCGCCTCGATCGGTGTCCGGGTGTGCGTGCCGCGGCCGGGCGCCGCGCTCACGCGTTGTAGATCGTGCCGCCTCGCTCCAGGTACATCTCGAGGACCGCGCGCGCCTCGGCGCGGCGAATCCCGCGGACGACCTCGATCCCGCGTTCTTCGAGATACTCGAACGACTCGGGGAAGACGGGGCCCTCGTCGAACCCGACGGCCATTGCGTCTTCGCGGTCCGCGGCGGCGAGGACCCGCCGCACGCCGCTCCAGAGCGTGGCGCCGAGGCACATCGCACACGGGTCGCATGAGGTGGCCAGGTCGTGCGACGGGCCTTCCCCGCCGCCGAGCACACGGGTGCCGGTGCGGCGGTGCGCGAACATCAGCGCGACGATCTCCGCGTGGAGCACGCTGATCCCTTCGGGGAGCACGAGGTTCACGCCGACCGAGACGAGGCGCCCCGTCGCGGTCTCGAAGACCGCCGCGCCGAACGGCCCCGCGCCGTCCCGTTCGACGTTCTCCCGCGAAAGCCGGATCGCGAGCTCCACCCGGTCCTCGACGGTCGGGTACGGACGGTCCCAGTCGACGACGTCGTCGATCCACGCGGGGAGTTCGAACTTCAGCGAATGCATACCCTGATCCGGCATCATCCTTCCGTGCGCGCTTCGGTGCGGCTCGGGCCGCCGCCTGCCCACGGCCCGCACGACGCGCGTTTCCGCACGTCCGGGTGCGACGGACCGCCCGGGCCCGCGCACGGCCACGCTCCGCAAGGCCCGCGACAATTCTACGACGCGGCGGGCCCTTCCTCCAGGGGCCAGGACTGGCCGGCCTTGCCCCGGCGACCCCGTCCGTGCATGCTACCCTCATGGACCTGGATCTGAAGGACCGCGTCGCGCTGGTCACGGGCGCGAGTCGCGGGATCGGGAAGGCGATCGCGGAGGCGCTGGCGGCCGAGGGGTGCCACCTCGCGGTGTGCGCGCGCACGGCGGACACGCTCGAGGAGGCGGCTGCCGAGTTCGAGGCGATGGGGAGCGGCCGCGTCTTCGCCCGCGCCGTCGACGTCACGGACGCGGATGCGGCCACGCGCTTCGTCGACGACGCCGCGCGCGAGCTGGGCGGGCTCGACGTCGTCGTCAACAACGTGGGCGGGAGCCGGCACAAGCCGTTCGAGGAGTCGAGCGACGACGACTGGCGCTACGTCCTCGAGCTGAACCTCCTCTCCGGGGTGCGCATCGCGCGGCGCGCGATCCCGCACCTCGAGGCGCGGGGCGGCGGCTCGATCATCTTCATCGCCTCGGTCTGGGGTCGCGAGACCGGAGGCGCCGGCCGCGCGACGTACACCGCGGCCAAGGCCGCCGTCATCGCCACCGCGGACGTCCTCGCGGCCGAGCTCGCGCCGCGCGGAATCCGCGTGAACAGCGTCGCGCCCGGCTCGATCCTCTTCCCCGGCGGCGGCTGGGACCGGCGCATGAAGCAGGACCCCGAGGGGATCCGACGCTTCGTCGAGGAGAACATGCCGCTCGGCCGCTTCGGCCGCCCCGAGGAGGTCGCGAGCCTCGTCGCCTACCTGGCCTCACCCCGCGCGAGCCTGGTGACCGGGGCGTGCCTGGCGGTGGACGGGGGGCAGGGGAGGTCCTTGATCTAGCGCGGAGCGGGACGGGCCGCGGCGGGGAGGTCGCTGGGAGGCCGGAGCGGTGCGAACTGGAGGCGAGACCGCCCGATCGCGCCGCTCCGGCCTTCACATCACGCATCGTCCACGACCACGACCCCTCGCATCGACGGGTGCGGCATGCAGTGGTAGGGGTAGCTGCCCGCCGCGTCGAAGGTGACGGTGAAGCGGTCGCCGCGCTGGAGGAGCGGCGAGTTCCACACGCCGTCGTCCGAGGTGGTCGTGTGCGGCTCGGTCGTCGAGGTCTCGCAGTTCACCCAGATCACGCGGGTGCCGGGGCGGACGCGCACCTCGGCCGGCGCGAAGGCGAAGCCGCGGATCGCGACGATCACCTGCTCCTTGCCGAGGTCGTCGTCGCCCAGGGCGAGGTCGCAGTCGCCGACGGGCGGGCCGGTCACG
This sequence comes from uncultured Gemmatimonadaceae bacterium, assembly GCA_964410055.1. GTDB lineage: Bacteria > Gemmatimonadota > Gemmatimonadetes > Longimicrobiales > RSA9 > CALBZE01. Next base: position 8,647 of record CAYPGK010000068.1, on the reverse strand, counting down.
CCGGCTCGCTCGGAGAAGCAGGCCGCCGCAAGCGCGAGGACCGCTACCCCGGCCGCCGCCCACCGCCGCATGCCAGCGCTCCGCATCGCCCACATCACCCCCGCCCGCTGCGCCCTCACGGCTCCCCTCCACGGACCACGACGACGCCCCTCATGAACGGGTGCGGCGCGCAGAGGTAGGGATAGGTCCCGGGCTCGTCGAAGGTGCGGCGCCAGCTCTCGCCCGGCTCGATCATCCCCGAATCCCAGGTGCTGTCGACCGCGGTCGCGGTGTGCGCGAGCGGGTCGAGGTTGCGCCAGACCACCGTCGTGCCGGGGTCGATCTCGATCCGCTCCGCATTGAACTTGAGCGACTGGATCTCGACCACCACCTCGGCGGGCGCGGAGACCGCGACGATCGACCCCGATCCCGCGCCCGCGGCGCCGGCCGCAGGCCCCGGCGGCGGCTCGGCCGCCACCGGCTCGGCGCCTCCAGACGACAGGTAGCGCCGCACGGTGATCGGGACCGTGAACTCGAAGCCGAGGAGGAGATCGCCGCCGCCCCGGCTCGCGCCCTGGAGCGTCGTCGTGTTCACGTTCGAGACGTGCAGCGAGAGCGTGTGCGGCGAGTACGGGATCCCGAGTTGGAGCCCGACACTCCACGCGGCATCTTCGCTGCCGGACGGCGCGTTCGGTCCTCGCTCGCCGAGCGGCATTGCGACGTCGCCCGCCAGCGCAAGGTGCTCGCGCAGCCGCACCGCGCCGCCCGCGGCAAGCGCAAGGCGCGAGGCGCCCTCGTGGTACGCGTCCGTGAACCCGCGGCCGGCCACGATCAACCGCGCCGGCCCCAGCGACCGCGCCAGCGCCAGCTCCCCGTCCACGCTCCCGGCCGCCACGTTGTAACCGAGCTGCACCGATGCGTCCAGCGGACGCCCGTCCGCCTCGGCCAGCGCGAGCACGCGGCCGAAGAGCTCCCACTCGTTCGGGAAGTTCGGAGCCACGACGGAGTTGCTCGCGTAGCTCGCACCGATCACCGATCGGAAGGGCAGCCCGCCGGCGAAGGTGAGCGTCGGCGTGTTCGTCACCTTCCGCTGCGGCGCCGCGCTCACGCGGAATCGATGCATGAAGTTGAACTGCACCACCCCCGGCCGGCCGACCCACCCGCCCGCCAGGTTCGGCGACCGCTCCAGCAGCCCCTGCGCCCACGCCGCCGACGCGGCGAGGAGCACCAGCAGCCCGGCGCACGCCGCCCGGACGACCGCCGGGCGACGTCGGCTGAACCACGATTTCGTACGTTCCATCACGCCCATACTCGATCCTCCTTCTGCCCGTAGGCACAGGGTGAACGGGACCACCGCCCCTCCGCGTACGACCCGGCAGGCCGCCGGCCAGGGACCGAAAAGCGACTGCCCGAGGCCGGCCGCCGGCCTGCCCGGGCAATATCTCACCACTTTTCTATTTTCACAATGGCAATGTTGTGGTAGCTGCGCAAAGGAAGAGCGGGGGCGGGGCCGGGCGGGCCGTCGCGTGCCCGTCCGCGCCCCCGCGCCCCACGTTCCGCCGCGTCGGCGTCAGATTCGCTGGGCGAGATGCGGCCGGGCCGCGAAGAGCGCGGCCGCGCCGGACCAGACGGAGTGCAGGATGTTGTCCGCGGTGTTGACCGCCATCCCCATGACCTCGTTGATGCCGGACCGGCTGCGCTCCACGAGGAACCCGGACGTGGCCAGCGCCGCGTAGCCGGCGGACGAGGCGGTCAGATAGCCCCTTGCGGCCTTCTGTGAGCGCGCGGCAAGGATCCCGAGCAGACCGAGCCCGATGTGAACCGCAGCGTGCGGCGGGTTGACGGCGAAGACGCCGAACAGCTTGCCCTTGCGGAGGTTGATGACCTTGTCGCGGTTGCCCGTCACGAGGGGCGCGACGAACGCGAGCGTGCCGAGCGTTAGGCTCGCGATCCCCATTCCCAGCGACGCGATCTGTGCCGTCGTGCGCTTTGGCGGCGAAACGGTCGGCCGCATCGTGGGCCGCTCCTCGAGCCCGCGCCGGACCTCCTCGCGGATCGTGGCCGACCGGCCGGAGTCGGGCGTGGTGGACCGGGTGAACTCTGTTCCTCTCTCGGCCATGCATACCTCCCGCGCACTCGTTGCAAACGATTGTGTGGCAACATCATACACGGCAAGATGCGAGCCTAAAGGGATGAAAAAAAGCGCCCCCAAGGGGCGCCCCGATTCCTGGCCGGGCGGCACCATCCCCGAAGATGGAGCGAAGGGCGGAGGCATCGCCCACGCCTGATCAAGCGATCCTTTGCGGTGCTCCCGGACGCGGAATCTATACCGGTGCTAGCGCCTCTATCGTAGCACCGCGCTCCTCACCGTCTCATCCCCTTCGAGCCAGGCGACGACGACCGCGTCGTCCGCCGCGGCGATGGCGGGCGCGGCGCCGGATCCGAGGGCGATGTCGAGAGGCCGGGGCGCGGCGCGGCCGGTGACGCGGCCGACGCGGAGGCGGCGCTCGGGTCCGGTCCGGTCCTCCCACGCGAGCCAGACGGCGCCGTCGGCAGCGTGCAGCTTCACCTGCGAAGGCGCGATCAGGTCTGCACGTGCGAGTCCGGCCGGCGCGCGGAAGCTGCGCCCGCCGTCGGTCGAGACGGCGTGGAAGACGCCCGCGCCGCCGTCCGCGCCGGTGAACCATGCGACGTGGAGACGGCCCTCGGCGTCGACGGCGAGGGACGGGCCAGCGTGGGGGCAGGCGTCGATGCGCCAGCCGTCGTCGTGCACCGGGACCGCAGGGCGGAACGATCGGCCGCCGTCGTCGGAGCGGGCGACGACGATGTCGCGGATGCTCCCGGCGAACACGGCGCGCCACGCCAGATACACCTCGCCTCCGGGCCCGACGGCGAGCGACGTCCTGCAGCACGGGCACGCCTGCTCGGCCACGACGACGCTGGGGCCGAAGGTGCGGCCGCCGTCCTCCGAGCGCGCAACGCGGATCTGCGGGCCGGGCTCCTCCGCGGCGGCGTGCCCGGCGTGGGCCGCGGCGGCATCTGACCGCGCGACGTTGCCGGCAGCGTTCGCCGCGGCGGCCTCGGCCGCTGCGCGCGCCCGCCCGTCGATCCACGACACCAGCACCGTGCCGTCGGGGAGGACGGCGAGGTCGTGGAAGGTGTGCGACGCCGGCAGGCCGCCGGCGTCGTCGTTCACGTAGACGGCGGGCTCGAAGGTACGGCCGCCGTCGAGGGAGCGGGCGAGGCGCAGGTCGCTGGCGGGGAAGCGCCGGCCCTCGATCTTGGTGTTGTTCTGCCAGGCCACGTAGACGGTCCCGTCGTGGCCGACGGCGACCTGCGCGGGCGCCTGGGCGTGGGGCGCGGCGTCGCCGGGGATGTGGTTGACGCGGACGGGCGTGGCGTACGTCGCGCCGCCGTCGTCGCTGCGGGCGAGGTGGACGTCGGCGCGGCCATCGGCGTCGGGCATGCCGACCCAGGCCACGTAGACCGCGCCGCTCGCGGGGTCGATCGCGGTGGTCGGGTGGGTCGCACCCACCTCGGCGACGGTCGCCACCGTGACCTCGGGCGTGGCCGGCTGCATGGAGCAGCCGGCCGTGATGAAAGCCGCCGCAAAGCCGCCGAGCGCAACGGCCAGCCACGGGCGGAGGCTGACACGTGGGCGGCGCCTCCGCGCGTTCGTGGCGGCCTCGGTCGCCACCCGATCGCCCGTCACTCGATTCATCGTACGCATCAATTCCTCCCGAAGGAGAACTGGAGCCCGGCGTAGAGCGTCCGGGGGTTGCCCGGCGCGAACTCGCGGCCGAGGAAGGCGCTGTACCCTGCGTTCTCCGCGTAGCGCGCATCGGTCAGGTTCTGGACGCGGAGGTAGAGCGTCGCGCCCGGGCGGACCTCGTACGACGCACGCAGGTTGAAGAGATCGTGGCCGTCGTACTTCTCGGTGTTCGCCGCGTCGAGCCAGTACTCGCCGAGGTGCTTCCACTCGAGCGTTGCGCTCGCGCCCTCGAGGAAGCGCGGCGCGTAGCGGAGCGAGGCGCCGCCGATCGTGCGCGGCGCGCTCTCTATCTCGTGCCCCGCGTAGTCGGTCGCCGGGTTCGGGCTCCACGACTCGTAGGTGTGCTTCGCGTAGGACCACGAGGCCTCGGCGGTGAGGCCTTCCGCCAGGGCGACGGCGAGCCCGGCCTCGACCCCGCGGTGCAGCGTCTCGCCCGCGTTCTGCGTCTCGCGGTTGTCGTCCGCACGCTGGTAGGTCACGATGTCGTCCAGCTTGGCCATGCGGTAGGCGGCCAGCTCCCAGCGCAGCCGCTCGCCCGCCGTGCCGCGGGCGCCGACCTCGAGGTTGCGGGCGCGGACCGGCTGGAGCCCGATGGTGTTCTCCGCCACGCCCTGCCGGAAGAGCTGCCCCTCCGATGGCGCGCGGAAGCCCTGGCCGTAAGTGGCGTAGACGCTCGCGCCGCCGCCGAGCTCGTACGCGGCGCCGAGCTTCGGGCTCAGCTCCGAGAACCAGACCGTCGTGCTCGCCGGGCGGCGGTGCCGGCCGGTGTCCAGCGGGCCCAGTCGGTTGTCGTAATCGTAGCCGACGCGGTCGAAGCGCAGCCCCGCGGTCACGCGCAGGCGCGGCAGCGGCGAGGCCTCGGCGTGGAGGTAGGGCGAGACGCCCAGGAACGCGACGTCGTAGTCGTAGATGACGTCGCCTTCGACGTACTCGGTGAAGACGCCGTCCACGCGCGTCGGCACGACGGCGCGCTCGACGTGTTCGCCGGGGCTCCAGTCCACGTCCACGCCGGCGATGAGGCGCCCATCCAGCCGTTCGAAGTCGTGGCGGTACTTGACGAGCGCGCCGAGCGAGCGGTTCGACGTCTCCCAGACCGCCGGGTCGTAGGAGAGCGACCAGTTCGGCAGGATGTCCATCGCGTTGTACCGCGCGAAGGGCGTGAGGGTGAGGAGCGAGCGGTCCGTGCGCCGTTCGTAGGCGACGGAGACGCGCAGCGCGTCCACCTCACGATACGAGATCGGCGTCAGGTTGCGGGTCGGCCGGGCGTAGTAGTCGGCCTCGGACAGCCGCGAGCTGCCGGCCGTCTGCTGGTCGATCCGCGACCACGCGACCACCGTCTTGAGGCGCGACATCCCCGACAGGTCCCGGTCCCAGCGCAGCGTCGCGCTCTGGCGGTCGTAGTCGGTCCCCTCGCGCCACCCGGCCGAGCGGGTCAGGTTCACGTCCATGCGCACGCCGTTCGCGCCCGACACGAAGGCGCCGGAGCCGAGGAAGCGCGACCAGCCGTAGCCGGGCGAGTCGTCGCCGAGCCAGCCGCCGCCCTCGAAGGTCATCTCGACGCCGGGCTGCGCGACCGCGGGCCGCGTCTCGACGTTGACCACGCCGCCGATCGCGTCGCTGCCGTAGAGCGCCGTCGCCGGCCCCTTCACCACCTCGACCCGGTCGGCCTGGGGCAGGTTGACCTCGTAGAGCGCGTTGTGGTTGAAGAACCCGGTCGAGCGCGTGGGCACGCCGTCCTCGAGGTAGAGGTAGACCGGGTCGGTCGTGAGCGGCTGACGGATCGCCGTCATGTGCCCCTCGCCGCCCGTCACGTTGACCCACACGCCGGGGATCTCGCCCAGCACCTCGGACGGGTGCGCGGCGCGACGGTCGCGCAGCGCCGCGCCCTCGACCACGCCGACCGTCGCCGCGGTGCTCGAGAGCCGCTCCGCCTCGCGTGTCGTGCTCACGACCACGCCCGGCAGCGGCAGCGCCTCCTCGACCAGGCGCACCTCGACCTCGGCGACGCGACCCGCCTCGACGCGGACCGCGACCCGCTCCGTCCTGCGCCCGATCAGCTCCGCGACCAGCACCTGCGCGCCCGGCTCGACGCCGGCCAGGCGGAAGGCGCCGCGCGCATCGGTCGTGGCGCCCAGGTTCGTGCGGTCGACGTAGACGCGCGCCTGCGGGAGCGGCGCGCCCGTTTCGGCGGAGACGACGACGCCGCGGATCGTGCCCGCGCGCACGTCCGCACCGCCCCGCGCGGCCTCGGGATCGGTCCCCTGCCCCGCCACCGGCCGCACCGAGAGCAGCAGGAGCAGTGCGGCGAAGACCCCGGCGGCACGCCGGGCCTCGCCGCGGATACCACGATGTATGTACAAGGGATTCCTCCTCTTCTCGGAATTCCGTCAACGCCCCATCACGGGCAACCCGTACGGGCGCCCGCGAGGGTGACACTCGCCTGTCGTCTGGTGAGATCAGGCCCGAGAAGGAGGTGCGGTGGCGTAGGGGAGGAGGTACGCCGCGCGGCGGAACGGAACGGCGACGTCGCCTTCGACCGCCGCGGCGAACGCCGACTCCGTCGCGGCCGGCGCGATCGGCGCGACGTACGCCGGGAGCGAGATCCCCGCGCCCGCGTGACAGTCGCCGAGGCAGGTGCACGTGCCGTCGTGCTCCGGCGCGGGCGCGTGGTGCGCGGGAGCGGCATGCGCCGGCTCGGCGTCCGTGGCAGCGTGCCGGGCGTGCGCGGCGTACGCCGTGTACCCGACATGCCCGGCGCACGCGTGGGCCGCGGCATCGCCGCCGTGCTCCGTGGGGTCCGCGGCATGGCCAACGTGCGCCGCGTGGTCCTCGGCATGGCCATCGTGCGCCGCCAGGTCCACATGCGATACGGCGATGTGGCTCGCGCCCGGCTCGCCCGCCTCGTGGCTCGCGCAGCCGTGGCGGCCGGACGCCTGCGCCCACCCGCCCACCGCCAGCGCGGCGAGGGCCAGGAGCGCATGGGCACGCAGGGTGAGGGTGCGCCGTTTCATGATGGTGTTATAGCAGGGGAAACGAGAACGCGAAAGTGGCGCGGGCCCGTCCGCGCGCCGTCGTCGCCCCTGGCAGGTTTCGCGCCGCCGCGGCCCGGAGGCGGATCAGCGGTCGCGGCTCAGCCGCCGCCCGCCTCGCCGGCGCCCGCGTCCGTCGCGACGCCGTGCTCCTCCGCCCACCGCCTCAGCCCGCGCACGCCGCCGCGGAACGAGTACGCGTCGTACCCCTGGCGCTGGAGCATCTCCGCCACGTGCGCGGTGCGCAGCCCGGCGGCGCAGACCAGGACGTAGGTCTGGTCGCGGTCGAGCTGCTTCGCGTCGCTGAGCAGGTCGTACTCGTCGCGGTGGATCGCGCCGGGGAGGTGCCACGCCTCGTACTGCGGCTCGGGCCGGCAGTCGATGACGACGGCGTCGGGCGGGATCTCGTCAGTGAAGATGTAGGGCTCGTGCAGCTCGGCCGGCGTGAGGGCGCGGACGTCGAGCACCTTCCGCTCGGCGACGGCGCGCTCGAGGATCGACAGGTCCATCCTCGCCTCCTCCGCGTCGACCGCCTCCACGGACGCGGCCGTGACCGGCTTGCCCGGCGTGATCGCGCAGTACTCCTTGACCTTCTCCGAGAGCGAAGCCGTGCCGATCATCCGGGCGCGCGCGATGATCTCGTCCTTGTCGAAGCCGAGCAGCGGCCGGAAGACGGGGAGCGACGCCGCGGGCTCGATCGCCCGCAGGTTGTGCAGCGTCTGCGACGACACCTGCCCGATCGCCTCGCCCGTGACGATCGCCTGCGCGTCGCGCAGCGGGCCGATCATCGACGCGGCGCGGTACATCAGCCGCTTCAGCACGACCTGCCAGTAGCGCTCCTTCGTGCGCTCCTGCATGTGATCGACGACGGGGCCGAAGTCGACGACGTGCAGCCGCGGCCTGCGGCCATACGACCAGTCGTCCGCCAGCACCTTCGCCACCTGGAGCACCGTCCGCTCGTACGCCGCGCCGCCCAGGTTGCAGAAGACGTAGTCGAGCGCGACGCCGCGCTTGAGCATCAGCCACGCCGCGACGGGCGAGTCGAACCCGCCCGAGAGCAGCGCGATCGCGTTCCCCTCGACCCCGAGCGGGAGCCCGCCCGCGCCCTGGAGATGCTCCGCGAAGAGCCACGCCTCGTCTTCCCGCACCTCGACGTGGACCGTCACGTCCGGGTCATCCAGGTCGACCTTCGCGCCCGGGTTCAGCGCCGCGCCCAGCTCGACCATGATGTCCCTGGACGACAGGCGACGGTCGCCGCGCACGCGTGCGCGCACAGCGTACTTCCGCCCGACCACGCGGTCGTGGAACAGCTCGCGCCCGACCCGCACGATCTCGTCCAGCGTCGGCGCGACGACCGCCTCGACCACCGAGATCCCGCTCACGCCGAAGACCCGCGTCAGCACCTCCGGCGCCCGGTCCGAACTCGTGCGCACCAGGATCTGCCGAAAACGCGCGTCCAGCTCGTACGGATCGCCCGTCGTGTCCAGCGCGTCGCGCAGGTTGCGCACGAGCGCCCGCCGCAGCGTCTGCTGCGTCCGCCGCGACTTGATCGTGAACTCGCCCGCCAGCCGGACGATCAGGAGCCGCTCGCCGGGGGCGAGGGCATCGGTCCGGGCCTCGGAGGCGTGGGGCGGCGCGTCGGGGGCGCCGGTGCGCGCGTCGGGCGTGGGGGTCGTCATCTCTGCTACTCTCGCTGCTCAGAGGGAATCCATGGCCCAAATCTCCGTGATGGGGCGGGATTCCTCAAGGTGTTGGGGGCGGCGATGCCGCCAAGGCGACTGGTCCTCGTGGCGCCGTGTCGGGGCCCTGGGCCGGATGCGGGTCGGTTGCAAGGGGCGTGTCAGGTTGGGTGGCGGGGTGCGGGTGG
>CAYPGK010000067.1:9760-15365 GCA_964410055.1 uncultured Gemmatimonadaceae bacterium | reverse complement strand
TGATCGTCGACGAAGCGGGCGCGATGGCGGAGGTCGGGGCCTAGTCGCGGTAGGCAGAGGGGAGCGCAGGTGCGCCCCCGCCGGGCGGCGCGGCGGAAGGGGCGATGTGAACCACAGATGGCGAGGGGGACGATGCGCGCAGCGACGCTCGTAGGGCCGGGGCGGTTCGAGGTGGGCGAGAGGGACCGGATCGCGGCGGGAGTCGGGGAGGTGCTGGTCAAGGTCGACGGGTGCGGGGTGTGTGCGTCGAATCTGGGGCCCTGGGAAGGGGTCGAGGGGGCGGGGTACCCGCTCGATGCGGGGGCGCCGGGGCACGAGGTGTACGGGGTGGTGGAGGAGGTGGGTGCGGGCGTCGTGGGGTTCGAGCCCGGCGACGTCGTGACGGCACTGAGCTACCGGGGGTTCGCGGAGTACGACGTGGCCCGGTCGGACTCGGTGGTGAAGGTCCCGGCGTCGCTTGCGGGGCGGCCGATCCTGGGCGAGCCGGTTGCGTGTGCGGTCAACATCCACAGGCGCGCGGGTGTGCGGGAAGGCGACACTGTGGTGGTGGTGGGCGTGGGGTTCCTGGGCGCGTTGCTGTTGAAGCTGGTGCGACGGGACCGGCCGGGGCGGGTGGTGGCGGTGTCGCGGCGGCGGGACGCGCTGGAGATGGCCGATCGGTTGGGCGCCGACGATGTCCTGTCGTACGAGGACGATGTGGTCGGTCGGGTCGCACAGTGGACGGGCGGGCGGATGGCGGACGTCGTGATCGAGGCAACGGGAAAGCAGGAGCCGCTCGATCTGGCCGCGGCGCTCACCCGGGTGCGCGGGCGGCTGGTCATCGCAGGGTACCACCAGGACGGGCCGCGTCGCGTGAACCTGCAGCTCTGGAACTGGCGGGGCCTCGACGTGGTCAACGCGCACGAGAGGGATGCCGCGCTCTACACGGAGGGGATGCGCGAAGGGGTGCGACTGATCGCCAATGGGGAGCTGGATCCGGAGGCGCTCATCACCCACACGTTTCCGCTCACGGAGATCAACCGTGCATTCGAGGTGGCCCGAGAGCGCCCGAGCGGGTTCTTCAAGGCGGTGGTCCTTGCCGGAGGTGAACGATGACAGCGCGGCTACGTCTTGGCTTTGCGGGGCTGGGGTGGATCGGCGCGATGCGGATGGATGCTGTGGCGGCGAGCGGCCGCGCCGTGGTGAGCGCGCTGTGCGACCCTGCCGAGGCGTGTCTCTCCGCCGCGTCCGAGCGGCACCGGGACGCAGCCGTCTTCGCCGATTTCGACGAGATGCTCGCACGTGCGGGCGATCTGCGTCTGGACGGGATCGTCATTGCCACGCCGAACGCGCTGCATGGGCCACAGACGATCGCGGCGCTCGAGCAGGGGCTTGCGGTCTTCTGTCAGAAACCGCTCGCGCTCGACGCGGCGGAGGCGCGCGCCATAGTCGATGCCGCCCGGCGTGCGGATCGTCGCCTCGGTGTCGACTACTCGTATCGATACACGGACGGCGCCCAGGCTCTACGCGCCATGGCCCGGTCGGGAGAGTTGGGGAGGGTCTTCGCGGTCGAGAGCGTCTTCCACAACGCGTACGGCCCGGGGAAGGCGTGGTGCCATGACCCTGCCATCGCCGGCGGCGGGGCACTGATCGACCTCGGTGTGCACCAGATCGACCTGCCGCTCTGGATCCTCGACTCTCCGGGCGTCCGCTCCGTCCGGGGGTGCGCATATCGTCACGGCGAGCCGCTGGAGGGGCGTGCGATCGACGACTTCGCCGTCGCCCAGCTCGAGCTCGAGGGCGGCGCCATCGTCCATCTCGCCGTGAGCTGGAACGCCCACGCAGGTACGGATTGCGTCATCCGCACCACGTTCTTCGGCACCGATGGCGGCGCCGAAATCCGCAACCTCGGCGGCAGCTTCTTCGACTTCGAAACGTTGCGCTTCGATGGGCGCGAACGGCGCGTCATCGGCCGAGAAGGCGGAGATTGGCTCGGACGCGCGATCCTCGATTGGGTCGATCACACGGCCGCCTCGCCGGCGTACGACCCCGAAGTCGAGCGAAGCGTGCACGTGGCCGAAGTCGTGGACGAGGTCTACCGCACCGCGCCCGCGCCCGCGCCCGCCGGTGCAGGGTGATGCAGAGGGTGGTATTGCGGTACACCCCGGTGTCCGATCGCATTGCGGACACGGGAGGCGCCGTGAGGTGGTGCTCGACCTCATAGTCCGAACGTGCGACCGCCGGGCCAGTGGGCCCGGCGGTCCGAAGGAGGCGAGGGGGCGCCGGTGGGTCGACCGGCGCCACTCGGCATCCGGCGTCAGCGCCGCCAGCGCTTCATCTCCTGCTCCTGCTCCTCGCTTCGCTCTTCACCAATGTCCAGATTGGTTCCCGTGCGCTTGCGCTCGCCCTCCTCCACGAGTTCACGACTGGTGTCGTAGGGTCGCCCGATCTGGTCCGGCTTCCCTTTCTCGCGTAGCTCTCGGCGTTTCTCCTCGAGCTCTTTCTGAATGTCCCTTTCGGCCATGGACGTAGCCTCCTGGACACGGACTCGCCGGGCTTCGCCGGTGGTGCCGGCGGGCCACGCTTCCAGATCGTGCAACAACTGTACCGACCCTGCGGTGAAATGCATCAAGAACGGTCATTCCACCGCCGATGGGAGGTCGATTGGGGGAGGCGTCGTCCACGTGCTTCGGCGGGTGTTGCGGAGCGGCGGCGCGAGGAGCCGCGCCGGGTGCAAACCGTGCGCTGGTGCAGGGGGGTGCGGTGGCCATAAGCCGGGAGTTGGCGCAAGGGGGTGTCGCGGGTGCAATCCGGGTGCCACGATTGGAACGGGAATTGCCCAGCGGGGCGCGGCCTCCGGATCGGTGTCGCGCTGCGGCGGGTCGGAGGCGACTCGACGAACACCAACCGGAGAGGTCACGCGTGAGGATCTTCGTTTTCGGCTCGTCGATCGTGTCCGCGTACTGGAACGGCGCGGCCACGTACTACCGCGGGGTGTTCCGGGCGCTCAACGGTCTCGGGCACGAGATCCACTTCTGTGAGCCGGACATCTTCGACCGGCAGGCGAACCGGGACCTGGTCAGGGACCCGGATTACGTGAAGGTTCGCATCTATCGGAGCGACGCGGAACTCGAGGCTCTCCAGGCGGAGGCAGCCGGCGCGGACCTGGTGGTCAAGTGCAGCGGGGTCGGCGCACGAGACGCGGAGCTGGAGGCGTGGTTGGCCGGGGTGTCGGGCCCGCTGCGCGCCTACTGGGACGTCGACGCCGCTCACACGCTGGACCGGATCGAAGGCGACGATGTGGACCCCATGCGCCGGTGGATCCCTCGTTACGACCTCGTCTTCACGTACGGCGGCGGGCCACCCGTCGTGCAGCGCTACCGTGCACTCGGCGCCCGGGCGTGCCACCCCATCTACAATGGCCTGGACCCCGACGTCCATCGGCCGGTCGCACCGAGTCCCGCCTACGCCTGTGACCTGGTTTTCATGGGGAACCGTCTCCCGGACCGGGAAGAGCGCGTCGAACGCTTTTTCTTTGCCGCGGCCGAGATGCTCCCCGAGCACAGCTTCATCCTGGGCGGCAACGGGTGGGAGGGTGTGCGCCTGCCGGACAACATCCGCTGGATCGGGCACGTGCCCACCGCCCTGCACAACGCGGTGAACTGCTCCGCCCGGCTGGTCCTGAACATCCACCGCGCGGCAATGGCGAGGAACGGCTTTTCGCCGGCAACGCGCCTCTTCGAGGCCGCGGGCGCGGGCGCTTGCCAGATCACCGACGACTGGACCGGGATCGAGGAGTTCTTCGAGCCGGGGGCCGAGGTGCTCGTTGCCAGGGACGGGGAGGAGGTGGCGCGCTGGGTCCGGGAGGTGGACGATGCAATGGCGCGCGCGATCGGCAGCGCCGCACGCGCGCGTGCGCTGCGCGACCACAGCTACGCCGGCCGCGCCCGCCAGGTCGACGCCGTGCTGCGCACGGTAGCCGGGTCTGCTTGACGCCGTAAAGTACTTGACGCGACGAAACGCGGGAGTGCATCCTATCGCCATGGCCACACCACGCAGGCACATCGAAGCGAGTGAGGGGGAGCCGATCGCGCTCCAGGACCGCGCCATGGACAACCTGCGCTTCATCCGCGAGACGATGGAGCGGGCAGCGGCGTTCACGGCCGTGCCGGGGTGGGGCGGTGTGGCGATCGGGTGCACGGCGCTGGTTGCCGCGGCGATCGCGGCGCTCCAGTCGCACCCGGCGCACTGGCTCGCGGTGTGGCTGGGCGAGGCGGTGGTGTCGCTCGGCATCGCAGCGTGGGCGATCCGGCGCAAGGCGCGCGCGGCGAACGTGCCCGTGCTCACGGGCGCGGGGAACAAGTTCCTGCGCAGCTTCCTGCCTCCAATGATGGTCGGCGCGCTGCTGTCGCTCGTCTTCCTGCGTGCGGGCGAGACGGCGCTCCTGCCGGGGACCTGGCTCCTCCTCTACGGCACGGCCGTGGTGACGGCCGGCGCGTTCTCGGTGCGAATCGTTCCGGTCATGGGGACGTGCTTCATGGCGGCCGGCGCCATCGCCCTCTTCTGCCCGCCCGAGTGGGGCGATGCATTCATGGCCTTCGGCTTCGGCGGGCTACACATCCTCTTCGGCCTCATCATCGCAAGGAGGTACGGTGGGTAGAACCGGCGCAGCACCCAGGCAGGATCGCGCGCGCGGTGGCGGGCGAGATGCGCCACACGGCGCCGAGGCGCAAAGAGAGCTCAGCCCGCTCGAGCTGGACCGGCTGATCCACGAGCGGCTACGTCTCGGGATCGTGAGCGCGCTGGCGGCGAACGAGTCGCTCACGTTCAACGACCTCAAGCGCATGCTGGATACGACGGATGGCAACCTGAGCGTGCACGCGCGCAAGCTGGAGGAGGCGAAGTACATCACGTGCCGGAAGTCGTTCGAGGGTCGCTATCCGCGGACCGAGTATCGCCTGACGGCTGCGGGCCGCGAGGCGCTCGAGCGTTATCTGGACCACATGGAGGCCCTGATCCGGGCCGCGCGCGACCGCTGACGTCGATTTTTTTGAGGGGTCGACTTTATGAATCAAAGCACTTTGCAGACCTTGCCTGCGGGTGGGCTGCACGTTGCGATCATCATGGATGGGAACGGGCGGTGGGCGCGCGCGCGTGGGCGGACGCGGACGTGGGGGCACCGCGAGGGCGCGAAGGTGGCGCGGAAGATCGTGGAGGCGGCGCCGTCGCATGGGATCTCGGTCCTGACGCTGTACGCGTTCTCGTCGGACAACTGGCGCAGGCCGGCGCGAGAGGTCGCGGCACTTATGCGCCTGTTCGAGACGTACCTGCGAGGCGAGGTGCGGCGGTGCATCGAGAACGGCGTGCGGCTGCGGGTAATCGGCCGGCGGGACCGGCTGCCGGCGCGCCTGCTCGCGGCGATCGACGCGGCGGAGTCGGCGACCGCGGGCGGCACGCGTCTTTGCTTGCGGGTCGCGCTGGACTACTCGTCGCGGGACGCGATCGTGGAGGCCGCGCGGCTTGCTTCGGCTCAGTGCACGGGTGGGCGGGGCGGGCCCACCCGCGAGGACGACGCGGAGCTGCACGGGGCCGCCGGGCAGTCGGTGCAGCCCGCGCGGGAGGTCCA
>CAYPGK010000067.1:5148-9750 GCA_964410055.1 uncultured Gemmatimonadaceae bacterium | reverse complement strand
GGGGGGGGGGGGGGGGGGGGGGGGGGGGGGGGGGGGGGGGGGGGGTGGGGGGGGCGGGGGGGGGGGGGGGGGGGGCCCCCCCGACCCGCGAGGAGTTCGCGGAGCTGCTCGGTGCCGCGATGCATTCGGGTGAGCCGGCTCGGGAGGTGGACCTGCTGATCCGGACGGGGGGCGAGCAGCGCCTCAGCGACTTCCTGCTCTGGGAGTGCGCGTACGCCGAGCTGTACTTCACCGGGCGGATGTGGCCGGAGTTCACGGTTTCGGAGCTGGAGGCGGCGGTTCGGGAGTATCACAGCCGGGAGCGGCGGTACGGCGCGGTGCCGGAGGCGGCGGCGAGCTGAGGGGTGGCACGGGGTGTGCTCGGCGGGACCCCCACGCCGATCCACCCTGACCGGGCCGCGTCATGAAGCTGATCTTTCTTGGACTGTCGATCACGAGTTCGTGGGGGAACGGGCACGCGACGACGTACCGCGGGCTGTGTCGCGCGCTGCGTCGCCGTGGGCACAGGATCGTGTTCTTCGAGTGGGACGCGCCGTGGTACGGCGGTGCACACCGCGATCTGGAGCCCGCGTCGTGCGACTACGCGGACGTGCGCCTCTTCCCGGACTGGGACGGGGTGCGGGGCGAGCTCCGCCGGGAGCTCGCGGACGCGGATGCGGTGCTCCTCGGCTCCTATTTCCGGCCCGGGGTCGAGGCGGCGGAGTTCCTGGCGCAGGAATTCGACGGCGCGCGGTTGTACTACGACATCGACACGCCGGTCACGGTCGCGGCGTTCCGGGAAGCCGGCGGGGCGGAGTACCTGAGGGCGGACCAGGTCCGGCTCTTCGACGTGTATTTCTCGTTCACGGGCGGGCCGGTGTTGCGGGAGTTGGAGGAGCGGTACGGCGCGCCTCGCGCGGTGCCACTGTACTGCTCGGTCGATCCCGAGCGCCATTGTGCGACGTCGCGCCGTGCGGAGTACACGTGCGCGCTCGGCTACATGGGCACGTACGCTCCGGACCGTCAGCCGGGAGTTGAGACACTGCTGGTCGAGCCGGCGCGGAAGCGGCCCGGCTCGACGTTCATCGTGGCGGGCCCGCAGTACCCGGCGGAGCTGGAGTGGCCGCCGAACGTGAAGCGTTTCGACCACATCCCACCGGCGGACCACGCGGCGTTCTACAGCTCTTGCCGACTGACGCTGAACGTGACGCGGGCGGAGATGCGGCGTTGGGGGTGGTCGCCGTCGGTGCGGGTGTTCGAGGCGGCGGCGTGCGGTGCGGCGATCGTGAGCGACCGCTGGGAGGGGCTGGACGCCTTCCTCGAGCCCGGGCGTGAGATCCTGCTCGCGGAGACGGCCGAGGCGGTGCTGGATCATCTCGACCTCACGGACGCCGAAATCCGTGAGATCGGCGAACGTGCGCGCGCCCGGGTCCTGGAACAGCACACCAACGATGCCCGGGCGGCGCAGTTCGAGGAGGAGGTCGAGCGCGCGCGCGGGCGGGCGCGCGCGGCCGCCCGTCCCGGCGTGCCCGCGGCGGGGTAGGGAGGGGCGGCGGGGCGTTTCTCGATGTCTCATCCGTGGCGGTGTTCGATCTTGCTGTGCGGTATTGCGCTCGGTGCTGCCGTGGAGGCGGGTGCGCAGATCCGCCCCCTGGACCCGCTGGACCCGGGCGTGGGGCGGTGTGATCGGTGCATCGAGGTGGAGGCGGGCGCAGCCGTCTACGGCGGTCAGAGAGTGTCGCTCGTCGGTGCGGAGGGCCGGCTCCTCGAGCTGGGGTTGGTGCGGCTCGTGTGGCGGCTGGACCGGGTCTCGTTCGAGGCGGCGGGCACGGCGTGGCGTCGGTTCGATACCCGTCGCAGGTTTGCCGACCCGTTGAGCGCGGTCGAGGATGCGTCGGCGCCGGTTCGATCGGACGTGGGCGATTTCAGGATCGCGACGATCGTGACGGTCGTGGAAACCCGCGGAGCGAGCGTACTCCTGCGCTTCGGCACGCGGCTGCCCACGACGGACGACGGGGTCGGACTGGAGCGGGACCGGACGGATTTCTTCGCGACGGTCGGCGGCCGACTGGCGCGCGGCAGCTTCGCCGCTACCATCGAAAGCGGGCTCGGGATCCAGGGGACGCTCGAGTCGCAGTACGACCAGGTCGACGTGTGGCTCTATTCGGCGGCGGTGGAGTATCAATGGAGGGCGCTGACGCCCGAGATCGCGCTGGTCGGCCAGACGGATGGTCTGAGTGGTCCGGCGGTCCGGGGGAACGAAAACCTCTCGGAGGTGCAGGCCGGAGTGCGCATCGGGCGTCGCCGGTGGGCTCGTCTCACCCTCGTCCGGGGGCTGGCTCCGTACAGTCCGCGCATGGGCGCTGCGGTGACGCTAGGCGTATCATTTTGAATCGATTGCGGAACTGGACAGCGGCCGCCCGCCCCGGTACATTGGCGCCCGTCGCACCAATCTGGGTCTGAACAGGAGCACGACGGTGAAGAGCATCGTTTGCATCAAGCGGGTCCCTGACACGGAGGCCCGCATCAAGATCGCGGACGACGGCGCGTCGATCGATCCGGCCGGAATCAAGTACGTGATCAGCCCGTACGACGAGTTCGCGATCGAGGCCGCGCTACGTCTCAAGGAGGGCGCGGGCGCGGGCGACGTGACGGTGGTCACGGTCGGGGATGCGGCCGCGAGCGAGCAGCTCCGCTCGGCGCTGGCGATGGGCGCGGACAACGCGGTGCTGTTGAAGGGCGACACCACGCTGGACGGCCTGGCGACGGCGCGTGCGCTGGCCGCGGAGATCAAGGAGCGCGGCGCCGACCTCGTCCTGTTCGGGATGAAGGCCGTCGACGGCGACCAGCAGCAGGTCGGGCCGATGGTGGCCGAGCTGCTCGGGCTGCCGTGCGTGACGGTGGTCAGCGAGTTCGAGGTGCAGGGCGACAAGGTCGTCTGCCGGCGCGAGATCGAAGGCGGCGTCGAGGTGGTCGAGGCGCCGCTCCCGGTCGTGCTGACGATGACCAAGGGGAAGTTCGAGCCGCGCTACGCGTCGCTGAAGGGGATCATGGCGGCGAAGAAGAAGCCGCTCGAGGAGAAGGACGCGCAGTTGGGCGAGAGCCGGGTCCGTGTGCGGGAGCTGAGCTATCCGCCGGAGCGGCCGGCCGGTCGGATCGTGGGCGAGGGTGTGGACGCCGTCGCGGAGCTGGTCCGGCTGCTCAGGGAAGAGGCGAAAGCGCTGTAGGAGGACCCAATGGCGAACATTCTGGCGATTGCGGAGCAGCGCGACGGCGCGCTGCGCAAGGTGACGCACGAGGTGGTGTCGGCGGCGCGTCGCGTGGCCGATGCGCTGGGCGGCGAGGTGCACGTCCTGCTGCTCGGCCCGTCGGGGATCGGCGCGAGCGCGGGCGAGCTGGGCCGCTTCGGCGCGGACAAGGTTCTGGTCGGCGAGAGCGGTGGCTTCGCCCGCTCGAACCCGGACGGTGCGACGGAGGTCATCGCCGAGCTGGCGAAGTCGAATGGCTATCACGCGGTGTTCTTCGCGGCGAGCGCGCAGGGGAAGGACGTGGCGCCGCGGGTCGCGGCGCGGCTCGACGTGCCGCTGGCCACGGATGCGACGGCGCTCGAGGTCGAGGGCGGCGAGCTGGTGATCACGCGCCCGGTCTACTCGGGTAAGGCGTTCGCGAAGGTGGTCCTGGACGGTGCGCCGCGAGTGGTCTCGCTCCGGCCGAACGTCTTCCTCGCGGAGGAGTCGGCGCGGGCCGGTGCGGTGGAGTCCGTGACCGTGCCCGAGAGCTCGGATGCGTGGCGCGTGAGCGTCCGCGAGGTCGCCGCCGCGTCGGGCGAGTCGGTAGACGTGGCCGAGGCGCAGGTCGTGGTGAGCGGCGGGCGCGGGATGCGCGGCCCCGAGAACTGGCACCTCCTCGAGCAGCTCGCTGCTGCGATCGGCCCGGGTTGCGCGCTCGGCGCATCGCGAGCCGTGGTCGATGCGGGGTGGCGTCCGCACGCGGAGCAGGTCGGGCAGACCGGCAAGACGGTCGCGCCGCAGCTCTACTTCGCGGTGGGCATCAGCGGCGCGATCCAGCACCTGGCCGGCATGCGCACGGCGAAGACGATCGTCGCGATCAACAAGGATGCCGACGCGCCGATCTTCAAGGTCGCGGACTACGGCATCGTCGGCGACGCCTTCGAGGTGCTTCCGCGGCTCACGGAGGAGATCCGGCGTTTGCGTGAAGGCTGAGCCGCCGCGTCGGACCCGAGGTAACGAAGACGGCCCGGTGCACGTGCACCGGGCCGCCGCACATCCATCATCGCGCGTCGCATCGAGGTCGCTTGACGCGTTTTCGCGCGGAGGGGGACTCCGGGAAGTCGGCCACCGGGGATCAGGAGTGCTCGAGCACGTATGCCGTCGTTCAACGTGTCCTTCAGAGCGGTTCCGGTCCCGGGAACGGTCGGCGGCGGTGAGGACTGGACGGCCCCAAGCAAGGAAACCTTTGCGCTCTCCTCTCCGGCTCATCATATTCGGCGCACTCCCCGGTACAAATCGATTCGATGAACTATTGGGCGGCGAGCCCGCGCGCTCAACGTACGGGGTGGTATGCACAGGATACCGGCAGCGGCGGAGCTGGCGGAGTCACGCA
>CAYPGK010000067.1:0-5048 GCA_964410055.1 uncultured Gemmatimonadaceae bacterium | reverse complement strand
GTACGGGGTGGTATGCACAGGATACCGGCAGCGGCGGAGCTGGCGGAGTCACGCATTCTCATCGTGGACGACGAGTCGGCCAACATCCGGCTACTCGGTCGGATCCTCGAGCGTGCGGGCTACCGTAACGTGGCGACGACCACGGACCCACTGGAGGCGATCGATCTCTTCGAGAGTTTTGAGCCCGACCTGGTGCTCCTGGACCTGAACATGGGCCCGTTGGACGGGTTCGGCGTGATGGAGCGCCTCCGGGCGTGGATCACGGATGACGTCTACCTGCCGATCCTGGTGCTGACGGCGGACATGACGCCGGAGGCGCGCCAGCGGGCGTTGTCGGAGGGAGCGAAGGACTTCCTCACGAAGCCGTTCGATGCCGAGGAAGTGCTGCTCCGGATCCGGAACCTGCTGTCGACGCGGCTGCTCCACCTGAGGCTGCTCGATCAGAACGCCGCACTCGAGGAGGGTGTGCGGGCGCGGACGCGCGAGCTGGAAGAGGCGCGCATCGAGATCCTCGAGTGCCTGGGGCGCGCTGCGGAGTATCGGGACGACGCGACGGGCGAGCACATCCGCCGCGTGGGCGAGTTGTCGGGGCAGATCGCGCTGGAGCTCGGGATGCCCCCGGCCGAGGCCGAGGAGCTCGGCCGGGCGGCGACGCTGCACGACATCGGCAAGATCGGCATCCCCGACCACGTCCTGCTCAAGCCGGGACGCCTCACGCCCGAAGAGTTCGAGATCATGAAGACGCACACGACGATCGGCGCGCGGATCCTCTCCGGAAGCCGGTCGCCGATGTTGCAGACGGCGCGGGAGATCGCGCTCACCCACCACGAGCGATGGGACGGCCGGGGATATGCGGGACTGGTCGGAGATGCAATCCCGCTGAGTGGGCGGATCGTGGCCGTGGCCGACACGTTCGATGCGCTCACGCAGCAGCGCCCGTACAAGGAGGCGTGGTCGTGGGATGCTGCGATCGCTGCGATCGATGCCGAGCGTGGGCTTCAGTTCGATCCCGAGGTGATCGACGCGTTCCTGCGCGTCATGCGACGTACGGGCCCCGGGGTGGTGATGCGGCCGGAGATCCGCGTCTGACGGCGGCCCCGGCGACAGGGACGTGGACATACTGAGAAAGGGGTGCGGCATGGCCTTCGGAATCGTGCGGGCACCGGAGTTCGAGGGCGGTCTCGACTGGCTGAATACCGGAGGAGAGCCGCTTCGCCTCGCGGATCTCCGTGGCAAGGTCGTCCTCCTCGATTTCTGGACGTACGGGTGAATCAATTGTCTGCATGAACTTCCGCAGTTGCGGAAGCTGGAGTCGTGGTTCCCCGAAGAGCTCGTCGTGATCGGCGTGCATTCGGGGAAATTCATTGCCGAGCGGGAGACGCGGAACGTCCGGCGGGCGGTGTTGCGGCACGGGATCGACCATCCGGTGGTGAACGACCGGCAGTTCCGCATCTGGCGGTCTTACGCCGTGAACGCGTGGCCGACGCTGGTGCTGATCGACCCGGGGGGCCGGGTGGTCGGGCATCAGGCGGGCGAGCTACCGGCGGAGCTGCTGGCCGAGGCGGTGCGCCGCGTGATTGTGAGCGCGGAGTCGGAGGGGACGCTCGACCGCACTCGGAAGACGTTCCCGCTCGAGCGCGAAAGAGAGGAGGACCGCCCGCTCCGGTTCCCGGCGAAGGTCCGGGTCGACGCCGCGGGCGGGCGGCTTTTCGTCGCGGACAGCGGGCACCATCGCGTCGTCATCGTGAGGTTGGATGCGGACGGGCGGGGTGGAGAGGTCGAGTCGGTGGTCGGGGGCGGTGGGGCGGGGTTCGAGGACGGGACGTTCGACGCCGCCCGGTTCCGCGACCCGCACGGCCTCGCCGTGGCCGACGGCACGCTATACGTGGCCGACACGGGGAACCACGCGATCCGGGCGGTGGACCTGAGCGGCCGCCGGGTGGAGACGCTGGCCGGGACGGGGGCGCAGGCGCCGCCGCGCGCCCGGGGCGGGCGTGGACGCGAGGCCGCGTTGAACTCGCCCTGGGACGTGCTCGCCCACGATGGTGCGGTCACGATCGCCATGGCCGGCCCGCACCAGCTCTGGCGCCTCGACCTCGCCACGCGAGAGGTGGCGCCCTGGGTGGGCTCGGGCGCGGAAGCGGTGTACGACGGCTCGCCCGAAGAGGCGGCGCTCGCGCAGCCGAGCGGACTGGCCACGGACGGCCGTCGCATCTTCTTCGCCGACGCGGAGAGCAGTGCGATCCGGTCCGTGGAGCCGGGCGGGGAGATGGTGCGCACGATCGTCGGCACGGGGCTCTTCGACTTCGGCGACCGCGACGGCGAAGGCGACGCTGTGCGTCTCCAGCACCCGCTCGGCGTGGCCTGGCACGACGGGGTGCTCTACGTGGCCGATACCTACAACGGCAAGGTCAAGGCGGTGGACCCGGAGCGGCGCACGTCGCGGACGCTCCTGGGCGGCGAAGGCATGCTATGGGAGCCGGGCGGGTTGGACGTGGCCGGCGGGAGGATCTACATCGCGGACACGAATCACCACCGCGTCGCGGTGGCCGACGTCGCGGGCGGGGACATCGAGGAGTTCGAGATCCGGGGGTGGTGATCGCTCCGCGCCAGCCGGCGGCTCGGGTGCATGGATGGTTGCCGGTCTTCTCCCCCGCGGGCACCCGCCTTGCGTGGGCGGCCCGGGTCGGTGCACGGCCGGCCGAGCGTGGGGACGGTCCGGCCGGGCGCCCGTCGATACCGATCCGTTCACCCCCGCCGGACGGAGCGACCATGGCCGAGCCGATCCATCACCCGAACGATCCTGCCCCGGCGGCCCGGCGTCGTGTCGGGCGTGCCGCCCTCTTCCTGCTCGGAGTACTCATCATCGCGGCGCTGATCGCCTCCGTCGTCGAGCGCTCTACGACGCGTGCGACGTCGGCTCGGGAGGCGGAGGCGGCAATGCCGTCGGCTGCCTTCGCGACGTCGCCCATGCGGGGAGTGGCGCCAGTGCCCGACCCGCCCGCCGCGACGCCGTCCCTCGAGGTCGTGCACGACGCCGCAGCCCGCGAAATCGTCCTGGAGATCGGACCTCTGGACCTGCCGGCCAACGCGTCGCACCACGAGGTGGTGCAGCCCCAGGCACAGACGGGCAGCGTTCCGGTGGCCGGTTGGATTCACGGCTTCCGGGTGGAGGTCGTCGACGGGGAGGGGAGGGCCGTTCCGCAGACGGTGCTCCACCACGTCAACGTGATCTCGCCAGGGGAGCGGGAGCTGTTCAGCCAGATCATGCTGCGCATCGCCGCGGCGGGGCAGGAGACGGGCCCCACGGAGCTGCCGCGGCTGATCGGCTACCGCGTCCGCGAGGGTCAGCCGCTCCTCGTCACGGCGGCGTTCCACAACCCGACGTCGCAGGACTATCGCGGAGCCCGCCTGAGGGTCCGCATGCGTTACACCGCCGAGGGCGTGTGGCTGAGGCCCCTGTCCGTCTATCCGCTGTACATGGACGTGATGCCGCCGGCGAGCGTACACGCCTACGACATGCCGCCCGGGCGCTCGGAGAAGAGTTGGGAGGCGAGCCCCGCGGTGGCTGGCCGGCTACTCGGGGTTAGCGGGCACCTGCACAAATACGGCGTCGCGTTGCGCCTCGAGAACGTGACCACGGGCGAGCTGCTCTGGGAAGCGGCGCCGATCGTGGATGAGGACGGCGAGGTGGTCGGCATGCCGGTCACGCGGTTCTTCCGCACGTTCGGCGTGCCGCTGCGTCCGGACCACGTCTACCGCCTCACGGCGGTCTACGACAACCCGACCGGCGAGACGATCCCCGACGGAGCGATGGGCGCGCTCGGCGGCGTCTTCATCCCCGCGCGGGGGCAGCGCTGGCCCGCCGCGGACCCGGAGCACCCGGAGTACCGGCTGGACGTCGAGATCGTGACTTCGCCTTACTACGGGCACGGGAGCCACGGCGGTGGCGGGCATGGCGCCGGCGGCCACGGCGCCGAAGATCACACTGCCGCCGGTCACGGGACGGGCGCGTCCGCGCACGGAAGCTGAATACGACGAAATCAGAGGCCGGCGGGATGACTTCGATCCCGCCGGCCTCTCGATCACATTCTCCTGTACTGCGGCCCGCTCCCGCCCTCGCGGGGCGTCCAGCGCGGGCCCAGGACGTCGGTCGCCTTGCAGTCGATGCAGTTGGGCGCGTTGACGACGAGGACATCGCCCTGCCGCTCGTAGACGCCGGCCGGGCACATGTGCACGTACAGCTCGGCGATCTCCTCGGGGATGTCCTGGCCGATGATCAGGTGGGACGGGATGTCGTCGCGCGTCTTGTTGCCGGACTTGAAGACCGCGTCGACCTTGCTGATCGTGAGCCCGCCGTCGCTCGGGATCGTGTCGGTGGGCCCGGCCACGCGGGGCGCGCGATTGTCGGCCTCCATGTCGATCTTGCCACCGGGGAACGCGCCCTTGGTGACGGTCATGAGGCTCGCCTTGATGCCGCCCAGGTAGAAGCCGTCCTTGAACGCCAGGCGCATGTTGCGGCGCTCGTAGAGGTCCTTGATGATGAAGCTCTCGTTGACGAGGCGGTCGTACTCGGCGAGCGCTGCGGCCGAGGTGTCGTCGGCCTTGAGCGCTTTGAAGATCGCGCGCGCGGCGTAGATCCCGGACATCATCGCGTAGTGGATCCCCTTGAGCGAGGCGACCTCGACGAAGCCGGCGGAGTCGCCGAGGACGACGGCGCCGTTCCCGCTGCGATGCTTCGGTAGCGCGTAGTAGCCGCCCTCGGGGATCGTCTTGGCGCCCCATTCGACCAGCTCGCCGCCCTCGAGGTACTGGCGGAAGAGCGGGTGCAGCTTCATGCGCTGGAGCAGCGCGTGGACGTCGGTGCCGACGCTGCGGTAGTCCATCCCGGCGACGAGGCCGATCGCGACGAGGTTCGGCTCGAGCGGGTACATGAAGCTGCCGCCGAAGGTGTCGGTGCGAAGCGGCCAGCCGAGGGTGTGGACGATCGCATCGAGCGGCTTCTTCGTCTCCCAGATCTCCTTGACGCCGAGCGCGTAGATCTGCGG
>CAYPGK010000066.1:14084-15990 GCA_964410055.1 uncultured Gemmatimonadaceae bacterium | reverse complement strand
ATCTGCCACGAGTTCTGTGGTCTCGGCCACCACATGATGTACGGAAAGGTGATCGTCGAATGAGTACGACCGTCGCAACCGCGTCATTTCCTGGTGCGGCCGTCGCCACCGGGGCCCGGGCAGGCACGCCCGTCGTCCACGACGCGACCGGCTTCGAGCTCCCCGGCGGGCAGAACGTGCTGATCCGCTGGAACATCTACATCGCCTTCGCCGCGATGGGGATCGCCGTGATCCACGGCCTCGCCCAGGCGCTCAGCTACGCCGGGATCGACGTAATGGGCTGGTTCCCCGGGCTGAAGAACTACTATCAGGGGCTCACGATCCACGGCGTCCTGAACGCGATCGTCCTGACGTTCGCCTTCACGAACGGCTTCCTCTCGCTGGCCACGGCGCGAGGGCTCGGCCGGCCGCTCAACAGTGGGTTGCTGCACGCGGCGTTCTGGACGCTCGTGGGCGGGCTCGCGCTCGCCTCGTGGGCGATGTTCACCGGCCGCGCCAGCGTGCTCTACACCTCCTACGCCCCGCTCCAGGCGCACTGGGCGTACTACCTGGGGCTCGTCCTCATGGTGGTGAGCACGTGGATCACGTCGGCGAACCTGTTCGTCACCCTGGCCGCGTGGCGGAAGGACAATCCGGGGAAGCGGATCCCGCTCCTCGCCTTCGTCTCCATCGCTTCCTACGCGATGTGGGACCTGGCGTCGATCGGGATCGCCATCGAGTTCGTCGCGTTCCTGCTCCCGTGGTCGTTCGGGCTGACGGACGGCGTGGATCCGCTGCTGACCCGGTCGCTCTTCTGGTTCAGCGGCCACCCGATCGTCTACTTCTGGCTGCTCCCCGCCTACGTGTCGTGGTACCTGATGGTCCCTCGGCACGCCGGCGGCAAGCTGATGAGCGACGCGCTCACGCGCATCGTCTTCATCCTGTTCGTGCTGCTGTCGACGCCGACCGGATTCCACCACCAGTTCACGGACCCCGGCATCTCGACGACGATGAAGATGGTGCACCTCGTCATGACGTTCGGCGTCTTCTTCCCGAGCGTCATCACGGCGTTCTCCGTCGCATCGGCGCTCGAGATCGGCGGCCGCAAGCGGGGCGGCGGGCGGCTGATCGGCTGGTTCTTCAAGCTGCCGTGGAGTGATCCGGCGCTCGCAGCGCAGCTCCTTGCCATGCTCGTCTTCGTGCTGGGCGGGGTGACGGGGCTGATCAACGCGAGCTACAGCATGAACCAGGTCGTCCACAACACGACGTGGGTGCCCGGCCACTTCCACATGACTGTCGGCTCTGCGGTCCTCCTCACCTTCATGGGGATCGCGTACTGGATGGTCCCCCTGCTCAAGAAGCGGGACCTGTGGGGCCGCAAGCTCGCCGTCGCCCAGAGCTGGATCTACTTCATCGGCGTCATGGTCTTCGCCCGCGGCATGATCTCCGGCGGGCTGGAGGGGCTGCCGCGCCGGACGTTCCGCGCCGCGGCGACCTACACCAAGGATTCCTGGGACCTGGCCGGCGTGTGGACCGCCGTGGGCGGCTCGCTCATGTTCGTGGGCGCGATTCTCTTCCTGCTCATCCTCGTCATGACGGTCTTCTTCGGCCGCAAGAACGACGAGCAGGACGTCCCGTTCACCGAGACGATCCAGCCGCCGGCGACGAGCGGCTGGGAGACGCGCCTCGATCAGTTCCGCTGGTGGATCATCGCCGCCGCGATCCTGATCCTCCTGGCGTACGGCCCGTTCCTGTTCCAGGCGATCCCGTCGGATCTGAAGGTGCCGGGCTTCAAGCTGTACTGACGGGCGCGGCGCCGCGGGATGGCGGGGGGGACGGCCCGTGACCGGCCTTGCCGCGACGATAAGGGCTCTGCTGGTCCGCCTGGGGCGCAACTGGGTTCCCAAGCTCATCTCGGTCGTCATCG
>CAYPGK010000066.1:0-14074 GCA_964410055.1 uncultured Gemmatimonadaceae bacterium | reverse complement strand
GCGTCCGGCCCGTGCCGGTTCCCGGCCCTCCCGGCGGACCTGAAGGGGCCGGGCTTCACGCGGTACGGCCGGGCGCGGCGCGGCGGGCGTGGGCCCGCCGCGCCGAGCTCCTGGCGGCCGCCTGAGCGGCCGGTTCCGGGCCCCGCGGGCCCATTAGCGGGCGCGACGCGCCCGGGTCGACCCCTGGGCGACCCCTGCGCCCTTGAAGTCATAGATGCGCGGCCCTCGGCGCAAAGCGCCGGGGCCGCGCCCTTTGTGGAAGGCGTGGCCCCGGATTCTGAATAGTCTCGAATTTCGGCAAGGGCGGAGCGGCCGCCCAGGGAGCAGTGGAGAATGACCCTGCGGTCGGGCGTCAGCTCGGGGCGGTGGTAGGGGCGCTCACAGCGCCCCGATTGGATGTTTGTTCGCTCCCGCCCTTGCGCACCGCCGCTCCCCGCCCCACCATGCGGCGGACCCGATCCAGGAGGAGCCGAACCCATGGCGGACGTACACGATTACATCGACCAGAACCTGCCTCGTTTCCGCGAGGAACTCTTCGAATTCCTTCGCATCCCGAGCGTGAGCGCGCGCAGCGAGCACCGCGAGGACATGCGCGCGGCGGCCGAGTGGCTGTACGAGAAGATGCGGGCCGCGGGGCTCGAGGTGACGATCGAGGAGACGCCCGGACACCCGATCGTGATCGGCGAGTGGCGCGGCGCGGGCGAGGACGCGCCGACGGTGCTCATCTACGGCCATTACGACGTCCAGCCGCCCGAGCCGCTCGAGCTGTGGACCTCGCCGCCCTTCGAACCGACGATCCGTGACGGGCGCATCTACGCCCGCGGCTCCGTCGACGACAAGGGGCAGCTCTACCTGCACGTCAAGGCGATCGAGGCGCACATGAAGGCGAACGGCCGCCTGCCGGTCAACGTCGTGATCCTGGCCGAAGGCGAGGAAGAAGTCGGCAGCGAGAACCTGCTGCCGTTCGTCGAGCGGAACGTGGACCGCCTCGCGGCCGCGGCGATCGTGATCTCGGACTCGACGATGTTCGCGCCCGGGATGCCAACGATCGGCGCCTCGCTCCGCGGACTCGCGTACTTCGAGATCCACGTCGAGGGCCCGTCGCAGGACCTGCACTCCGGCAGCTATGGCGGCGCGGTCGTCAATCCGGCCAACGCGCTGGCCCGGATCATTGCCAGCTTCCACGACGAGAATGGCCGGGTCGCCATCGAGGGGTTCTACGACGACGTCGCCGCGGCGCCGGAGTTCGCGGACCGGATCCGCGCGCTCCCATTCGACGACGAGGCGTTCCGCGCCGAGGTCGGTGCGCCGGCGCTCGGCGGCGAGGCGGGGTACGGCACGCTTGAACGGCTGTGGGTCCGTCCGACGCTCGATGTGAACGGCCTCCTCTCCGGCTACACGGGCGAGGGGTCGAAGACGGTGCTGCCGGCGCGGGCAATGGCGAAGGTGAGTTGCCGACTGGTCCCGGATCAGGATCCGGAGCGGATTCAGGAGCTGTTCGAGGCGCACGTGCGGCGCGTTGCGCCGGAGGGCGTGAAAGTCACGGTCCGTGTGCTGCACGGCGGGGAGGCGTGGAAGGCGCGGCTGGAGGGGCGACTCTACGAGGCGGCCGGGCGGGCGCTCGAGCGGGCGTTCGGCCGCGCGCCCGTCTACGCGGGCGAGGGCGGATCGATCCCGATCGTGTCGGCGTTCGAGCGGGTGCTCGGCGCGCCCGTGCTCCTCATGGGATTCGGGCTCCCGGGCGAGAACGCCCACGCGCCGGACGAGTGGATGAGCGTCGAGAACTTCGAGAAGGGGACTCACGCCTCGGCGGCGCTGCTCACCGAGCTGGGGGTGGACGGGTAGGCCGGTTGGGAATACGCGGCCAGGTCGGTGCACCCGGGCGGGCGCACCGACCTGGCCGCGCGACCCGTGCGGGACGCCTCTACCAGGCTGTTCCGCGAATCGAAGCGCCTATGCGGGGCGGCCCGTTCCTACTCCGCGAGCTGTACCGCAACCCGGCCCTCGGGGCGTTCCCTCTTCCACTCGGCCAGGATCTGCCTGCGGATGCGGTCGACCTTGTCCGGATAGAGGTGGCAGTCCGGAGTGAAGGTGCCGTTCACACAGCCGTTGTAGCTGAGGAGCGCGCGACGTTCGTTGCGTAGCCGGCCGTAGGATTCGGCGAGGATCCAGGTGCCGTAGCAGATGTTGTCGACGATGTCGTAGAGGTCGCGGCCGCACCCCGGGACCCGGCCTTCCCACCACGGCATGACCTGCATGAGCCCGCGGGCGCCGACCGGGCTGCGCGCTCTGGGCTTCCCTTCGCTTTCGATCAACAGTACGGCGAGCACGGTGGCGGGGTCGAGGCTGCGCATGTACGCGTACTCGACGAGCGGCCAGGCGATCTGGCGCGCCGTCTCCTGCGGCACGCGGCGTCGCCGGAGCGACTCTTCGACCGGAGCGACGTGTTCCTGGTAGAGGAGGACGTATTCGGTGGTGCGCTCGCCGGCGGTCCGGACGTTGTGCAGCGTGCGGCTCAGCGCCTCGAGCTGGTCGCGGGGCACTTCACGGCCGGTCGGGAGCCGGACCGGTGTGTCGGCGGGTAGCGCGAGCGCACGGTGCGTCAGCTTCCCCATGCCGAGGCCGCCGAAGAGGAGGAGCGGCACCAGCAGGAGCATCCAGAGGCCGCGTCGGATCAGCCGCTCCAGCTCCGCGATCATGTCGGGGCGCGCGTCGTCCCTGGACCGGCCGCGTCGCATGTTCAGTCGGATCATCGTGCGGTGTGTCGACGGTGCACGGTTGATGGCGAGACAAAGTGTGCCCGTCCCCCCGCCAAAGCAAGCTTTGCGTCAGCGACCGCCGCGCGCCTCCTCGATCAGCGCATCGATCTCCGCAGCCGTGAAACGGTAGGCCGTCCGGCAGAACTCGCAGACGAGTTCACTGTGTCCCTGCTCTGAATCCTTCTCGCGCAACGACATCAGCTCGTCTACGCCCAGCAGGACCAGGGCGCGCTGCGCGCGCTCGCGCGAGCACGGGCAATGGAAGCGTACGCCGGTCTCGGCCAGGAGGTCATAGCCGGCCGGGAAGATGCGGTCCAGGATCCGCTCGGGCGTCTCGCCGTTGCGGAGCATCGTCGTCGGATGCGGGAGCGAGCGGACGGCGGCCTCGATCTCGGCCGCGTGCTCGTCCGTGACACCCGGCATGAGCTGGACGAGGTAGCCGCCGGCGGCCTCGACCGAGCCGTCGGCCCGGACGAAGACACCGATCCCGACGGCGGACGGGACCTGCTCGCTTCGCGCCAGGTAGTACGCCAGGTCCTCACCGATTTCGCCCGAGACCAGCTCGACTGCGCTTCCATAAGGCTGACGCAGACCGAGGTCGCGCGTCACACTGAGCTGCCCGTTCCGCCCGACCACGCCGGAGACGTTCAGCTTGCCGTCGCGCGCCTGGTCGACCTCCGGACGCGGGTTCGCAACCAGTCCGCGCACCGTGCCCGCGCCATCGGCACTCGCGATCAGCGTCCCGGCGGGCCCGTCGCCCTGCACGCGCAGCGTGATCGTGTGGTGCGGCTCCTTCAGCATCGAGCCGAGCAGCAGCGCGCCCGTCGCCAGGCGGCCGAGCGCAGCCGTCACCGCCGGGTACGTCTCGTGCCGCGCGTGCAGCTCTGCCACGACCTCCGTCGCATCCACGGCGAAGGCGCGCACCAGCCCATCATGGGCCGTGACCCGGACCAGCCGGGCTCGTTCCAGGGTTGCGTTCGAAGCCATCACCCCCTCGCTCAATAGAAACGGCCCCGGATTCGGGGCCGCTCGTTCCACCGTCGTGTACTACCCGCCGGCACCGCACGGGTGCCGTGTGGCGGCGGCTACCAGTCCTCGTCCTCGGGGTGCGGCTCGCGCACCAGGACCAGGATCGCCGCCTGCGGGACGACGAGGTAGCGCTTGTCCTCGAACGTGATCTCGACGGCCGCGCGGCGGAAGAAGATCGCGTAGTCGCCTACCCGCGCCTGCACGGGCAGGTAGCGCGCCTCGCCGCTCGAGATCTTCCACGGCTCGTCGTTCAGCTCCGTCGGCGCGGAGATCGGCGTGCCGGGACCGGACGCCACCACGGTGCCGCCCTGCACGGCCTGGTTGTCCACGGCGGACGGCGGAAGATAAAGGCCGACCCGGCTGCGTTCCTCGCCCTCCTCAGGGGCGATGAGCACCCGGTCGCCGACTACGATCAGACGCTTGTTGCTCGTTTCCATACATAGAAAGATGGACGATTCTCAAGATCGCGCAAGCGGTTGCGGGCACGGCGCGCCCGGGACGGGGCGGCCGGGAGGCGTCGGCTCTCGCAGCATGGCCGGGTGCGGCCAGCCGGCTCCGTGGCCCGCGGATCGGTCCCGCCACGGCGACCCCGCGCGCTATGGTCGCGCCCCGGAACACGGTACACCGTCCCGGAACCATCGCCGGCAGATGCCGAGCCAGATAGGGAGACCCGCAACAGGAGGCGCGCATGACTCGGGACACGGCACGCCGTGCCGCCAGGGCCAGGACGGCGATCGACCGCAGGCCGTTCACCTTTCACCTCGACACCGAGCTGGTCGAGCGTGCCCGCCGCGAGGTCGGCGAGCGGGACATGGTGCGGAGCATCGAGGCCGCGCTCACGGCCGCAATCGATTACCAGCTCTGGGTCCGCGAGGTCGCGAGAGGTCAGCGCAACGCGCTCTCGTGATCGGGGTTGCAGGGAAGGGGACCGAACCGGGCGGGACGACGATCGGAGCGGCCGCAGCGGAGGCTTTCGCCGGCCGCCGCTGAGGCTCAACTCGTGGCAGGGACGAGAGATGTGTCGAGTGTCTCGATCTCCGCCGCGATCCGGCGGGTGTACTCGCTCGGCGTCGCCGTGACCGGCGCAGAAATCGCCTCACCCGCGGCACCGCGCTCGAGGTCCGCGAGCAGTTCTTCCGCTCGCAACAGCAGCCGCTGCAGGCCGTTCCGTTGCGCCTCGGCGACCGCCTCGCGGAGCCGCTCGCGCGCGAAATCCGACCGCCCCACGTGCGCCGCGATCCGCGCGAGGTCCAGCAGCGCCTGGACCCGCGTGGCGGCCGCCGCCGTCCGTTGGGCGACGATCGCGTGGCAGCGTTCGGCCGCGCCGTACAGCCCCAAGCCGGCGAAGGCGCGCCCGAGCGTGCACAGGACCGCGTGGCGTTGCTCGGCGTCAATGGCACGTGGGAGGGCAAGCCAGCCGAGGCCGACCGCACGATCGGGGTCGCCCGCGTCCAGCTCGGTCTGGCACAGCCCGGCGAGAGCGGTCGCCGCGAGGAGCTCGTTTCTTCGTTCCTCGCCGTGGGCGAGCAGTTCGTCGTAGACACGCCGTGCCTCGTCGAAACGGCCTTGCTCGCGATGCGTCGACGCCAGGCCGTCCAGCGAGCGGCACCACTGCTCCACATCGCCCAACGCGTTGGAAAGCTTGGCCGCGATCTCGTACGATCCGGCCGCCTCCGCCCACCGGCCGGCCTTTCGGTACACCCGGCCGAGCAGCCGGTGCGCGATCGCGCGCTGCGGCAGTAGTCCGTACGCTTCGGCGAGCTCGAGCGCGGTCCGGTAGAACTCCTCGGCGCCGTGAAGGTGCTCGGCGTCCTCGACCACCTCGCCCATGTCCAGCGTGGCCGCGGCAACGGACACGGGCGTGCGCTTGCGGAGCTGGTGCAGGAAGTTCGCGAGCCGGCCTCGCTCCGGATCCCGCGCGGACAGCGCGCCCAGCTCCTCCGTCACGCACTCGATCTGCCGCTCGAAGGATTCGGCGGGGACGCGTTCGATGCCGCGCGCCACCAACCGCTTCACGGGACGAAGGGCGAGAAAGCGGAGCCGGACGCGACGCCCGAAGTCGGCATCCCGTTCGCGCCCCTCCAGGTCGCGCAGCACCGTCCATGCGGGAAAAGCGCACTCGCGGGTCGGACAGGGTAGTGGAGCGATGCGGTCGTAGCGGGGCATCGGGGATCATCCGAGTGGGGTGACTTGCCGGGCGGCGCTACCGCCCGGACACTCCGCGAGGAACAGCTCCAGCGCCCGGTCGACCCCGTGAGGCGTGCGCAACGGCGTGGGCCGGCCACCGACCGTCGCTTTGATCGACCTGCGGAACGCGGCGCCCGATGAATAGCCGAGTTGCAACGCGACCGACTCCACGCTGCGGCCCGGCTCCTGGAGCCAGCGCAGTCCGTACATGACCCTCAGCCAGAGGAGCAGGCGACCCGGCGTGGGAAGCCCCCAGCGCTCGCAGCGACGCTCCAGCGTGGAAACGGAGATGCGATACGCCCGGGCGAGGTCGGGCACCTGCAACTGCTCCGGGATCCGTTCGGCAGCCTCGCGGACCAGCGACCGCGCCGCGTCCGAGACGCGCCCTCGTAGCCGTTCGTCGATCTCCGGCACGAGACCGCCATCCAGCGCCGATTCCAGGATCTCGGACAGCAGTTGCCGGTCATCCGCATCGCGCGAGAGGACCACGTCCGCGGCGCCCGCCTTCCCGAGGCGGTAGAGCTCGCGCCCGTCCGGCTCGCCCCAAACGAGAATCGGGGTGAGTGGGAAGCGCTCCGAAAAGCGCAACACCCGCAACACCCCGTCCTTTCTCGATTCCGCGCGGAGGTCCGCGATCGCGGCCTGGACCGGACGCAGCCGCACCAGTCGGTCCAGGTCACGCCAGTCCCGAGCCCAGACGACGCCGTTTGGGCGAACGGCCGCGGTCAGGCATGCACGATCGGCATGGTCGGGAAGGAGTGCGGCAATCAGGCACACGGTGCGGCTCCGGTAAGAGGCGCGCCATGCTGCTCTCGATCCCTAGTGTAGGTTCGCCCTCCCGCGACCGCAAGGAAATTTTGTCGGCGTAGAAATTCTATCAGCCGACTACGCGGAGACTTCCAGCGGTTCGCCCCGCCGCGCCGCAGTGCCCGCCAGGTCGACCACGCCCGCCTCGAGCCACGTGTGCTTGCCGGCCAGGATCTGCTGCGCCACGCGGTAGCGGAACACGTCGTCGTTCTTCGAG
This sequence comes from uncultured Gemmatimonadaceae bacterium, assembly GCA_964410055.1. Classification (GTDB taxonomy): domain Bacteria; phylum Gemmatimonadota; class Gemmatimonadetes; order Longimicrobiales; family RSA9; genus CALBZE01. The sequence goes on along the minus strand of CAYPGK010000066.1, from coordinate 7,075 downwards.
ACCGCGCGGAAATGCGCCGCGATCCGACGGCGCGCGCTCCGGCAGAAGAGGTCCGCCATGACCAGCGGCCCATCGTCGCCCGGGTTCTCCCGCATCAGCTCCTGCGCCCGGATGCACGTGGCCGCGATCGCGAAGATCTCCGCGCCCACGTCCACCAGCCGGAACAGGACCGACTGCCGCTTCTCCAGCTTCGGACCCAGGCGCGCCATCTGGAACGCCAGCGTCCGGGCCAGCTTGCGCGCCGCGCGGTCCGCGTAACGGAGGTGCCGCGCCAGACGGCCGAACTCGCCGTACCGCGGCCAGCGGCCCCAGCCGACCATGTTGCCGGCGACCCACCCCGCCATGTGGAGCCCGAGCCCGATCGCATCCTTCGCCTTCGCGCCCAGCGAGGCATCCGGCTCGAGAACCGCGCCCGCACGCTGGAGATGCGGATCCACCGCCTCGCGGGCGATGAAGAGCCGCATGATCTCGCTCGAGCCCTCGAAGATCGTGTTGATCCGGAGGTCGCGCATCACCCGCTCCACCGGGATCGGCGCCTCGCCACGACCCGCCAGCGAGTCCGACGTCTCGTAACCACGGCCGCCGCGGACCTGCAGCGTGTCGTCGATCACCTCCCACGCCGCCTCCGAGTTGAACATCTTGGCGACCGCCGCTTCCAGCCGGATGTCGTACTCGCCCGAGTCCGCCATCCGCGCGGCGAGGTCCGCGACCGCTTCCATGGCGAACGCCTTCGCCGCGATCTCGCCCACCATCTGCGCGACCGCGTCGTGGCGGCCGACCGGCGCGCCCCACTGCTGCCGCTCGCTGCTCCACTCACGCACCACCTTCAGACACCACTTCCCGGTCGCGGCACACGTCGCGGGGATCGTCAGACGACCCGTGTTCAACGTGATCAGCGCGAGCTTCAGACCCCGACCCTCACCCCAGATCACGTTCTCCTTCGGCACCCGCACGTTCGTGAAGCGGAGCACTCCGTTCTCGATCCCGCGAAGCCCCATGAAGCGGGAACGGTGCACCACCTCCACGCCTTCCCACTCCCGCTCCACAATGAACGCCGTGATCCCGCTCCGCGACTTCCCGTCCCGCGCAGGCGTGCGCGCCATAACTACCATCACATCCGCGATCGGGCCGTTCGTGCACCACAGCTTCTCGCCGTTCAGGATGTATGCGCTCCCATCCTCCGTCGGCGTCGCCGTCGCACTCACCCGTGCCGGATCGCTCCCCACGTCCGGCTCCGTCAGCGCGAACGCCGAGATCTCGCCCTGGGCGAACCGCGGCAGATACTTCCGCTTCTGCTCCTCCGTGCCGAACATCTTCAGCGGCTGCGGCACGCCGATCGATTGATGCGCAGACAGCAGCACCCCCAGGGGGGCCGAATACGAGCCGATCACCGAGATCGCGCGGTTGTACCCCCGCTGCGACAGCTCCAGGCCGCCATACTCCTGCGGGATCTTCAGACCGAAGGCGCCCAGCTTCTTCAGCCCCTCGACCACGTGGTCCGGAACCCGGTCCTCCCGCTCGATCTGCTCCGGATCCACGTTCTCCCGCAGGAACGCCTCCACCCGCTCCAGGAACTCGTCCGTGCGCCGCTCCGCCTCCGCATCCGGGGCCGGCGCCGGGTAGAGCAGATCCAGCCGCAGACGACCCAGGAACAGCTCTCGTACGAAACTGGGCTTCACCCAATCCTTCTCGCGGGCCGCCTCGGCTACCGCCCTCGCCTCTCGTTCGCTGACCTGCACCGTCGCGCTCATGGCACCCCCTGAAACGTCGTCGGACGCTGCCTTTCGTGGCCTTACGCCCTGGGAACGTGGTACGGCCGAACAGTGTTCGGCAATATAGTGCAACTGCGGAGAGTACGCAATTTCCATCCGCAACGTTCCGCGTCGCTGCACGCTCCGCGCCCGTCCACCTCCGGCGCCCCCAGGCGCCCCCTTGACACCCACGTCCCCCGGCCATATATTGCTGTATGGTTATTTAGTTGTCGACTGCCGGGGTGCGTCGGCAACTTCACTACGGACGGTAACTGCAGGGCAAACGAATTATGACGAACAACGTGGTGCCACCCGTGATCTCGCCCGAGGAGCTCGCCCGCCTGGTCGAGGAGCGGCCCGAGGTCCGGCTCCTCGACGTCAGGACGCCGGGTGAGTACGAGTCGGTGCACATCCGAGGCGCCTACAACGTCCCGCTCGACACGCTGGGCGAGCACGCCCGGGAGATCCGTGCGAGCGTGTCGGCGCCGATCGTCCTGATCTGCCAGTCGGGTCAGCGGGCGAAGCGGGCGGAGGCCGCGCTGAAGGAAAGCGGGATGCCGAACCTGCACGTTCTGGACGGCGGGGTGAACGCGTGGCTGCAGTCCGGGTTTCCGGTCGAGCGAGGCCGTTCTCGGATCTCGCTGGAGCGGCAGGTTCGGATCGCGGCCGGCGCCCTGGCGGCGATCGGCGGGATCCTGGCGCTCCTGGTCGATCCGCTCTTCGCACTGCTGCCGGCGTTCATCGGCAGCGGGCTGGTCTTCGCGGGTGTGACGGACACGTGTGCCTTGGCGATGCTGCTTTCGAAGCTGCCGTACAACCGCCCGGCCACGTGTGACGTCTCGGCCATGGTGGCGGCGCTCCGGAACGGCTCGGCCCCGAACGGGATCGGGCGTGCGTCGTTGGCGGAAGCGCCGGCGGTGCAGAGCTGCTGCGCGAACTGAGGAAGGAGAGATGGGGCTCGGACTGCTGCTTGCGGCGCTGATTGGCCTCACGCTGGGGCTTTTGGGCGGGGGCGGCTCGATCCTGACGGTGCCGGTCTTCGTCTACGTGCTCGGCTTCGGCGCCAAGGAGGCCATCGCGATGAGCCTGGCCGTCGTGGGCGCGACGAGCCTCTTCGGCGCCATCGGTCACTGGCGGGCCGGAAACGTGAACCTGCGTGTGGCGGCCATCTTCGGCGTCGTCGCCATGGCGGGCACGTACCTGGGTGCACGCCTGGCGGTGTTCTTCAGCGGCGCGGCGCAGCTCACGCTCTTCGCGGGCGTGATGCTGCTGGCCGCGTTCTTCATGCTTCGCGGGAAGAAGCCGGCGGAGGCGCCGGCCGGCCGCTCGGGCGAGCGCATGCCGCTCGGGCTGGTCGTGGTGGAGGGGATCGCCGTCGGCGTGCTGACCGGACTGGTCGGCGTGGGCGGCGGCTTCCTGATCGTCCCCGCGCTGGTCCTCCTGGGCAAGGTGCCGATGAAGGAGGCGGTCGGGACGTCGCTCCTGGTGATCGCGCTGAAGTCGGCGGCCGGCTTCGTCGGCTACCTGGGACAGGTCGAGGTCGACTGGGCGTTCATGGGGCTGTTCACGGCGATCGCCGTGTCCGGGATCCTGGCCGGGACGTGGCTGGTCCGGTTCGTCCCCCAGGCCGCGCTGCAGCGCGCGTTCGCCGTCTTCCTGGTGGTCATGGGCAGCTTCATCCTCTACCAGAACCGGAGCGTCTTCCTCCCGGGCCCCGCGGCCGCGGGAGCCGAAGTCGATGTGGAAGCGGCGGTGGTCGGGTCTTGAGACAAACGGTGCACGAGGTGCGACCTTTGGAAAGGAAGTGATTACGATGATCGTCAAGCGTTTCTACGATGAGAAGCTCGCCCAGGCCAGTTACCTGCTCGGCTGCGCGGCCACGGGCGAGGCGGTGGTGGTCGACCCGATGCGGGACGTCGACCAGTACATCGAGGCGGCCGAGCGTGAGGGCGTGCGCATCACGGCCGTGACCGAGACGCACATTCATGCCGACTTCGTCTCCGGGCTCCGGGAGCTGGCCGCCCGCACCGGCGCCACGATGTACCTCTCGGACGAGGGCGACGAGAACTGGAAGTACGCCTACGCCGGCGAGCGGCCGACGGTGCTGCTCAAGGACGGCGACACGTTCACTGTCGGCAACATCCGGATCCAGGCGCTCCACACGCCCGGCCACACGCCGGAGCACCTGACGTTCCTGGTCACGGACGGCGCTGCGGCGGACCAGCCGATCGCCGCGATCACGGGCGACTTCGTCTTCGTCGGCGACATCGGCCGCCCCGACCTGCTCGAGAAGGCGGCCGGCGTGGAAGGCACGGCGGAGCCCGGCGCGCGGCGGCTGTTCCACTCGCTCCAGGCGTTCAAGTCCCAGCCCGACTGGCTCCAGATCTGGCCGGGGCACGGCGCCGGCAGCGCGTGCGGCAAGGGGCTCAGCTCGATCCCGCACAGCACCCTCGGCTACGAGCGCCTCTACAACTGGGCGTTCCAGATCGAGGATGAGGACGAGTTCGTCCGCGCCGTCCTGTCGGGGCAGCCGGAGCCGCCGAAGTACTTCGCCGAGATGAAGCGGATCAACAAGGTCGGCCCGGCGATCCTGAACGGCTTCCGTCGCCCGGAGCGGCTCCCGGCGGACCGCATCAAGGGGCTGCTGGATGAGGGCGCGATCGTGATCGACACGCGCCGCGCGGCCGCCTTCGCGGCCGGGCACGTGCCGGGCACGATCAACATCCCGCTGGACCGCTCCTTCAACACGTGGGCCGGGTGGCTGGTCCCGTACGACCGGGACTTCTACCTGATCGTCGAGGAAGGAGCGACGCATGCTCTGGACGAGGCGGTCAAGGACCTTGCGATGATCGGCCTCGACCGGATCGGCGGCTACTTCACGAGCGACGTCGTCGAGGCGTGGGCCGCCGCGGGTCGCACGCTCGCCTCGGTGCCGCAGCTCACCGCCGACGAGCTCGCCGCCCGCTCGGGCGAGTTCGCGATCCTCGACGTGCGTGGCCAGGTCGAGTGGGAAAACGCCCGGCTCCCCGAGACGGTCGCGGACGGACGTCTCGTCCACGTCCCGCTGGGATACCTCACCGACCGGATCGAGGAGGTCCCGTCCGACCGCCCCCTCGTCGTCCACTGCCTGGGCGGCGGCCGGAGCGCGATCGCCGCGAGCGTGCTCAAGGCGAACGGGATCGACAACGTGATCAACCTCGCCGGCGGTATTTCCGCCTGGCAGAACGCCGGCCACCCCGTCGTGCAGGGGAACGGCACCGGGGCCTGAGCGGGAGCGCCTCCGGCGCGTGAGAGAAAACGCCACCGGCGCGTGAGCCCGATGCGGCGGGTCCCGGACTTCCGGGGCCCGCCGCTGGTTTGCGCTCGATGGACGGATCGGACGGCCGGGAATCAGGTCGCGCCGCGCGAGGCCCGGACCGCCACGACGCACGCGCCGAGCAGCGAGATCAGCATGACTACGGTGGGCCACGCACCCGGGAGCGGTGCGGCCAGACTGGTGAGCACGCCGGCGACGATGAGGCCACGGCCGATCGCACGAGTGGCCCGTGCTGAGGCAGCCGGGTCGGAGCGGGTGCGGGGGGTGTGCACACCGACGGCGCCGTTCGGCGGGATGCGCTGGATCATCCAGCCCAGGCCGATGAAGAGGAGGCCCAGCCCGACATCGGTGACGAAGGGCACGGACACGGGCCACCCGAGTCCGCTCGCGATGGAGGCCAGGTGCATGATGAGGAGCATGCCGACCGTGAGCGCCGTCCCGACGGGCGGGACCCACGCCGGCGTACGACTGTCACTCCTCCGCGTCGTGCTCCAGAGTATCAATCCGACCAAACCGCCTGCCCAGAGCATGATGCCCGGGAGCACGCCTACGGCGAAGTTCTTCCTTGCCAGGCCGGTGGGCTCGCCATTGATGTCCCAGTGCACGGGCATCCGATCCGGGAGATGTGGAAAGGCCATGACCGAAGCTGCCACCGCGATCGAGAGGAGGAGCGGCGGTAGCAACCAGAGACGGCGGTGTGTCCTCGTTGCCTTCATATCAGGTTGTCGAGCAATGAATGGCGTTGGTTGCAACGCATTCGGATCTTCCCCCCAGGATCGACCCGAAAGGCGTCATCCGCCCAGATTGCGCTGCATGATCTCCGCGACCTCCAGCTTCATCGGATCCGACGATCGCTTTCAGATGGTTTTCGAATTCAGGGGCCATGGCCTCGGCGTCCCAGTGCGGCTCGAGTGACGACTCGTACTGGCGGCTCAACCGGATCACGTGCGCGCGCAGGAGGTCCGTGTCGTGGACCAGCCGGGCCTTGCCGCGAACGTGCACCGCCGCGTAGTTCCACGTGGGGACGGCGACGGGTTCGTCATACCAGGTGGGCGATACGTACGTGTGCGGTCCCAGGAAACCCACCAGTGCGGTGCCGCCGCCCTCGAAGTCGCGCCAGTGAGGGTTTGCTCGGGCCACATGGCACATTACGGCGTCACGCCCTCCCTCTCCCTCCACCCATTCGAACGGGACATGCGTCACCTGCGGGCCCCGCTCCCCACAACTGATCAACGTTCCAACACTGTAGCGTGATACGAGGTCGCGGAGGACCCGGGTGTCATCTACGCGAACGCTGCGTGGTGTATACATACCATCCCCTGTGAGAAGGGTGTGAGGCGATCAGGTCATGATTGGCCCGCCGCCCGAACGTGTGAGCCCGCCGCCCGGTGTAGCGGGGAAGCCCACCGCGGCCCCCGCTCCGCTCACAGCGCGAGCTCCCAGTCCTGCCCGGTCAGATCATGGCCGTACGAGTGATGGTCTTGCTCGCGCACGAGCCGAAATCCTTCCGTCTCATAGATCCTGCGCGCTGCGTGCAGGACGCTGTTCGTCCACAGCGTGACGGTGTGGTAACCGACCGAGCGCGCGAAGCTCGTGCACTCGCGCACGAGCCGTCTCCCCAATCCCAAGCCCCGGGCCTCTGGCTCGACGAGCAGGAGCCGGAGGCGGGCAACACCGGGGCGCTCGGGGTGGCGGACCAGGAAGACGCACCCGGCGAATTTTCCATCGATTTCGGCGATCCAGCAACGCTCCCTCGTGGGGTCGTAATGTCGAATGAAGTGTCCTACGACCTCCGCCACCAATCCTTCGAACTCCTCGTTCCAGCCGAACTGCTCATGGTAGAGCACACCATGACGGTGAACGATCCACCCCATGTCTCCGGGACGGTGGCGGCGCATTGTGAAGACCACGCCTGAGTTCCTGGCTTCCTCTCGATCCTGGGTCTTCATTGGCCCTCCTCTTCACCCTTCGGACGTGGACTCGGGAGTCGCGGAACTTCAGCAGCTCG
>CAYPGK010000065.1:0-16413 GCA_964410055.1 uncultured Gemmatimonadaceae bacterium | reverse complement strand
ACGTGCAGGAGATGGTCGACGCGCTAAAGGAGACGTATCCGGCGCTGGTCGACGAAGTCATCCCGGCCAAGGTCTCGCTCGGCGTGCTGCACCGCGTGCTCCAGCGGCTGCTTCGCGAGCGGGTCCCGATCCGCGACCTGGTCACGATCCTCGAGTCGCTCGCCGACGTGGCCGACCAGACGAAGGACCCCGAGGCGCTGACCGAGCACGTCCGGCGTGCGCTCGGCAAGGCGATCGCCGAGCAGTACGTCGACGAGACGGGCTCGATCCACGGCCTCACGATCGGCCCGCGCCTCGAGGCCGCGCTCATGGAACTGTTCAACCCGCGCCAGTCGAAGGGCGGCGGATTCGTCAACCCCGAAGTCCTGACGGCCGTGCTCCGTCGCCTGGACGAGCTCGTGCGCGAGCACGGCGGCGATGGCCGGCCGGTCCCGGTCATCAGCCCGCCGGGGCTGCGCGTCGGCGTGCGTCGCCTGATCGAGCCGGTCATGCCGCACGTGCCGGTGATCTCGCTGGCCGAGCTGCCGTCGCACGTCAACCTCCAGAGTCTCGCAACCTGGGAGCTGTCCGATGCTGCTTGAGACGTTCCGCGGCCGGGAGCTGTCTCGCGTCCTGGCCAGAGTGCGCGCCGCCTTCGGCGACGACGCGATCCTCGTCCGCAATCGCCGCGTCCGTAAGGGCGACGGCTGGATCGTCGAGGTCGTCGCGACGAGCGGCCAGGAGCTGGAGAACTTCCGCAAGCGGATCGAGAGGGCGCCGTTGCGCGTCGCGGGCAAGGCGAACGATCGCCGCGGTCCGCGCGTCGTCGCGCTCGTCGGCTCGCCGGGCGCGGGCAAGACGACCACGATCGCCAAGCTCGCGCTCCATCCCGACGCCTTCGGCGGCCGGCGCGTCGGGTTGATCACGCTCGACACGTACCGCGTGGCCGCGCTCGAGCAGCTCGCGATGTACGCCGAGATCATGGACGTGCCGCTCGAGGTCGTCTACGGCATGGCGGAGGTCGAGCCCGCGCTCGAGCGGCTCCGTCACTGCGACGTGATCCTGGTCGACACGCCCGGCCGCGGCCCGAACGCTCCGGCCGCGGACCAGTCGTGGCGTGCGCTCCTCGAGCGGATCGGGCCCGACGAGGTCCACGTCGTGATCCCGGCCAGCACCCGCGTCGACGTGGCGCTCGCCATCCGCGACGCCTTCGCGCCCTGCGGCATCACGCACGCGCTCCTGACCAAGGTCGACGAGGTGCCGGGCGAGGAGGGCGTGATCGGACTCGCCGAGGTGCTGAACCTGCCGGCCCGCTGGGTGTCGACCGGTCAGGACGTGCCGACCGATCTGCACCCGGCGGCGCAGCGGCTCCTCTCTTCGCTCTGCGGCGGCGTCGAGCTGGCCGGCGCCGCGGGAGTCGCCGGATGAGCAGCCAGGCGCATTCGCTCCGGCGCTTCCTCGCCCGACGCGGCGGCGCGCCCCGACCGGGCGGTGTCGCGCTCGTCGTCGCGGGAGGGAAGGGAGGCGTGGGCGCGTCGACCGTCGCCGCGCTCCTCGCGCTCCGCGCCGCCGAGGAGGGGCGCTCGACGCTCCTGATCGACGCCGAGGCCGGCCACGGCACGCTCCACCTCCTGCTCGGCGTCGAGCCCGGCCCGGGGCTCGCCGCGCTCAGGGGCGGCTCGGTCACGCCGCGCGACCTCCTGGTCCACGTCGCCGACCGGCTCCTCCTCGTGACCGCGGGCACCGGCGAAGGCGGGATCGGCGAGCCGATCGGCCCCGTCGAGCGAACCGCGCTGCTCAGGCGCATCACCGGCCTGCATGAAGCATTCGACGTCGTGATCGTGGACGCCGGCAGCAGCCTCGACGGCGTGCTCGCCGCGTCCACGACGTCCGGCCGGCACCTGCTCCTGGTCTCCGCCGCCGACGGCATCGCCCTCGCCACGACCCACGCGCTGGCCAAGGTCGTCGCTTCGCGCGTTCCCGCGCTCCCGATCTCCGTGCTGTTCAACGGCTGCGACGACGTGATGGCGCACGAGGCGTACGGAGTGCTCCGCACCGGGATGTCGAAGTTCCTCGGACGGATCGTCCCCTTCGCGGGCTCGGTCCCGAACGATCCAGCACTGCGCGATGCCATCGCCGCAGGGCATCCGCTCCAGGACGTAGCCGACGATTCGCCGGCGGTCGACGCCGTGCGTGCACTGGACGCCGGCCCCCTCTTCGATGCCTTCGCCGCGCCGAGCCCGGCCGGCAACGTGAAGATCCCCCAGCTCTGAGGGTTGAGACGATGAACGCCGCAACGCTGTGGGAGGCATACCGGACGAGCCGCGACCCGTCGCTGCGCGATGCGCTCGTCGAGCAGAACCTGCGTCTCGTCCACCACGTCGCGCGGAAGATGGCGCGCACGCTCTCGGTCGAGGTCGAGGTCGACGACCTGGTCAGCGCGGGCACGATCGGCCTGATCAACGCGATCGAGAACTTCGACCCGGACCGCAAGCTGGCCTTCAGTACCTTCGCCGCGCCGCGCATCTGGGGTGCGATCCTGGACGACCTGCGGCGATGGGATCACGTGCCGCGCTCGATCCGGCGCAAGCAGCGCATGCTCGCCTCTGCGCGTGATGCGCTCGCCGGCACGCTGAACCGCGAGCCGAACGCGCAGGAGACGGCCGAGCAGCTCGGCATCGACATCGAGACGCTCTGGAAGTGGGAGGCCGACGCGCAGGACTCGGTCCACATCTCCCTCGACTCGCCGATCGGCACCGAGGACGGCAGCCGTACCACGCCGCTCGACATCCTGGTCGGCGAGGAGGGCAGCGCGCTCGACGACCGACTGACCCTCGACCAGGAAGTCGAGCACCTGCGCGAAGAACTGCTCGCCCTCGGCGAACGCGAGCGTCTCGTCCTGTCGCTCTACTACTACGAAGGACTGAAACTGCACCAGATCGCCACCATCCTGAACCTGACGGAGTCGCGCATCTCGCAGATCCGCTCCCAGGCGATCCGGACGCTGCGCGGCCGCATGGGGCGGCTGCGGAAGGAGGCCGTATGAAGTCGATGATCCTTGCCCTCTCGCTCCTCGCGCCGCTGGCCCCGTCTCCGCTCGCCGAGCGCCCGGCCGGGTCGCTGCGGGAGCTTCGCGTCGTGGAGAACGACGGGCGCACGGAGATCGTCGTGCGTGTGGCCGGCGAGCCGCGCTACCGCCTCTTCCGGCGCCTGTCCGATCCCGTCGACCCGCGGCTCACGCTCGAGGTCCTCGACGCCGAGGCCGCCGCACTCGCGGCGCGATACCCGAACGTGCGACGCGGCGGCGTCCGCGAGCTGCGCCTCACGCCGACGGATTCCGGCACCGTCCAGCTCGCGATCGGCCTTGCCGCCGCCGGCCCGCGCGCATTCGGCGTCGTGAAGCGCGATGGCGCGATCGTCGTCTGGATGCGCAACCAGGACGGCCCCTTCGCGCCGTGGAGCTCCGGTGGCGGCGCGGCTGTCGAGGCTTCGACGGCGAAGGCGGCGCCCGCAACTGCGCCGTCGCAAGAGGTGTCGCCCCGGGCGGAGCATGTGACCGCCGTGTCGGCGCCCGCGCCGGTGGCGAGCACCGAGGGCGGGGTCGAAGTGGATGCGGGTGGACTCGACGTGGCGCCTGCAGCCCTCGAGGCCGACGCCTCTGATGCCGCCACGACCGTCGGCATCGTCGCGCGCGTCCGCGCACTCGCCGGCCGCGCGGCCGATGCGATTCGCCAGGCGGGACCGGCCGCGATCGACGTCGGCATCGTCGCGCTCCTCGCACTGGCCATCCTGCCGGTGCTCAGGATGACGCGCAGCGCCGTGCTCACGCCCGCCGCCGCCACACCCGCCCCCTCGGGCACCGCGGCGCGGGCCGGCGGTCTCCCGCAGGCCGCCCGTCGGCCGGCGCGGCCGAAGCGCGAGTGGCGGCTCACCACCCGGAAACACAGAGCCGCCGCGCCGTCATCGCCCGATACTCGCCTCTGGACCGTCCACACGCTGGCGGCCCAGGGCAGGTCCCACGCGGAGATCGCACGCTCGACCGGCCTCTCGCGGGATGCGGTCGCGCTGATCGTCCGGTCCGCGGCTGCACGGGGCCACGGAGGCCAAGGAGGCCACGGGCGCCACGGAGGGCCTGTCGTCGCGACCCGGGCGCCTCGCCCCGACGCGGAAGGGTCTGCCGGCTCCGGCACGTTCTTCCGGCCCGCCGCGCACCCCGGCCGGGTCGCCGCGGCGGGTGGCGGATACTGGAAAGTGGTGTTGTGACACACTTTACGCGTGGTCGTGTCGGGCGGCCGGAGTTGGCATGGCCGTTGCCCCTTGATGCGACCGGTCAACACGCCTTCGAAGGGGGGACCGGATGATGTCGGACGGTCTGCTCGCCGCGGCGCGGGCGCTGCGATACTGGGAGACACGCCAGCAGGTGCTTGCGCACAACCTGGCGAACGTCGACACCCCGGGCTTCAAGGGGGAGCGCGTCTTCGCGCGCCTCATGGAAGACCGGCTGGTCGAGGCGCACGCGGCCACGGACATGAGCACGGGGGCGCTCACCCCGACGGGTCGACCCCTCGACCTCGCGCTGGAAGGGCCGGGCTTCTTCGTGGTCGACACGCCCGATGGCGACCGGCTCACGCGAGGTGGTGCGATGCGCATCGACGAGGCGGGCCGTCTCGTCACCGAATCGGGCGACCCGCTCCTCGGCGAGTCGGGTCCGCTGGTCCTCCCGCCGGGCACGGTCGAAATCGACGCGTCCGGGGTCGTCCGCGTCGACGGGCGGCAGATCGGGCGGCTGCGGGTCGAAGCCGCGCCCGCGGGTGTGACGCTGGTCCGTGAAGCGGGCGGCCTCTACCGGCCGGACGCGCTGCGGATCCCTATGGACCCCGACGCGCGGACCGTGCGGCAGGGGATGCTCGAGTCGAGCAACGTGAGCCCGATCGAGGCGATGGTGGACATGCTCACGGTCCAGCGGTCCTTCGCCGCGGTGCAGAACAGCGTGCGCGTGATCGATGAAGTGATGGCCACGGTGGCCAACGACCTCGGCAGGGTCGGCTAGAGAAAGGCGGGAACACCATGGATCCGACGCTCCTGACTTCGGCGACGGGGATGAGCGCGCAGCAGACGCGCGTGGAGATCATCGCGAACAACCTGGCCAACGTGAACACGCCGGGCTTCAAGCGTAGCCGCCCGCACTTCGAAGATCTCCTCTACCAGACGGTGCGAGACGCCTCGATCGTGGGCGGGCTGGACGCTCAGAGCGTGCCCGCGGTGCAGATCGGGCGCGGCGTGCGGCTGTCGAGCGTGCAGCGGATCGACGCCCAGGGCCCGATCGAGATGACGGGCCGTCCGCTCGACGTGGCCATCGAGGGCGACGGCTACTTCCAGATCCAGCTCCCGAACGGCGCCATCGCCTACAGCCGGGACGGCAGCTTCAGCATCTCGGACCAGGGCGTGCTGGTGACGAGCGGCGGCTACACGGTGATCCCGGGGATCGCGATCCCGCCCGAGGCGAGTGAAGTCGCGATCTCACGTACGGGGATCGTGACCGCGACGATGTCGAACAGTCCCGAGCCGCTCGAACTCGGGCGCATCGAGCTCGCGCGCTTCTCCAACCCTTCGGGGCTCAAGGCGCTGGGCGAGAACCTCTTCGCCGAGACCGCGGCCTCGGGGATGCCGACCGTCGGCTACCCCCAGGAGGACGGCTTCGGCCGGCTGGTCCAGGGGAGCCTCGAGGCGAGCAACGTCGAGATCGTCCGCGAGATGGTCGACATGATCAGCGCACTGCGCGCCTACGAGATCAACTCGAAGGCCGTGCAGGTCAGCGAACAGATGGCCGATGTCACCAATGCAATGGTCCGCTGATCGGCGGCTCCTGCCGTTTGCCTCCGGCCGGCTCGCGCCGGCCGCGGTCGCGCTCGCGGTGCTGGCGGGGCCCGCCGTCGCCTACGGCCAGGCGACGGCGTGGGAGCCGGACGCCGCGCTCGAGGCCCGCGTCCGCGCGACCGTCGCCGAGCGGTGGGGGATCGAGCCCGCCTCGGTCCGGCTCGAGTGGGGGCTCGTGCGCGAGGACCGGCAGATCCCTTCCGACGCGCCGTTCCGTCTGATCGGCGCGGGCGCGGGCGGCGCCTGGGTCGTCGCTTTCGAGCCGCCGGGCGCGCCGCCGCTCCACGTGCGGATGCGCGCGGGGACCGAGATCGAGCGGCCGATCGCGGCGCGAGACCTGGAGCGCGACGTCGTCATCACCACGGAGGACATTGCCTACCGCCGGACCGTCGAGTGGGGCGCGCCGCGGCCGGTCGGCGCCGTGCAGGCCGGGTGGACGACGCGCCGCCGGGTCGCGCAGGGCCAGGCGCTCGAGGAGCCGGCCGTGGCCCCGCCGGCGGTGGTCCGGGCGGGCGAGCCCGTGCGCGCGCTCTGGAGCCGCGGCACGATCACGCTCACGCTCGAGGGCACTGCCCTCGGCACGGCCGCGGTCGGGGAGAAGGTGGCGTTTCGAACCGATTCGGGCCGGCGGCTGCTCGGCGTCGCCGCGGGCCCGTCCACGATCCACATCGAAGACACACCGGGGAGGGATCCATGAGCATCACGCGTGGCCTCATGGGCCTGGCGCTCGGGACGACCGTGCTCCTCGCCGCGGCGGAGCCCGCCATGGCGCAGGCGGCGGAAACCAGTCCGCCGGCGCGCGCCTCGCGCTGGGACTGGACCGCCGACCGCCGGCGCTTCGTCGAGGGCGACATCATCACCGTCCTGATCGACGAGTACACCCTCGCGTCGGCCAACAAGAACTCGACGGCGAAGCGGGACAGGAGCCGCGATCTCGGGCTGGGCAGCGGCTACTCGGTCTCGGGTCCGGCCTCGGCGAGCGGGGACGTGAACGGCTCGTTCCGCAGCCGGAGCGGCGGCGAGTCGACCGAGCGCGGCCAGACCACGCGCCAGGACCGGCTGACTTCCGAAATCACCGTGCGCGTGGTCGGGATCGAACCGACCGGTGTGCTCCGCATCGAGGGCTCCAAGCGCACGATCATCGACGAGCACGAGCAGGAGATCACGCTCACCGGGCTGCTGCGCCCCGAGGACGTGCCGGCGACCAACGTCGTCGAGTCCTGGCGCATCGCCGACGCGGTGATCTCCTACGACTCGAACGGCAAGCTCGGGAACCCGAAGGGAAGCATCTTCGGGCGCATCCTGGGGTGGCTCTGGCCATGATCAGCCCGAACGTAGCGACGTCGCGCGGGGGCGCGCCGATGCATCGCGTCGCGCTCGCCCTGGCAGCGCTGCTCCTGCCCGCGCTCGGGCTTGCGGTGCCGGCCGCCGCGCAGGAAGTCCGCGTGCGGGAGCTGACGCACGTCGAGCGGGAGGTGCCGATCCGACTCGTCGGCTACGGCCTCGTCGTCGGCCTCGACGGCACCGGCGACCGCGCCATGGGCGGCTACGGCGCGCGCCACACGGTCCGCTCCGTGGTGAACCTGCTGCGCAATTTCGCGATCGAGGTGCCCGAGAACATGCTCCGCACGCGCAACGTCGCGGCGGTCCTCGTCACGGCCGAGGTCTCGCCTTACCAGCGGGCCGGCGGGCGCTTCGAGGTGCAGGTCTCCTCGGTCGGCGATGCCGTCTCGCTCCGCGGCGGCGTGCTCTGGACCACGCCCCTCGTCTACGAGGTCGGCGGCGCCCCCGTCGCAACGGCGCAGGGCCCGCTCCTCATGAGCGAGGGCGGCGCGCTGCGCGGCTATGCGACGGTCGAGACGACCGGGCGCATCCCCGACGGCGGCCTCCTCGAATTCGACCCGCCGCGGCCGCAGTTCGCCGCCGCGTCCCGGCTCCTGCTCCGCGAGCCGGACCTCGGGACCGCGCTCCGCATCGCGGACGCCGTCAACGCCGAGCTGGGGGAGGGCACGGCCACCGTCGAGGATCCGGGCGCGATCGCGCTCTCGCTCCCCGACGGCGAGCCGCCCGCCGTGCTCCTCAGCCGGATCGGCGAGATTCGCGTACAGCGCGACCGCCGCTCGCGCATCCTGATCGATGGGCGGGACGGCACCGTCGTCGCCGGCGGTGACGTCGTGGTGGGCGAGGCGGTCGTGAGCCATGGATCGCTGACGCTCACGATCGGCGGCAACACCGCTGACGATCCGTTCACGCCCGGCGTCGTTCGTGTCGCGCCGGGGACGACGGTGCAGGACGTCGCGGCAGCGCTCCACGCCGTCGCCGTCCCGCCGTCCGCGATCGCGGCGATCTTCGAATCGCTCCGCAGCATCGGCGCGCTCGCCGCGGAGGTGAGCATCCGATGAACGGACCCATGGGGTTGCCGCCCGCGCAGGAACTCGCGCGGGCCGGCTACGGTGACGAGGACGCCGCGCTGCGCAGGGCGTGCGCCGAGCTCGAGGGCGTCTTCTTCGAACAGGTACTCAAGGCGATGCGTGAGACGATCCCGGAAGGTGGGGTGATCGATGGCGGCCTGGGGGAGGACATCTTCTCCGGGATGATGGACGCCCACCTGGCCACCCTCTCCGCCGAGCGCGTGGACGGATCGATCGCCGCCGCACTCTACCGACAGCTCCGGGGAGGTGCCCTGTGAGCCACGACACGGCGACTCTGATGACCGCGGCGCCGCCGGCGTCTCGCGTCACGGTCGAGGCCCTCACGAAGTCGCTCCGAACCGAGGAGCGGCTCCTGCGTGAATTGCTGCAGGTGCTGCACGACCAGCGCGAGGGAGTTGCGACCGCGGACCTGGAACGCATCAATGGCAGCGCCTTCGCCGCGCACCGGGTGCTGCGCACGATGGGAGAGGCGCGGCGTAGTCGCAGGACGCTGCTCGGCGCGCTCGCCGGCGCCGAGGACGTCGCGCTCGCCGACCTCGAGGTGACGCTCGGCCCGCGCTGCACCGACGAACTCCGCGCCGCGCGCGACCGGGTACTCGAAGTGGCGCGCGCCGTCTCGCGCGAGATCTCCATCAACCGCCGCATGCTCCAGTCGGCGCTCCGCGCCGGCGACGAGCACCTGAGGGCTCTCCTCGGCGGCTCCATCGCCTCGCTCGGCTACGACGCCGCGGCGCAGCCGGTCGCCGACGTCCGGGGCCACGGTATCCTGATCGATCGGCAGGTGTGACATGGCATCGGGTCTCTTCAGCATCCTGAGCACCGCTCGCTCCGCGCTCGTCGCGAACCAGTACGCGAGCCAGGTCGCGGCCCACAACATCAGCAACGCGACGACCGAGGGCTACTCGCGCCAGCGCGCCGAGCTGGTCCCGTCCATGTCGGTCGCGATGCCGTACGGCCGCCTCGGGACCGGCGTCCTCGTCGCGGACGTCGTGCGCGCCCGCGACGCGCTCCTGGACACCGCGGTGCGACGCGAGTCGGCTACAGCAGCCGAGTACCATACCCGCTACGAGCTCCTCGCCATGGTCGAGGGCGCGCTGGGCGAGCCGGGCGACACCGGGCTCGGCGCCGCCATCGACGCCTTCTGGTCCGCGTGGAGCGACCTCGCGACCGATCCCTCTTCGGCGAACGGCGGCACCCGCACCGTCATCCAGGCCCGCGGACGGGCGCTCGCCGAGCGGTTCCACCACCTCACCAGCGTGATCGACCAGACCCGCGACTTCGCGACCGGTCAGATCCACGCGGCGATCGGCGAGCTCAACGAACTCGCCCGCGCGGTGGCCGAGGTGAACGGCCGCATCGTCACCGCGGAGGCCGGCGGCAACACCGCGCCGGACCTGCGCGACGAGCGCGACCTCCTCATCGACCGCATGGCCGGGATCGCCGCCGTACAGGTCGTCGAACGCGAGGATGGCACGGTCGGCGTCCACATCCACGGGGTCAACCTCGTGGACGGGGTCCACGCGAATACCGTCGAGGCTCGCTTCGCCGGGAGCGCGTGGACGCTCGACACGGCGAGCGGGAGCACGATCGCGGCGCCCGGTGGACGGATCGGCGCGCTCCTCGACGTCGTCAACAACGAGCTGCCGGCGCTCCAGAACGAGCTCGACCTGCTCGCCCGCGCGATCGTGACCGCCGTGAACGACCTCCACGCCGCGGGCACCAACCCGTATGGTGATACCGGGGTCCTCTTCTTCGACGACTACGGCGATCCAACGCTCGTCACCGCGCGTAACATCGCCCTCTCGGCCGAGGTCGCCGGCGATGCCCGGGCCATCGCCGCCGGCGCGGGCAGCGCGACGGGCGAGTACCAGCCCGGCGCCAACGACATCGCGCTCGCCCTTGCGCAGCTTCGCGACACGCCCGAAACTGTCTACCTCGGCGGCCGCACCGTCGGCGACTTCTACGCGAACTGGATCTCCGAGCTCGGACTCGCCGTCGTGGCGGCGGAAGACGCCGCTACGGTCCACCAGACGCTCGTCGAGAACGCCGTGGCGAGCCGCTCAGCCGTGAGTGGCGTCCAGACCGACGAGGAGCTGATCCAGCTCATCCAGTTCCAGTCCGCCTACTCGGCGGCCGCGCGTGTCGTCGCCACCGCGGACGAAATGCTACAGTCGCTCCTGAACATGGTCTGATGGAATGCTGATCCTGAGCCGGCGCCCCGGGGACGCGATCCTCATCGATGGCGGCATACGCATTGTCGTCGTCGCATGCGATTCGCGCGGTGTCCGGCTCGGGATCGAGGCGCCCGGCAACGTCGGGATCGTCAGGGAGGAGATCGTCGAGCAGATCGCCGACGAGAACCGCAGGGCGAACACGGCCGCGCTCGCCTCGAAGTGGATGGAAGGAATCCCGCCGCCGCCCGTCGACCGCAGCCCCGAGCCGGCGGACGCCGGCAATTCCGGCACCGCACCGCCAGACGGCCAGTAGGCCGGCGCCCGATCACCAGTTGGTCGGCCGCCCGATAACCAGTAGGCCGGCCCGCCCCCTTCAGCCAGCGTCAATCGGAAGACGGACCCGAAGCCCGACGGCGCCGGCTGCGTCGAGCCGTTCCACCACCCCGCCGCACGCCGCCACCCCCGATCGAGCTGCCTCCAGCGCGTCCTCGGGGAGCGTAGGGGTGGCCGCCTCGGACGTATCCTGCCCGGCCGCCGTACCCGCCGCCCCGCCCGCGCCCTGGATCAGGATCTGAGCGACTCCGCCGTCGCTTGCCGTTTCGATGCGGATGCGGCGCTCCCCTGATCTCACCACCGCCACGAGGAGCACGACGATCGCCTTGACCAGCCGCGAGCGCTGGACCAGGACCGTGCCATCCCCGCCGGTCGAGGGTTCGATCGACACCCCGTCGATCTTGCGGTGGCGTTGCACCAGATCGACCGCGTCCGTCACCACCGTGGAGAGGTGGACGAGCTCTTCGCGAGGCGTCCGCTCGCCGGCGATCAGGCCGATCAGCTCGCTGAGCCGCTCCAGCCGCTCGACCTCGCCCGTGAGCGTGCCGCTCAGCTCCGCGTCCAGCGCGCCGTCCATGCGCGCGAGCTGCGCGATCCCCGATATGACGCCAATGCGGCCGTTCAGATCGTGGCGGATCCCGCCCAGGATCGCATCCGCCGCCGCTCGCCATTCGGAACTCGCCTCGATCCCGGCCTGATGCTGCTGGGTCTGCGTCGTCATCTGGCCTCCTCCATTGTTTCCGCCTCCCGGCAGGGGCACCCCAAAAGGCCCGGCGAGGCCGCTGCAAATGCCGCTCTCCGCCGGACCCGCAGGTCATGCGGATCCACCACGAGCCGGCCACCGATTCCAGTCCTGCGCACCACCCGCCGATACTCTGAACGCGAGGGCCCGGAACACCGAAATCACGGAAGTGGGAGCTGCGCGGCTGTGTTCACCGTCATCGGCTTCATCATCGTCTTCGGAAGCGTGCTCGCCGGCTACACCATGCACGGCGGGAACGTCATGGTGCTCGTCCAGATCACCGAGTTCATCATCATCGGCGGGGCGGGGCTCGGCGCGATCGTCATCGGCAACAAGCCGAGCGTCGTCAAGCGGATGTTCACGGAGACGCTGGGCCTGCTCAAGCCCAACCCCTACAACACGGAAGCCTACACCGAGCTGCTCCAGGTCCTTTACGAGGTCTTCTACACGGCGCGCCGCGACGGCCTCGTCGGCATCGAATCACACGTCGAGGACCCGGAATCGAGTGAGCTCTTCAGGAGGTACCCGATCTTCCATGGCAACCGGAACGCCATGTATTTCCTGGCCGACACCATGAAGGTCCTGCTCACCGGCGCCGTCGAGGACCACCACCTCTCGGAGATCCTCGACCTCGACCTCGATCGCTATCACGAGGAGGCGATGGTCGTGCCGAACGCCATCGCGCGTGTCGGCGACGCCATGCCGGGCTTCGGCATCGTTGCCGCGGTCCTCGGCGTCATCATTACCATGGGCCACATCGGCGGCTCGCCGGCCGAGATCGGGCAGAGCATCGCCGCCGCCCTCGTCGGCACCTTCCTCGGCGTGCTCCTCGCCTACGGCGTCCTTGGTCCGCTCGCCCAGGCGATCGAGACGCGCATCCGCGGCGAGCAGGCCTATCTGGCCTGCGTCCGGACCGCGCTCCTCTCCTTCTCGCGCGGGGACCCGCCGATCACGTCCGTCGAGTTCGCTCGCAGGAACATTGAACCCGAGGACCGCCCGTCCTTCGCTGAACTCGAGCGGCTGACGAGGAAGAGGGCTGCGTAATATGGCGGCGCGGGACAGGGACCGGAAGATCGTCATCGTACGCAAGAAATCCACGCGCGGGCAGCAAGCCCACAGCGGGTCCTGGAAGGTGGCCTACGCCGACTTCGTGACCGCGCTCATGGCGTTCTTCCTGGTCATGTGGATCGTGAGCATGGATTCCAACGTGAAGGACCTCATCGAGGGGTACTTCAGCAACCCCGTCGGCTTCAAGAAGGCGTTCGGTTCGGGGCAGAACGTTCTGGCGGTAGGCAACACGCCGGTGGATTCGGAGATCCGGCGCATCAACCTCGTGTCGCGCGAGGCGCAGCGCCAGCGGTTCGAAGAGATCAGCGTAGAGATCCTCGAGCGGCTGGCGGAGATTTCTGCCGCGATCGACGTGAGTGCGCAGGTGGAGATTGCGCTCACGGACGAAGGGCTGCGCATCGAACTGGTCGATGCCGACGAGGGCGTCATCTTCTTCGACCGTGGGTCCGACCGGCCGCGGCCCATCGCCGAGCAGGTCTTCGCCGCGATCGCCCGGACGCTCACGCGCATCGAGAACGACCTGATGATCGAAGGGCACACGGACGCTGCCCGGTACGGCACCCGGAACTACACCAACTGGGAGCTCTCCGTGGCCCGGGCCAACGCCGCTCGCCGGGCGCTGGAAGCCGGTGGGCTGGCGCCTCACCGCATCCTCGAAGTGCGCGGGTACGCGGACCGCCAGCTCCGCGTCCCCGACGACCCCTACCACGCCGCCAACCGGCGCGTCTCGATCATGATCCCCTTCAAGAACCCGAGCCCCGCACTGCTGCGCGCCATCATCGAGCGGCGACTCCCCGTCGAAACGGACTGACCCGCGTAGGTCCTCGGGCTGCGCCGGGCCGGCGCTCGCCTCATTCGAACAGCGGCGGTAGGTGCTCGCGCGCCCAGTTGAGCGCTTCCAGGTAACTCGGCCCGAGGACTTGCGTCGGCAGGTCGATCGAAGACGCCAGGCGCGGCAGCTCGTTCCACATCCCCAGCTCGTACGCCTCGACGAGGGTGAGCACCGTGCCGAACCGCCCGGTCCGCTGGATCAGCGCATCGCGAATCTCGACGTCCAGCTCCAGCCGATCGAGGATCCGCTCCATGGGCGCGCCGAGGATGGTGTCGAGGAGGGAGAAGAGCCCGACCAGGAAAAGTGAGCCTCCGATGCGGTGGTCGCCCATGCGTCGGCCGATCAGCTCGCAGAAACGGGCGCGGAGGAGCGCGGTCAGGAGCAGCTCCATGGTGAGGCGCCTCCGGTCGCGCGCGGAGGCGGCGAGCAGGAGCGCGAGCCAGCGGTAGATCGAGGTCCGGCCAAGCAAACGGATCGCGTGCCCGATCGACTGGATCCCGCGTCCGCCGACCGTTGCCGAGTTCACGATCCTGAGCAGCTTGTACGCCAGCGCGATGTCGACGCCGAACTCCTCCTCAAGCACGGCATCCGAGATGTTGGGGTCGCGCACGAGGTTCATCAGCTTGAGGACCTGCACCTCCATGGCCGTCAGATCCTTGCGCGAGACCGTCTCCGGCCGCTGGAAGACGTAGCCCTGGAACAGGTCGAAGCCGACCGTCTTGCAGAACTCGAGCACCTCCCGCGTCTCGACCTTCTCTGCGAGCAGGTACGCGTCGGTCGAGCGGATGCGGTCGACCAGCCCCGTGATCTCCTCGGTCGACCGGTGGAGCACGTCGATCTTTACGACTTCGGCGATCTCGAGGAGCGGCGTCCACCGCTCGTCCAGGACGAAGTCGTCCAACGCGAAACGGTACCCGCGCCCGGCCAGGTCACGGCATGCCCCGACCACCGCCTCGTCCGGATCGACCGTCTCCAGGACCTCCACCACCACCAGCTTCGGGTCGAGGAGCTCGATCGTCCCCGAGAGCAGCAGGTCTCGTCCGCAGTTGATGTACGCCGGGCGCCCGTCCGTGAGGTGCTCGAGGCCGATCCCAACGAACGCATCTACGATCACACGAGTCGACATGTCGACCGTGACGTGCGCGGGTGCGCGGTCGCTGTGCAGGCGGTCGCGGTAGAGGAGTTCGTAGCCGACGACGCGATCCTGTCGGTCGAATATCGGCTGCCGCGCGACAAACACATCCATTGGCAGGTTTCGCCCAGGCGTGGGACCAGGTTGTGACGGACCCTGAGGAAGGAGCGGCCGGCGGCCGCAGGATCGGCGACACGATAAGCCGCCGTCCGCGTAGCGTCAATGTATTTCCGTTGCACCCGGCTCCGGGCCCGAACGACCCGGCAGCCGCGCCTAAAGTTCGCCGAGTCCCCGCCGATAATCTAGTCAGCGGCCGGTGGGTGGCCGGCCGGGCGGAGCAGGGAAGCTCCGCGGCGCGAACCTCATGGAAGGAGAACTCCCATGCGCATCAACACCAACGTCCCGGCGCTGAACACGCAGCGCATCCTGAGTCAGACGAACTCGGCAGTCGCGCGCTCGATCGGCCGCCTCTCGTCCGGCTTCCGCATCAACCGCGCGGCCGACGACGCCGCCGGGCTCGGGATTGCCAACCAGCTGCGCGCCGACCTGCGCGGGCTGCGTCAGGCCGCCCGCAACGCCGAGCAGGCCAACTCGGTCCTGCAGATCGCCGAGGGCGCGACGCAGACCGTCTCCGGCATCCTCGACCGGATGAAGGAGCTCGCGGTCCAGGCCGCGTCCGACAACGTCTCCGACGAGGGCCGCGCGAAGATCCAGGCGGAGTTCGCGAAGCTCCAGGACGAGATCACCCGCATCGTCGACACGACGAAGTTCCACGGCAAGAACCTGCTCAACGGGACGTTCGGCAACGTGCTCGACGATGACCCGACGAGCAGCACCCTGATTGGCGTGGCCGGTGTGACCGCCGAGTCCATCGTCCTCAACGGGGCCGCGGCCGGCACGTACACGCTGACCGCAACGGCCAACAGCGTCACGCTCACGGATGGGAGCGGCAACTCGCAGACGATCGGCGGCGTGACCGTCGACGGCTCCCAGGGCGAGCAGACGTGGAACTTCAACCAGTTCGGCATCAAGGTCACCACGACGGACCTCGCGGCCGCCAACACCGGGGCCATCGTCGTGACCGGCGGCACGGTCTCCTTCATGGTCAGCGTCAGCGGCGAGGAGGGGTCCGGCGGTGGCGCGGGCCAGGATGACGTCAGCATCAAGGCGCTCGACCTGACGCTCACAACCCTCGGCATCGATTCCGACAGCCTCGCCACGAAGGCGGATGCGCAGGCGGCGATCGCCAACATCGATGGGGCGATCAGCAAGGTCTCGGACGTCTTCGGCGAGATCGGCGCGGCGCAGAACCGCCTCGAGTTCGCGATGCAGAACGTGAACACCACGATCGAGAACGTCGCCGCGGCGGAGTCGACGATCCGCGACGCCGACATGGCGGCCGAGATGGCGGAGTTCACGCGCAACCAGATCCTGCAGCAGGCGGGCACGGCGATGCTGGCGCAGGCGAACATGGCGCCGCAGCTCGTGCTGCAGCTCCTCCGGTAACCGTTACCGGCGCCGAAGCACCCCCGGAGTCGGTCCCGGCCGGCTCCGGGGTTCGGCGTAGACCGGAACCCATGGAACCATGAGCTCGACCCTCTCGTTCAGCGGAATCGCCAGCGGGCTTCAGTGGCAGGACATGATCGACCAGATCATGCAGCTCGAGCGCGCGCCAGCGCGCCTGCTCGAGCAGCGGATCAAAACGGTCGAGACCCGATCCGGCGCCTGGTCCGCCTTCGAGGCGCGTGTCGCCGCGCTGGGCTCCACGCTCGAGTCGCTCCGCACGGGCTCTGCGTTCCACGCCTATCGGACCTCGCTCGGCGGCGTGCCAGCCGGCGTTGCCG
>CAYPGK010000064.1:15360-16494 GCA_964410055.1 uncultured Gemmatimonadaceae bacterium | reverse complement strand
CGATCTCGCCGTCGCCCTGGAGCGCGTGCATGTCGCCCATGTAGATCCCGGCGCCGGGGACCTTCACCGGCGCGAGGACGATCGTGCCGGGGCGCACGGCGTCGATGTCCATGTGCCCGTCCGTGCGCATCTCGAGCTGGTCGGGGAGAAGCGCGTACTCGTGCGCGGCGCCGACGAGCGCCGAGCCGAAGTCGCCGGCGTTGTGCGAGTCGGGCATGCGCACCGCAGGCATGGTGCCGAGCTGGCCCAGGAACGGCCGCATCCGGACCGGGATCCCGACCAGGTCGTGCGGCGCGAGGGTCAGGACCGGGTGCTGCACCGAGTGCTCCGGGAGCGCCGTGTAGCGCACGGCCTCGCGGGCGATCCGCTCCGCCGCCTGCCGGTCGACCGTCACGCCGACCGTGCGATGGTCGTCGAAGACGACCGTGTAGCCGTTCTCCATCATGAACGGCATGACCGCCGTGCCGCACGCGGTGCACCGGACCGCCTCCGGCCCGATCCCGTTCAGGTCCGTCTCCGGGTAAAGCTCGCCGCACCCCGGACAGCGTGCGGCGACGTACGGGTCGCTGAGGTAGTGCCCCTCGACCAGGCGGTCGTGCCCCGAGGCCGTCGCAATCGATGTGACCAGGAGCTCCTGGACCCGGAGCACCACGGCATCGCCGGGCTCGGCGCCGTCGACCGCGACCGGCTCCGTGACCTCGTGTCCGCCACGCAGCCGCGGCGTGATCATCGGCCCCCAGCACCCGGGCGCCGTAGTGGCGACGATCGTCCCGCCGTCCTGCACGGGACCGAGCATCTCCCGCTCGGGGTCGAGCAGACCGTCGGTGAAGGTGTTGACGAACAGGGTGCGGCGAGCGGTGCGGGTCGCGGTCGTGACCGACATGGTTCCCTCCTGGAGTGTTGGGTGGGCTCCCGCGTGTCGGGAGCGTCGAGGCACCCTCGTGCTCCGACGGCCGTCTCGCGGCTCCTTCGCTCGCGTGGGGGGCGGCGGTCCACGGCCCGGCACCGGGGACGTGGATCGGTGGGCGGCGTCGCGTGCCGCGCCCGGGTCTCGGCTCGGCTTCGAGCCCGTTCGGACGGCGGCGACCCCGGAGTCAGGGGTGCGGTGAGTGAGGCAGCGGGGCGCAATATGTC
>CAYPGK010000064.1:13560-15350 GCA_964410055.1 uncultured Gemmatimonadaceae bacterium | reverse complement strand
CCCCCCCCCCCCCCCAAAGGGGGGGGTCCGCCAGCGGGCCTACGCGAGCCCCGACCTGACCCGCCTTACCGGACCAGGTTTTACTTTTTTATGTTTGCTCCATTCTCGCATGTTTCTCCACCGGCTTTCATCCCCTGCGCCCTGTTGGTGCAGCATTTTGATCTCGATTGGCCCGATTCTTCGCCGGCACCCGCCGGCGGGCGCTCGGCGACCAGCAAAGAACTAAAATCTTGAAACGTGGTCCGACGGGGGCGGCGGGGGCGGTGGTCGCCGGTGCGGCCCGGGGTTATATTCCGCAACGACATACGTTTCCAAGGCATCACCAGGTAGATCGTCGATGATCATCATCATCGGCGCCGGGATCACCGGACTGGTCCTGGCGCACGAGTTGTCCCGCCGCGGCATGGAATACGTGGTGCTCGAGGCGGCGTCGGAGCCGGGCGGCGTGATCCGGACGGTGGAGGTCGAGGGGCGCCTGTACGAAACTGGTCCGCAGCGGACGCGGCTGGTCCCGCCGGTCCGGGCGCTGGTCGAGGAGCTCGGCCTGGAGGACGAGCTCCTGGTCGCGCCGCCGGGGCTGCCGCTCCTGGTCCATCGGTCCGGCCGTCTGAGTGAGGTCCCGTTCTCGGTGGGCGCGGCGTTCCGGACGGAGTTGATTTCGTGGCCGGGGAAGTTGCGCATCCTGCTGGAGCCGCTCATGGCCGGCGCGCGGCCGGACGAGTCCGTGGCGGACTACCTGGTGCGAAAGTTCGGCCGGGAGGCGTACGAGAGCATGCTCGGCCCGCTCTACGGCGGTCTCTACGCCTCGGACCCGGCGGACATGCCGATGCGCTGGACGCTGTCGCGGGCGCTGGAGACGTTCGGGATCGAGGGTAGCGTTCTCCTGGCGCTGCTCCGGCGTGCGCTGCGCGCTGGTGGAGGTGGCGCTGCTGGTGCTGGTGGCGCTCGTCGCCGCGATGGCGGCGGCGGAAGTGGCGGTGGCCGCGGAAGTGGCGGTGGCAGCGGTAGCGGCGGTAGCAGCGGTGGCGGCAGTGGCGGCAGTGGCGGCAGTGGCGGCAGTGGCGGCAGTGGCGCGCCGGCGTGCTCGTTCCGCAGCGGGATGCGCGCGCTCCCGGACGCGCTCTACCGCGCCCACCGGGAGCGGGTCCGGCTGGGCACGCCGGCGCGGGCGCTCCACCGCCGGGACGACGGGCGCTGGGTCGTGGAGGCGGACGGGGGCGAGTGGACGGCGGACGACGTCGTCCTCACGGTCCCGGCGGATTCGGCGGCGACGCTCCTCGGCGACGCCGCGCCGGACGCGGCCGCGCGCCTGGCGCGGCTCACCTACAACCCGCTGGCGGTGGTCTACCTGGATGCCGAGGTCGACCGTCCCGCGATGGGCTACCAGGTCGCCTTCGGCGAGCGGCTCGAGACGCGGGGCGTCACGTTCAACGCGCATCTCTTCGGCCGTGAGGGCGTCTACACGGCGTACCTGGGCGGCGCGAAGAACCCGGCGCTCGTGCAGTGGGACGACGACGCGATCGCGGCCGTCGCGGCGGCGGAGTTCGAGCAGGTGACCGGTCGCCCGGCTCGGCCGCGGCACGTGGAGCGCGTCCGCATGCCGGCGTGGGACCGGAGCTGGACTGCGCTCGACGGGCTGACGCTCCCCGCCGGAGTGTACGCGGCGGCGAACTGGGAGTCGCGGGCGGGAGTGCCCGGGCGCATCGCGCGGGCGCGGGAGCTCGCGGGCGCGCTGGAGCGTCGGGAGCGCTAGAGCGCCGGGCGTGCTGGAGCGGAGGGCGTGCTGGAGC
>CAYPGK010000064.1:0-13460 GCA_964410055.1 uncultured Gemmatimonadaceae bacterium | reverse complement strand
GGGCGTGCTGGAGCGGAGGGCGTGCTGGAGCCGCGGGCTCGCTAGAGCGCCGGACGCGATAGAGCGGGGAGCGCACTGCAGCGGTGTGCGCAATAGAGCGGGGGCTCGCTGGAGCGGAAGGCGCACTGGAGTAGCCGGCGCGAGAGGGCGAAGGACACGGGAGAGCGCAAGGCACGCGAGAGCGCAGGGCACGCGAGAGTGAAGGGGGCGCGAGAGCGAAGGGGGGACGCGAGGGCAAAGGGGACGCGAGGGCAAAGGGGACGCGAGGGCGCAGGGACAGGAGCGGGTTCGCGCAGGAGCTGGGAGTCGCCGGAGCAGTCGAACGCGCTCGGGCGGTGCGCTCGCGGCCGGGCGCGCTCGGGCATCGCGGCCGCTGCTCGGCGAATCCGCTCATCGGCGACCGGCGCCACCCCCGCAACCGGTCCCCTCACGATCGACCGCCCCCGCACGCCTCCATTATGCTTGACCACCGGGCGGGCGGTGCCTTATCGTCGAACGGTCGTTCCACGGACCATCCCGCGAGGCGTCTGACGATGCAACCGACCGAGCCTCGTGCCGGTGCCGCGAAGGATCGGGCGCACCCGACCGAGCGAAACGCAACGGCCGTGGCTGAAGGCGCGTCCGAGGCCGAACTCGAGCCTCCAGACTCGCAGCCTGCCGGTGCCCGCCCGCGTGGGTGGGCCGAGGCCTCGTGGGTGGGAGCGCCAGAGCCATCCGCCGTTTGGCGGTACCTGATCGCGGGCTCGTTGGCGGTCATCGGTCTCGGCGTGACGATCCTGCTCCAGCCGTACCTGGGGGAGGACACCAGCGGGCTCCTCTACGCCGCGGTGTGCGCGGCGTCGTGGTACGGCGGGCTGGGCCCGGGGCTGCTCGCTTCCTTCGTCGGGGTCGCGGGGGTCCATTTCCTGTTCCACGAGCCCGCCTGGCATCTCTGGCCGATCCTCCCTGCCGATGCGATCCGGCTCTCCGGCTTTTCGATCATCGCCATCCTGGTCAGCTCGATGACGCAGACGCTGAGGAGGGAGCGTCTAGGCGCCGAGGCACGGGGGCAGAAGGCGCAGGCGCGGGTGGCGGACATGGAAATACTCTCACGGGAGCTCGAACGGACGAACGAGCGGCTGGTCGAGCAGACTCGTGAGGCGGACCGTGTGGCGAGCCGGCTCGCCCGGCTCCACGCCGTCACGGCCACGCTGTCGCAGGCCGTGACGCCGCCGCGCGTTGCTCAGACCGTCGTCGAGCAGGGGGTCATCGCCCTCGGCGCCCGCGCCGGCGCGCTCGCGCTCCTCACCGGCGACGGCCGGATGTTGGAGGTCGTCCGGTCGATCGGGTACGACCAGGCGCTGCTGGCCCGGTTCAGTCGAATTTCACTGGACGATCCGATCCCGATCGCCGAGGCGGCGCGCACCGGCCGTCCGATCTTCGTCGGCTCCGCGCAGGAGCGCGACCTGCGCTACCCGGTGCTCGCGACCACGAAGGAGGTCGCGCCGCGCGGCGCCTGGGCCGCCGTCCCTCTCGTCGTCGACGACCGCATCCTGGGCGCGCTCGTGCTCACCTTCCCCGAGCCACGCGACTTCTGTTCGGCGGATCGGGACTTCATCCTTGCCCTCTGCCGCCAGTGCGCGCAGGCGCTCGACCGGGCGATGGTCTATGAGACGGAGCGCACCGCCCGGACCCGGATGGAGGACATCCTCCGCTTCATCGCGGATGCGTCGTCAATCCTCGCCTCGTCGCTCGATGAGGACCTCACGCTGCAGGCGGTGGCCCGCCTCGCGGTTCCGCGCCTGGCCGATCTGTGCGTGGTCGACATCGTCGACTCCGAGGGGCGGATCCGTCGCGTCGCCCATAGCGCGACCGATCCGCGCAAGGACGCGATCCTGGAGGAGATGGCCGAGCACTACCCGCCGGACACGTTCATGATGCCGCTGCTCGCCGATCTCCTGGCCAATCCGGAGACGGTCTTCTCGAAGGAATCGATCGATGATGCGCTCCCCGGCCTGGCCCAGGACGAGAGACACCTCGAGCTGTTGCGCGCACTCGAGCCGACGTCCGGGGCCGTGTTCCGTCTCGTCGCACGCGACCACACCGTCGGGCTCCTGCTCCTGGCCATGTCCGAGTCGGGCCGGGAATACGGCGCCGAGGAGCTGGTGCTCGCTCGCGAACTCGCGCGCCGGGCGGCCGTCGCCGTCGACAACGCGCGTCTCTACGGGGCGGCCATGGCGGCGCGGACCGAGGCCGAATCCGCCAACAAGGCCAAGAGCGAGTTCCTGGCGCGGATGAGCCACGAGCTGCGCACCCCGCTCAACGCCATCGGCGGCTACTGCGACCTGATCGAGCTCGGGCTGCGCGGCCCGGTCACGGAGGACCAGCTCCACGACCTCCGGCGGATCAAGGTCAACCAGAGGCACTTGTTGAAGCACATCAACGACATCCTCAACTTTGCCCGGCTGGAGTCGGGGCACCTCGAGTTGAAGCTCGGCGCTGTGCCGGTCGATGCGACGCTCGCGGAGCTACGCGCGCTGGTCGAGCCGCAAGTACGGGAGAAGGGGCTGAGCTACGTGTTCCGGCCCGGCGATCCCGACGTCTGCTGCCATGCCGACGCGGAGCGGCTCCAGCAGATCGTGTTGAACCTGCTCTCGAACGCGATCAAGTTCACGGCCCCGGGCGGGCGCGTGACGCTCTCGTGGGAGTCGTTGCCCGACGCGGTCCGTATTCGCGTCGAGGACACGGGGCGCGGGATCCCGCCCGACCGCCTGGCCACGATCTTCGACCCGTTCGTCCAGGTCGACGGTACGCTGACCCGCGAAGGCGAGGGCACCGGCCTGGGGCTCGCGATCGGGCGCGAGCTCGCCCGCGCAATGGGCGGCGACCTCGAGGTCGAGAGCGGGCCCGACGCGGGCTCCGTCTTTACGCTCACCTTGCCCCGGCACCCGGACTGAACCCGGTTCTCACTCGGAACCCGACGACGACATGACCGGACTCCTCACGACGACGTTCCTGCTCGCCGCTCTGATCCATGGCACGGGCGCAGAACGCGCCGGTACCGTCTCCACCGACGGCCGTCTCGTCCTCGAGATCCGCGGCGACCTCTGGCTCGCGCGCAATGCGGACGACCCGTCGTCGCTGATCCGGCTGACGAGCGGCGCGGCGCTGGACATCGAGCCCGCATGGACGGCAGACGGCCGCGCCGTCATCTTCGCCTCGGACCGGGCCGGCGGCTTCGACCTCTGGCGCCTCGAGGTCGGGCCGGACGGCCCGCTCGGCGAGCCGGTCCGGCTGACCGACTCGCCCGAGCCCGAGCGTGAGCCCGCGCCCGCCCCGGACGGAGGGGTCGTCTTCACCCGCGGCCGTCACGCGGCGGCCGACCTCTGGCTCCTGCGCGCCGACGGCACCGAAGAGCGGCTCACGAGCGACGCGGGCGCCGCGCGCATGGCCGCCGTCTCGCCCGATGGCGAGCACGTCGCCTACGTGCGCATCCGCGGCCGGTCGCACGAGCTGCGCGTGCTCCGGCTGGGCACCGGCGAAGACCGGCCGGTGCTGTCGGATCCGCCGGCCGCGTATCCCGCGTGGTCGCCGGACGGGACTCGGATCGCCTTCGCGGGCGCGGGCGGCCGGCCGGGCGTCTGGGTCGTCCCCGTGGAGGGCGGTTATCCCAACCAGGTGAGCCGCCACACGGCGCGACCCGCGTGGTCGCCGGACGGGACCACGCTCCTCCTGTCGGAGTGGGCGCCGGGCGACGTCGCCTACAACGGCGATCCGGACCGGCTCCCGGACCGCGACGCGGATGCGGCCACCGCGCGCGCGCCGCGGCTGTGGCGCATCGCGGCGCCGGCGCCCATCGACGGGGGGCTCGCCGAGCTCGCCATATCGGTCCCGGCCGACGCCGAGACGAACGCGGCCATCTTCGACCGCGCCTGGTCGCGCATCGCGTCGCTCTACTACGCCGGCCCGGACGCCGTGCGCCGGCGCGCTCAGTGGGAGCGGCTGCGCAACGTCTACCGCCCGCGTGCCCTCGCCGCGACGACCGACTCCGCGCTCGAGCGCGTGATCCACGAGATGCTGCGCGAGCGGCCGCCGTACCGGGAGGAGGCGGTTGGCCGCGCGGCCGTCTCGAGCGCGCACCCGCTCGCGACCGAGGCCGGGCTCGAGATCCTGAGGAAGGGCGGGAACGTCGTCGACGCCGCCGTCGCCGTCTCCTTCGCGATCGGCGTGGTCGAGCCGGACGCGAGCGGGATCGGCGGATACGGCCAGATGCTGATCCACCTCGAGGGGATGGACGAGCCCGTGCTCCTCGAGTTCATGACCCGCGCGCCCGAGGCCGCGACGCTGGAGAACGGCGCGTTGCGAGGAGCCGAGGGCGCGGCCGCGGCCAACGTCCCAGGCACGGTCGACGGGATGTGGCGCGCCTGGCAGCGCTACGGCAGCGGCAAGCTCGCCTGGGCCGAGCTGCTCGAGCCGGCGATCCGGCTGGCGGACGAGGGCTTCGTCCTGGACGACGCGTTCACGACCACGCTCGCCCGCGAGCGCGAGAAGTTCCTGCGGTCTGAAGGCGCGCGAGCGCTCTTCTTCCCGAACGGCGAGCCGCTCCAGCCCGGCGACACGCTCCGCAACCCGGACCTCGCCTGGACGCTGCGCCGCATCGCCGAGGGCGGACGCGACGCGTTCTACGAGGGCGAGATCGCCCGGCGCATCGTCCGCGACCTGCGCGGCCACGGCAGCGCGATCACGCTCCACGACCTGTCGCGCTACTACGCCGCCTGGCGCGAGCCCGTGAAGACGACGTACCGCGGCCACACGGTCTACGGCAGCGCGCCGCCGGTCTCGGGCGGTGCGACGCTCGCCGCGCAGCTCAACCTCCTCGAGCACCACGCCGCGCCGCGCCCGCCGACCGAGGACGCGGCGACGCTGCACGCCATGATCGAGGCGTGGAAGCTCGTCCCGTCGACGCGAGGCCGCATCGCCGACCCGGGGCTCTGGCCCGTGGACGTGGAGCCGTTCACGAGCAAGGACACCGCCGCCGCGCGTTGGCGCTGCTTCGATCCCGAGCGCGCCCTGGACCGCCGGGCGCTGGATGCGATCGGGCGCGGAGGGTGCGAGGACGTGGCGCGCACCGCGCGTGGGCTGGATGCGACGTCGGGTAGCGCCGTCGCAACACTGATCGCGGCTTCGGCGGCCGGTATCCGAGCGGATGTGACACCCCGCAACGCGGCGTACGGGCCGGCGGCGATGTCCGCGGTCTCCGCCGCGCCCGACTGCGAGTCGACCGCGCCCGACTTCGCGCTGCCCGGCTGCCGTCAGACCGGTACGACCGCGTTCGCCGTCGCCGATGCACAGGGGAACATGGTCTCGGTCACGCAGACGCTCGGCACGTGGGGTGGCAACTTCCACGTCACGCCGGGGCTCGGCTTTCTCTACAACGACAAGCTGCACTCGTACTCGAGCGATCCGGGCGCGTACGGCGCGCGGCTCCCCAATGCCCGGCACGGGAGCACGATCGCGCCGACGCTCGTCTTCCGCGGCACCGGCTCCGACCGGCGTCCGCTCCTGGCCGCGGGCGCAGCCGGGAACGCATGGATCACGTCGGCCGTCTACCGGATCGTGACGGGCGTGGTCGACTTCGGCATGGGTCCACAGGCCGCGCTCGAGCAGCCGCGCTTCCTGATCTCCGGCCGGATGGCGACGGACGGGCGCCGCGAGGTCGTGATCCAGTACGAGGAGGGATTCGCGCCCGAGGTCACGCGACGCCTCGAGATGATGGGCCACGTGCTCCAGCCGATCTCGTTCCGGGGCGAGCTGCGCATGGGGTACGGCGCCGCGGTCGTCGTCGAGGACGGGCGGGCCCGCGCCGGCGGCGACCCGCGCCGCTCGGGCGCCGGCGGCGCGGTGCGCTGAGGGTACGAAGCGCGCCGCTGGCGCGCCGCGCGGCGCTCTGATTGCCCGCGGCGCACCGGCAGTGTGCGGTGTGCCTGCGGTGTGCGGCGCTGATCGCGCGGGGTACGGCGTCGCCGCGCGAAATACGCGCTCGCACCTGGCATATGAAGTGCACGCGACCCGAGCGGGAGGCGCGAGAGCGTCCGGGATCCTCAAAGCGGGAATGCCGGGCCGATGGGCGAGCGACCGCACGCCACAGCGAACGCCGGATCGCTCGACGACGACCGCACACGGACGGCCCCCGCGCCGCTCTCGCGTTGGTATTTCAACCTGCCCGTTGCCTTCATCCTCGTCTCGCTCCTGGCGCTCTTCGCCATCCCCATCCTGATCCGCCGCCAGGTCGACTCGCTGCGCCGGGTGGCCGAGACCCGGATCGAACCGGCGCGCGACACGCTGGACGCCCTCGAGTTCACGTTCGCACGGGAGGGGACGGCCATCCGCACGTATGTCCTCACCGGCGCGGAGGAGACGCGGCGGATCTACGAGCGCCTGCGCGTGCAGGAGGAGGCGCAGTTCGAGGAGCTGGAGGCACTCGTCCACGCGGCGCCCGGCGAGAATAGCGAGTACTGGCTGCGGGAGCTGCGGGCGCGGGTGGAGGTGTGGCACGCCGCGCACGACGACGTGCTCGCGGGACGGATCAGCACCCTTCAGGCCCAGGGCTTCCTGCCGCCGGGCGAGCCGCTCTTCGATCGGGTCCTGGCGGCCGCCGAGGCGCTCGACGGTGACCTGCAGCGCAGCGCCGAAGCCTATTTCGCGGAGATCGAGGCGGCCGAGCGACTCGGCGCCGTCCTGACCGTCGGGCTCGCGCTCATGGCGCTCGTCGCGGTGCTCGCCGCGCTCAGGATCCAGCGACGCCTGCGCACGCTGACGGAGGCGCTCCGCCGCCGGGCGCGGGAGGAGACGGCGATGCGCCGCGCCGCGGAGGCGCTGGGCGCGCACCGCACGATCGACGACGTGCTCGTCGAAATCGCCTCGAGCGCGCTCGTCGCGACCGGAGCCGACGGCGCCTTCGTCGAACGGATCGATCCGTCCACGGCCGAACTGTGCGTCGTCTCCGCTGCGGGCGGGTTCGCTCCGACCCCCCGTGCCACGGGGCCGTTCGCCGGTTCCTACACCGAGCGGGCGCTCGCCGCCGGCCGGCCGATGCGGCTGAGCCAGCTCGGCCGGGCGGAGCACGCCCTGCCGGGCGAGATCATCGAACGGTGCGATGGGTGCGACGTCGTCGTCGTGCCGCTCGCCGCCGCCGGCGACGCGTTCGGCGCGCTCTACGTCGTGCGCGCGCCCGGGCGCCGACCCTTCGACCGTGAAGACATCGACCGCGTCCGCATCTTCGGCAACCTCGCCTCGCTCGCCTTCCGCAACGCCCGAGCGCTCTCCGAATCCGAGGCCGCTCGCCGCGACCTCGAACGCGTCATGGAGAGCCGCACGCGCCTGATCCGCGGCTTCAGCCACGATCTCAAGAACCCGCTCGGCGCCGCGGACGGGTACCTCGAGCTCCTCGAGATGGGGCTCAAGGGTGAGCTGACCCCCGAGCAGCGCGCGAGTGTGGCGCGGAGCCGTGCGTCGATCCGCACCGCGCTCGACCTGATCCGCGACCTGGTCGAGCTTGCGCGCGCGGAGGCCGGCGAGCTCCGCCTGTCCATCGCGCCGCTCGACCTGCGCGACCTCATCGACACCACCGCCGACGAGTACCGTGCACAGGCCGAGGCGGCCGGACTCACGCTCGCCGCGGAGGTCGAGGAAACGCTGCCGATCGTCTCGTCGGACCGGGCGCGAATCGCCCAGATCCTGGGCAATCTCGTCTCGAACGCGGTGAAGTACACGCCCTCGGGCGGGCACGTGACGATCCGCGCCCGGCGCTGCAACTCGCCGCCCAACGCCGTCGCACGCGGCTCCACCGGCGGCGACTGGGTCTGCATCGACGTGACCGACACCGGGCCCGGGATCCCGCCCGACCAGTGCGCGGCCATCTTCGAGGATTTCATACGCCTCGAGCCGGCCACCGCACAGGGCATAGGTCTCGGCCTGCCGATCAGCCGCCGCATCGCCCGCCTGCTCCAGGGCGACGTCACCGTCGAGAGCGAGGTCGGCCGCGGCTCGACCTTCACGCTCTGGCTACCGGTGGAGATGAGTCAGGAGAGGGCGGAGGCGGCGTGAGGGCTAATCTCGGCGCGATGCAGGGGTTTGGGACGGGTGGTGGAGGGGGTGTGGGCGTGAAAGACGCCCGTGCGGACGACCGGACGGCGGGGATCACCGCCGTCCGGTCGTTCGCGGATGGCCTCAGCTCACCGCAACGGCGCCGGCCATGCAGCACGCGCCGGGGCGGCACTGGCAGCCGCCCGTGGCGGGCGCGCCGCTTGCCGGTTCCGTGAGCAGCGGCTCGACCACATCGGCGAGGAGCGCGGCGAGGCGCGGGTCGTCGTGCGGGACCGGGACGCGGTGGAAGCCGAGCCCCCGCGACTCCGCGTCTTCGCGCAGGTCGTGGTCCAGCTCGGCCAGCGTTTCGGACTGCTCGCGCATGTACGCGATCGGCACGACCACCACGTGGTCCGCGTCGACCTCCTCGATCACCGCCTCCACGTCCGGCGGCGTCCAGGCGACGGGACGGTTCGTGTGGTTCTGGTACCCGATGTCGTACGTCTCGGCGCCGACGGCCGCGGCGATCGCGGCGCACGCCTCCTCGGCGTACTCGACGTAGCGGCTCCCCTCCTCGATGTACTTCATCGGCGTGCCGTGCACCGAGAAGACCAGCCGGACCCGCGGGTCGGACAGGGAGACGCCGCTCGCCTCGAGCGTCCGGCGCACCGCGTCCGCCCACATCGCCGTGAAGTCCGGGTGTCGGTGCCACCCGCCGACCTCGGCGACCTCCACCTCCCACCCCGCCTCATCGACCGCGCGGCGCAGGTCGTCGAGCGAGGCCACCGTCGTCGACCGCCCCGCGAGCGGGTAGACCGGGAAGCCGATCAGCCGCGAGACGCCGTCCTCGCGCGCCCGCCGCACCACGTCCGCGATCAGCGGCTCGGCGAACTGGTATCCCACGTAGCACCGCACGGCGTGGCCGCGCCGCCCGAGCTCCGCCTCCAGCATGTCCGCCTGCGCCAGCGCCTGCCGGCTCAGCGGCGAGCCGCCGATCGCCTCCAGCTCCTCGATCAGCTGCGGCGCCCGCTCCTCGGCCAACTGCTTCACCCGCGCACGGACCCGCTCCGGCGGCAGGTGCCCTTCCAGCGCCATGTTCGTCCGGAAGATCCGCTCCAGGTACGCGACGACCGCTTCCGGCGTCGGGTCCTCCGGCTCACCGAAATTCAAGAGAATGATCCCTGTATCCATGTCTCTATCTCCCGGGCCGCCCCGCCTCCGCGCCACCGCCCCGTGCCCGCTCGTCCGTCCTCGAACTGCGCGCGCCCGCGGCTCAGCCGCCGAACGCGTGCACGAACTCGACGACCGCCCGGATCACCTCCGGGTCCGTCCCCGGCAGGATCCCGTGGCCGACGTTGAAGATGTGACCCGGCCGGCCGCCCACGCGCTCCATGATGTCCCGCGCCCGGGCGACCGCTGCCTCCTTACCCGCCAGCATCGCGGCCGGGTCCAGGTTCCCCTGGATCGCACGGTCGTGGCCGATCACGTCCCACGCCTCGTCGATCGGGACGCGCCAGTCGACGCCGATCCCGTCGCCGCCGGCCGCAGCGATCTGCGGCAGCAGCGCGGGGTTGCCCGTCGCGAAGTGGATCGTCGGCACGCCCGCCTCCGCGAGCCGCTCCAGCATCCGGCGGTTGTAGGGGAGGACGTACTTCTCGTAGTCCTCGGGCGAAAACGAGCCCGCCCACGAGTCGAAGACCTGCACCGCCGCGGCGCCCGCCTCGTGCTGCGCGATGCCGAACTCGGTCAGGTGGTCCGCCCAGTAGGACGCGAGCCGGTCCCACGCCTCCGGCTCGTTGAAGATGAACGCCTTCAGCCCCTCGACCTCGCGGCTCTTCCCGCTCCGCGGCTTGAGGAGGTAGGAGCAGAGCGTGAACGGCGCGCCGACGAAGGCGATGACCGGCACGTCGATCCGCTCGCCGAGTATGCGGATCTGCTCGTAGATGTAGGGGAACGCCTCGCGGACGTCGAACGGCTCGAAGCGGTCCACGTCCGCCGCCCGCTCGATCGGCCGGTCCACGACCGGCCCGACGCCGGGCACCAGCTCGACCTCCAGCCCCGCCCCGAAGAACGGCGTCGAGAGGTCGTTGTAGAGGACGCACGCGTCGACCGGGTAGTACTCGAGCGGCATCGCCGTGATCTCCGCCGCACGCTCCGGCTGGCGGATGATCTCGAACATCCCCTGCTCCGCCCGGCTCTCCCGGTACTTCGGCAGCGAGCGCCCCGCCTGCCTCATGAACCAGACGGGCGTCGCGTCCACCGGCTCGCGACGCAGCGCCCGTAACAGTCGGTCGTTCATCTATCCCTGCAATCGTTCGAATCCATGTATGGCGCGCCCGCCCCGAGCGGTGCGGCGCCGGTGCGCGCACGGATCGCCCCGTGCCGCAGCCGATCTCGTGAGATCACGCGATCTCGTGAGATCACCGCACGTTACTGCTTTCGGGGGGTCCGGTCAAACCGGGCGGGCTTCAGCCGCGTTTCGGTAGGGTTGCGGTTGGACCAAGCCATGTAGCGGGGCGCGCGGAGGCTCGTCGAACCGGAATCCGATGACTTCGCACCGCCGCGCGCGAAAAAACTCCCCGGTGGCATTCGGCCACCGGGGAGCTGGATCGTGCACGACGCAGGTCGTGTGCGATGTCGCCGGAACGTCTCAATCGTCTGTCGCGGTCGGCGGCTCGCCGAAGACGTCCGTCACCTCGAGGAACCGGATCTCGCCCAGGTTCTCGGCGCGGATCTGCGCCTCGATCCGGGCGCGGTCGCCGACGACGACGATGACCAGGTTCTCCGGGTCGATGTACTTCCGCGCGACGCGCTCGACGTCCTGGCGCGTGACGGCGAGGACGCGGTCGGTGAAGTGGTTGAAGTCGTCGGCCGGGAGGCCGAACTGGACGACGTCGGCGAGCTCGCCCGCGATCCCGGAGACCGACTGGAAGTTCGCGGGGAAGCCCATCGCCAGGTAGTTCCTGGCGCGCTCGACCTCGGCGTCGGTCACGCCCTCGCGGATCGCGCGCAGCTCCTTCATGAACTCGTGGAGCGACGGCCCGGTCGCATCCGTCTGCACCGCCGCGCTCGCGATGAACGCGCCGGGCACCGGCCGCGCGTCGAAGGCCGACCGCGCGCCGTAGGTGTAGCCCTTGTCCTCGCGCAGGTTCTGGTTGAGCCGCGAGGTGAACGAGCCGCCCAGGATCGTGTTCATGACGAGGACCGGGTAGTAGTCCTCCGAGTCGCGCGCGATCCCGATGCGGCCGATCTGGATGACCGACTGCGCCGAGCCGGGCTTGTCGACCAGGTAGACGACGCGCCCCTCGACCTGCCGCGCGACGTCGACCTTCTCCGCCTCGACCTTCCCGCCCTGCCACGCGCCGAAGGCACGCTCGGCCGCCGCGCGGGCGGCGGCGGCGTCGATGTCGCCGACCATGATCAGCGTCGCGTTGCCGGGGCGGAAGTAGCGCGCGTAGAAGTCGCGCACGTCGCGGACGGTGATCGCGCGGAGCGACGCCTCGTCCGCGACCCTGCCGTACGGGTGCGCCGCGCCGAAGAGCGTGCGGGCGAAGAGCGCGCTCGCGATCCGGGCCGGCTCGTCGTGGCGTCGGATCATCGCGGTCAGCCGCTCGCGCTTGAGCCGCTCGAGCTCGGCCTCCGGGAAGTCGGGTCGGAGGACGACGTCGGCCATGAGGCCGAGCGCCGCGTCCAGCCGCGCGACCGGCACGCGCAGCGAGGCCGTGGTCAGGTGCGCGCCGACGCCGACGCCGAAGCGCGCGCCCAGCCGCTCGAAGCGGTCGGCCAGCGCGAGCGCATCCAGCCCTGCCGCGCCCTCGTCCAGCATGTCGGCCGTCAGGTCGGCGAGCCCGATGCGGCCGGCCTCCTCGCGCACGTTCCCCGCGCGCACGTGCAGGTTGACCTGCACCAGCGGCAGCCCGCGCTTCTCCATGACCAGCACCTCGAGCCCGTTCGGCAGGGCGAACCGCTCGACGGGCGGCAGCTCAAGGTCCGGCGCGGGGCCGACCGCCGGCGGCTTGCTCCGGTCCGGCGACTGCGCCTGCAGCGGGAGCGCCGCGGCGAGCGCGAGGAGGATCGTGGCCGCGGTCAGGACCGGCCGGCGGTTCGCGGTGTGGTTCGTCATCATCGTCGTCGCTCTCGCGGTTCGCGTCCGTCGTACTCCGCCACGCGCGCGCATCAGCGGGCCTCCTGCGTGGCGCCCGCCGCGGCGGCCTCACGGCCGCGCGGGCTCAGCATCAGGTTCTCGCCCGGGACCGGCGTGCTCCCCGGGATCGCCAGCTCCGTCCGGCCCTGCGGCACGATGCTCAGCACCACGCGCCGGTCCGGATCGAAATGGCGCCGCACCACCTCGCTCACGCCCTCGGGGCGCATGCGACGGAAGCGCTCCAGGTCCTCGTTGAAGTAGTCCGGCTTGCCGGTGTAGAAGTAGTAGGCGTTCAGCCGGTCCGCCTTGGTCGCGACCCGCTCGAGCTGCTCGAGGAAGCCGATCTCGTACTGGTTGACGATCCGCTCCAGCTCCTCCGCCGCCGGCGGCTCCGTGCGCAGCCGGTCCAGCTCCTCCAGGATCACGCGCTCCAGCTCCTCGAGCGTGTGCCCCGCGCGCGCCGTCGCCACGATCGTGAAGTCGCCGGCCAGCTTGCCGCCCGACTGGTAGGCGGCGACGTCGTCCGCGATCTCGAGCTCGTAGACCATGCGCCGGTAGAGGCGCGAGTTCTTGCCGCCCGAGAGCAGCCGCGCGAGCGCGGTCAGCTCGGCGTCGCCCTCGGCGTACGCCGGCACGGTGTGCCACGCCATGTAGAGGCGCGGGAGCTGGACCCGGTCCTCGAGCAGGAGGCGCGTCGTCCCCTCGAGCCGCGGCTGCGGCGCCTCGACCTTCTCGATCGCCTTGCCTCGCGGAAGCTCACTGAACCACTTCTCCACGAGCCGCTTCGCCTCGGCGACGTCGATGTCGCCCACGATCGCGACGGTCGCGTTGTTCGGCGCGTAGTAGCTGCGGAAGAAGTCGACGACGTCGTCGTACCCCGCCGCCGAGAGATCATCCATGTACCCGATCACCGGCCACGAGTACGGGTGCGACGGCGGGTAGAGCGCCTCGGTCAGGATCTGCGACGCCAGCCCGTAGGGGCGGTTATCGTAGCTCTGCCGCCGCTCGTTCTTGACGACGTCGCGCTGGCCGTCCACGCTCGCCGGCGACATCGCCTCGAGCAGGTAGCCCATCCGGTCCGACTCGATGAAGAGCGCCAGGTCGAGCGCGCTGCTCGAGAAGCTCTGCATGTAGTTCGTCCGGTCGCGCGTCGTCGAGCCGTTCGGCGCGCCGCCCACCTCCTGGAACCACTCGTCGATCTTCCCCTCGGGCACGTTCGCCGACCCCTCGAACATGATGTGCTCGAAGAGGT
>CAYPGK010000063.1:8158-16859 GCA_964410055.1 uncultured Gemmatimonadaceae bacterium | reverse complement strand
CGGACGCGTACGCCTCCAGGCACCCGTAGTTGCCGCACTTGCACTTCCGACCCGTGGACTCGATCGTCATGTGGCCGATCTCGCCCGCCGCATCGCTCACGCCGTGGAAGATCTCGCCGTTCAGGACGATCCCGCCGCCGATCCCGGTCCCCAGCGTGAGCCCGACCAGCGTGTCGACATCGCGGCCGGCGCCCAGCCACCACTCGCCGTAGGTGGCGCAGTTCGCGTCGTTGTCCAGCGTGGCCGGCAAACCCACCGCGTTCGAGATCAGG
The DNA here is from genome assembly GCA_964410055.1 of uncultured Gemmatimonadaceae bacterium. Classification (GTDB taxonomy): domain Bacteria; phylum Gemmatimonadota; class Gemmatimonadetes; order Longimicrobiales; family RSA9; genus CALBZE01. The sequence continues at coordinate 16,587 of CAYPGK010000063.1, read as the reverse complement.
TCCCGCAGCGGGAAGTTCCGCCACCCGAGGTTCGGCGTGTTGATCACCGTCCCGGTCTTCCGGTCCAGCGGCCCCGGCGAGCCGATCCCGATCCCGGCGAAGTCCTCCCGCGTCCCGCCGTGCGCCGAGAGCACCTCCGCGATGGCCTCCTCGATCATCGCGACGATCCGGTCCACCACGAACTTGGCGCCCCGGTTCGCCTCCGTCGGCTGCGTCCGGAGCGCCAGCACCTCCCCGCCATCCATCGGCAGCACGCCGACCACGATGTTCGTGCCGCCTAGGTCGACCCCCAGCAGCCACTTCTTGTCGCCCGCCATCGCTTCCTTACCCATCGAGTTCCTCCCTCTCCACCTGGGCGCTTTGCGATGCGACGGCGGCGAGGACGTCCGCGACCTCGATCAGGCGCAGACACTCGCGCTCCGCCTCCGGCAGGATGTAGCCGCGACCTCGCCGCGGACACTCGTTCCGAACGCACGGCACGCACGGAAGCTCCGCTCGCCTGAGCAGGACGTGCCCCGCGCCGAGCGGGCCCGTCTCCACCGGGTCGCCCGCACCCCACAACGAGATCGTCGGCGTGCCGACCGCTGCCGCGAGGTGCATCGGGCCGGTGTCGTTCGTGACCAGGAGGTCGCACGCCTCGAGACCCGCCGCGAGGAGCGGCAGCCCCGTGCGGCCGGCCACGTCGAGGGCGACGTCGCCCGCGACCCGGGCCGCGAGCGCGCGCTCCGACGGCCCGCCGAACACGACGACCCGCGCTCCCTCCTGCGCAAGCCGCCTCGCGACTTCGGCGTACCGGTCCGCCTCCCACCGCCGCGACGTTGCGTTGCCACCCGGAAATATGCCGATCACGGGACCGTCCGCCAGCCCCGCCAGCCTACGCCATTGATCCCGCAGCTCATCGAGGACCTCGAGACGGGGGACCGGCACGCGATCCGGAACGCTACCGGTCACCAGCGCCACGTACGCCGCCGCACGGTGCAACCCCGCCACCGATCCCGGCGGGACCCGATCCGTGAGCAGCGCCGACCGGCCGTCCGTCGCCGTGCCGCGCCGCTCCCGGACCCCGCCCAGCCTCATCATCAGCGCCGAAGAGAACGACGGCGTGAGGAGGACCCCACGCCGGTACTCGCCGCGCCGCAACGTCGCAGCCGCGCGCACCATGCCGCGCCACCCCCGCTCGACCGGGATCACGCGTCGCGGTGCACTCCGCTCCGGGACCAGAGAGAGGAGCGAAACGAGACCGCGCGCCACCAGCACGTCCGCGCCCGGCGCAGCCGCCAGCGCCGGCAGCGCCATGACCAGATCGCCGAGATGGTTCGGCGCGCGTATGACGACCCGATCGCTCACGCCCTCGGCGCCCCGCTCCTTACCCCTCCCCCACCTGCAACACCGCCAGGAACGCCTCCTGCGGGATCTCGACCGTGCCGACCTGCTTCATCCGCTTCTTCCCTTCCTTCTGCTTCTCGAGAAGCTTGCGCTTGCGCGTGATGTCGCCGCCGTAGCACTTGGCCGTCACGTTCTTGCGCATCGCCTTGATCGTCTCACGCGCGATGATCTTCCCGCCGATCGCCGCCTGGATCGCGACCTCGAAGAGCTGCCGCGGGATCAGCTCCCTCAGCTTCTGCGCAATCGAGCGCCCGTACTCGTACGCCTTGTCCCTGTGGATGATCACGCTGAAGGCGTCGACCGGGTCACCGTTGATCAGCATGTCCAGCTTGACCAGGTCGCCCGCGCGGTACTCGAGCATCTCCCAATCGAGCGATGCGTAGCCGCGCGTCGAGCTCTTCAGCCTGTCGTAGAAGTCCAGGACGATCTCGGCCAGCGGCAGCTCGTACGTGAACTCCACCCGCTGCGTGTCCAGATAGTGCATCGAGACGAAGACGCCGCGCCGGTCGTGACAGAGCTTCTGCACGTTGCCGATGTAGTCGGTCGGGCACATGATCCGCGCCCGCACGTACGGCTCCTCGATCCGGTCGATCCGGCCACGATCCGGCATCGCGCTCGGGTTCTCCACCTGGACCCGCGTACCGTCCGTCAGGTAGACGTGGTACTCCACGTTCGGCACCGTCGTGATCAGGTCCAGGTCGAACTCCCGCTCCAGCCGCTCCTGCACGATCTCCATGTGCAGCAGCCCCAGGAACCCGCAGCGGAAGCCGAAGCCCAGCGCCGTCGACGTCTCCGGCTCGTAGAAGAGGCTCGCGTCGTTCAGCTTCAGCTTCTCGAGCGCGTCCCGCAGCTCCTCGTACTGGTCCGAGTCCGTCGGGTACAGCCCGCTGAAGACCATGGGCTTGACCTCGCGGTACCCCGGCAGGAGCTCCGGCGCCCGATTGTCCGCATCGAGCACCGTGTCGCCCACGCGCGTGTCCGAGACCCGCTTGATCGCCGCGGCCAGGTATCCGACCTGCCCCGGCCCCAGGCTCTCGACCCGGTGCCGGCCCAGTCGCATGACGCCGACTTCGTCGACCTCGTACTCGGCGTCGTGTGCGCCGAACGTGATCCGCATCCCCTCGCGAAGGACGCCGTCCACCACGCGGATGCTCGGGATCGCGCCCTGATACTTGTCGTAGAACGAGTCGAAGATCAGCGCCCGGAGCGGCGCGTCCGGATCACCCTCCGGCGGCGGCACCCGCTGCACGATCGCCTCCAGCAGCTCCGGCACGCCCGTCCCCTCCTTCGCGGAGACGTAGAGCACCTCCTCCGGGTCGACGCCGAGCAGGTCGACCAGCTCCTGGCGCCGCCGCTCCGGCTCCGCGCCGGGCAGGTCGATCTTGTTCAGCACCGGGATGATCTCGAGCCCCGCGTCCATCGCCAGGAACAGGTTCGACAGCGTCTGCGCCTGCACGCCCTGGCTCGCGTCCACCACCAGCACCGCACCCTCGCACGCCGCCAGCGACCGCGAGACCTCGTACGTAAAGTCCACGTGCCCGGGCGTGTCGATCAGGTTGAGCTCGTACTCCTCCCCATCCGCAGCGCGGTACGCCATCCGAACCGCGTGCAGCTTGATCGTGATCCCGCGCTCGCGCTCGAGTTCGTTGCTGTCCAGCACCTGCTCGCGCATCTGCCGCTGCTCAAGCGTCCCCGTGACCTCGAGCATCCGGTCCGCGAGCGTCGACTTGCCGTGGTCGATGTGCGCGACGATGCAGAAATTCCGTATCCGGTCGATCCGCACGTGCCCTGCTTCCCCGATGTTGGTGTTCCGCCAATAAACGTTGAAATATAACCGTTTGCGGGGGGTCCATCAATTAGCCGGCGGGTGTTGGAGAGCGCAGACGGCCCCGAGGGCTCGCCGTGCTCGTGCGGGCAACGATGATGCCGCTGAAACTCCCACGAGGCCGAAAAGAAATGCATTTTCCCGTGGGACTCGGACGGCTATACGACACGGAGGCGAGGCCGAGGAGTTCCCCGACCCCGCCCCCGTTCGTCCCTTTGCGGTCGAACCGGCCGCGCTCGGCACGGCCGGGCCGTCAGTGGTGAGTCATGCGAGATAGCTTCAGATGTGCCTGGACATGCTCCCAACTCTCTCCGCCGCCGTTGTGCTTGACCTTCACGGAATCGTCCACGGTGAGGATCAGCGTCTTTTCATCCGGTACCGAGAAGGCAAACGTGTAGCCGGCCACCGTGATGCGATTCCCCTCGACGGACCAGTTCCCCGTGAGGTCGAGCGTATCGGCCACCGGGTATCCGGAGATCCCCGAGGCCATGGGCACCCGGAGCGCCGCATCGTACTGGATTTCGCCCCTGGCCGTGCCGTCTGCATTCAGCGTTGCCAGCGCGATGATGTGATTGATCGCCATGATCGAGCCCGCATAACGATCGAGGAGTACCTGGCTCGCACGCGCGTCAACGTTCTCCTCACCACAGCGGAGGATCCCTTCGCCCCAGGTAACACCTGTGCACATGAGCACGAAGGTGGCGCTCGATTGTCCGGGCGGAATCAGCGGGTGCGAGTCCGCTCCCCTCAATGCATCCAGGTCGACGGGCGATCCGAGGGTAGAGAAACGCGTGTTGATCAACCCGACGAGGAGATCGTTCATCGGGGGACAATGGGGGCCGTTACAGGCATCCGCCTGAGCCTTCTTGGCTTCGAATTGGGCGGTCGCATCTTCGAAAAGTTGTGTGTCGACGCACTCCGGCAGGACGTCAAAGAGCTCTTCCCCTTTGGCCAAACAATCTTCCAGGAGATTTACGAATTGCCGGTAATCGAAACCGAGGAGCCCCAGAAAGCCATCGATGCCAATCTTCATTATATAATTGAGAAATGCGATTGCCTCCGCCAGCGAACCGAGCTCATTGTCCCACTCGTCATCCCCGGTGGAAATTGGTGGCAATAGATTCATCCGGGACGCCGGCGCAGCGTCCGTTCCGTCGACCCGGATGAGCACGGGGACGGTCCGTAGGAGCCGCGTCGCCGTGACGGGCTCCCGAAAGGCGGAACTGTAAGTCACGGTAGGCGCCTTCGAGAGCGGCGCATCGAAGGAGAGGAGGAACGCCACCTCCCCGGCGAGCTCGGGCACGCCGCTGATCTCGCGCGGATCGACGGGGGTCACCGTGACCTGTGAACCGGGCGGGAGGCTCCCCTCGGGAAACGTGACCGAGAGCCCCTCGGGCGAGGTGATCCTCATCTCGCCCGACGCCGGTACCGTCCTGGTTACGGGTTGATTGTCGACCAGACTGAACGGGAGATCCTGGTCGTCCTGGGAACAGCCGGCAGCCAGCAGCGCGACCGCGGCAATAGACGCGACACCGACGTAGGCTCTCATCGCCTGTCTCCGTGTTGTCTGTGATGACACACACTTCTGGGAGCGTCGGCTCTACGATACGCCCGGCCTCAATGACGGGCAATAGATCCATCGACACACTCGGGCGGTGTGCCTCCTCCCCGAGATCGCGCCCCTGGACGGCATCCGGCTCCGGATTGCGCGCGCAACTGGACACCACCCGGCACCGGCGCCCCCAATAGAAACGGCGGAGCCGAGCACCTGCTCGGCTCCGCCCCGCCTCGTCCTGCACGACCACGACGGCCGCCGTGGCGCGACCCGGTTACGTGTGCGTCAGTTCACGAACGTGCGCCGCAACTTCATATGCACCTGCACCGGCTCCCAACTCTCCGTGCCGTCGTTGTGCTTGATCTTCACCGAATCGCTCACGGTCAGGATCAGCTCGTCCGGCTCCGGTGTGGCGAAATCGAACGTGTAGTCGCCGAGAGTGATCTGATCGCCCGCCACCGACCAGGTCCCGCTCAGGTTGAGCGAGTCCGCCACGGCGTAACCCGTGACCCCCGATGCCATCGGCACCCGAAGCGCACCATCGTAGTGGACCATCCCACTCGAGGTGCCGTCGGCCTGCAACGTCATGAACACGAGGACGTAATTGACCGCAACGATACTACCGGAGTACCGCTCGATCAACTTCTCGCTCCCCCTCGCGTCCACGTTGCCGTAATCGCACTTCGCGACCAGTTCGCCCCACCACCTGATCCCGGTACACACCAGGCCGTAGCTGACGCTCGACATCCCTTCCGGGATGAGCCGATGGATCTCGCCGCCGGGCGACTCGGAGGCCTGGCGGAGCGGCGTGGATCCCGTGGCCATCGTCATGTAGAGGAACATGCAGGCGTAAGGGTCGTCGTCACAGGTCGGTCCGGGCTCGTACCCGTCGAGATCCTGGCCCGTGGCGGCCAGGAACTGCTCAATGGACATCGTGAAACCGGACGGGATGATCTCCGGATCATCGACGGGGCTGTGAGGATCACCGGACTCAGAATCGGCATAATCCCCCACGAGGTGCCGGATTTCATCCAGGATGGGAAGCGGGAACTGAGTCCTTCCGGAGACATCGGGTCGGGATTGGTTTTTCAGGCGATTGACGATCTCCTGAATCATGGCCTGGTCATCCGACGCATCGTTTGCGGGCACCACCGACCACGAGGGCGCCACGATCGAGCCGGACGGTGCCTGGCCATTGCTCGCAACCGAGACCGCCACGGGGATTGCGCTGAGGAGCTGCATCGCCGTCGCCGGGCCTCGGAGCGTGTTCCTGAAGCTGACGACCGGGGCCTTCTTCGGCGGCTCGTCGAAGGTGAGCAGGAACGCCTTGTCGCCAGCGGCTTCGGGTGGAAGGCCGGCGATCTGCTTGGGGTCGACGAGCTGCGCCGTGACCTGCGTGCCCGGAGACACCGTCCCCTCCGGCAGCGTGACCGACAGTCCCGCCGGCGTGCTGATGGTCATCTCGCCTGACGCAGGAACTGTCCGTGTAACCGGCTGGTCATCCGTGAGGTCGATCGCGAGGACCTGGTCGTCCTGGGTACAGCCGGACATCGCTGCCACGATGATTGCGACCGTGGCCATGAACGCCACTCTGCGCATGCAAAGTCTCCTTGCAGGACTGTACGAGATCGGGCTCCGGTTACGCGGTGAGGCTCCGGAAGGCGGCCACGAGGATAATCGGCTGTTTCCTTTCAGTCAATGATGTCGATGGAAATTGCCGGCACGGCTCAATATTCGGCGGCGTCCGCCAACGAATTCGTTGACACCGGACTCATGCCGAGATAGAATTTTCGCCCGTGCACTCCTCGAATATCGCGAGTGCACGGGCCAGCGTCACGAAAACGGCGCTTCAAGGCCGAAGCCCGGCGGAGCGGGCTCCGGTCCGTTTGCATCGTGCGGCTCGTCCCTAGTCGCCCCGACGCGCCCAGGCGCGTGCGCGGCCGCTAATGGAAACGTCGGCCCTCGGCTCCTTTCCTACGAGGCGCCGATCCACCCCCTAGCTCCCTGGAGATGTGAACGTGAACCTGCGCAGCCGCATCCTGCTGTCGGCGATGATGCTGACGGTCGCCGCCACGCCCGCTACTGCCCAGTTCGGTCCATCGCCCCGTGCCGCCGGCGTGTCCGGCGCCTTCTCGGCGCTCGCCGTCGGATACGAGGCAGTGGACTGGAACCCGGCCAACCTGGCGTTGCCCAACAACCCTTCATGGTCGCTGGCGCTGCCCCGGTTCGACCTGACGGGCACCATCCTCGGCCCGAACGTGCTCGACATTGTCGACACATTCGGCAAGGGCTCGGACCTGACGGACCTGGACCGGCAAACGATGCTGGACGACATTCCGGCGAGCGGCTTCGAGGTCCGCAGCGACGTGCGCGTTCCCTGGGCGGCGCTCAGCATCGGCCCGCTCGCCTTCTCCGCGACGACGACGGTCCATGTCGGCGGCTCGATCGGCAAGGAGCTGATCGACCTCATGCTCTACGCCCGCCAGTACGGTGACCTGGACCAGGAGCGGCTGACCGAGTACCGCGTCGGGAACACGGCCATCCGCGACGCCGCCTACACGACGCTCGCGGCGTCGTACGCGCGTCCGCTCTCCACGCTGCTGCCCCTCCCCTTCCCGGTCACGGTCGGCGTGACCGGGCGCTACGTCATGGGGCACGACCTCCAGCGCGCGCGCATCTACGAGCCTCGCGTGGATCTTTCCGTGCCGGAGCTGTACGTCACGGCGCTCTCGCTTCGCTCGACCGTCGGCACCGGCTACGGCCTGGACCTCGGGTTCGCCGCGCAGCCGGTCCCCGCGCTCACGGTCGGACTCGCGATCGAGAACATCGCCCAGAAGATGACGTGGGACGAGGAGCTCGAGCTTCGCGGCGACGTCTTCGAGGGGAGCGAGTTCTCGGACCTCGGCGCGCGGGACATCATGGACCGGCTCGAGCCGCAGCCGTTCGACCCCGGCGCCGTACCGCTCGAGGCCTACAGCCTCGCGTCAGAGTTCTTCGCCCAGACGTACTTCCCGCGCGTCGTGCGTCTCGGCGCGGGGATCGACCTGGGGATCACGAAGATCGGCGCCACGTACAAGACCACGCAGGGCAAGGGTGAGCTGACGACCGGTTGGCCGTCGTACGTCGCCGTCGGCATCGAGCAGACGATCCCGGTCCTGAGCTTCATCACGTTCCGAGCCGGCCTCGCCAACTCGCTCGACGGCGCCTCGTCCCTCTCCGGCGGCGCCACCCTCCGACTCGGGCCGCTCGGTCTCTCCTTCGCCTTGAGCCAGATGACCGGCAACGACAAGGGCGTGGAGGACGGTGCGGACTTCGACGCCCGGCGCTACGCCGAGCGGATCGCCGCGGGTTCGGGCTACGGCTTCAGCGTGGGCGCAACGCTGAGCGCCTTCTGATCACGATCGACGGGGCGGCGCAAACGCCGCCCCTTCTTCAATTCTAGCAGTCCGACGACCTCCACCCACGCGCCCGGCCGGGAACGGCCCCTTGCGCGGCGCGCCGCGACCCCGACAATGTCAGATCCAGCGGGGCTCGCGCGTCCTGTTACGGATGCAACATCACAGACGATTTCGGGACCGGCGGTGGGCCGAAACCGGGCGGGGAGAAGCCGACGGGTAGGGCCCCGGGGGTTTTTGGGTTTGGGTGCGCGAACCACCCCAACAC
>CAYPGK010000063.1:0-8148 GCA_964410055.1 uncultured Gemmatimonadaceae bacterium | reverse complement strand
CGGTGGCCGAATCCGTCGCGTGAAGACGCGACGGATTCGGCCACGGGGGTTTTTGGAATTGGAGTACGCTCACCACCGAATCGCCAGGGGAGTCGCGCTCGCAGCCCTGCTGCTCATCGGGGTCGGCGGTCAGACGGCCCGGGCGCAGTCCGCGACTGCCCTGGGTCTTGCCGAAAATTTCACGGCCCACGCCCGCGGTCAGGCCGCGATCGCGTGGAACCCTGCCAACCTCGCCCTTCCGGGTACGCCCCGATTCACGGTGTCTCTGCTCCCGATCCGGGTATCGGCCGGCACTTCGCCGGTGGGCGTGTTCGGCCTAGCGGAAGCGGAAAGCGGCTCGGTCGCCGCCGGCGCGAGAAGCGACTGGCTCGACAGGATCGCGGCGGGGGGCAGACAGCGAGGCGCGCTCGGCGCGGATGTCGCCGGGGTTTCGGTGAGCTGGGGGCGCGTCGGGTTCCAATTCTCGACCTCGGCTTCCGGCGCGCTCGACCTGCGCCCCGATGCGGCGGAGCTCCTCCTCTTCGGCCCCGACGGCAGGAACGGCGAGAAGCACGACTTCGACGTCGAGGGCTCATCGCTCCACGCGGCGATGACGAGCTCCGTCGCCGTGAGCTATGCACGCAACATCCCGCTCCACATCGCCGCCGTACCCTTCGCCGACCAGCATGCGGCGATCGGCGTGACCGTCCGCTACATCATGGGGCACGCGCTCTTCGCCGCCGCGGGACTCGGCAAAGCGCTTCCCGACTCCCTGCGCCCCGCACTCGCCCTCCCGCTGGTCTACTCGGACGCGGCGGACGGCTTCGACCACGGCGCAGGCGCGGCCATCGATCTCGGCGCCGCGTGGAGCGCCGGCCCGCTCACCGTGGGACTCGTGCTGCGCGACGCACTGAACACCTTCGCCTGGGACCTGGCCTCGCTCCGCTACCGGTCCGCTGCCGGCCTGCTCGCCGACATCGACGTCGACGAGGGAGGCTCGATCCCGAATGCGCCACCCGCCGTCCGGGCGATGGCCGCGCGCCGCATCGACGAGCTCACCTTCCGCCCGTCGCTCGCCGTCGGCGCCGCCCTCGAGATGCCCGCGCTCACCGTGACCATGGACCTCCGCCACAGATTCGGCACGGGGCTCGATGTAGAACCCGGCACCCACGCCGGCGTCGGCGCGGAGTACCGGCCCTTCCCGTACCTACCGCTCCGCGGCGGGGTGGCCATCATCTCCGGCGGCTACCGGGCGGCGACCGGATTCGGAGTGGAACACGGCCCCATCGAGTTCGGGATCGCAGCCGCACATGCCCGTGGCGCGCTGGGCCGCTTCGCCGCACTCACGGCCTCGCTCACGTTCCGATCCAACTGAACTGCTCGGCACTTCGCGTACGCAAAACAACGCGGCCGGGGTCGTGTATCGACCCCGGCCGCGATCCGTCTCCGATCCGACTCGCTGCCGGCCCGCAGATTAGCGGATGGCGCGATTACCCGGTGGAGAATCAGTGCGCTGTGTCGGCCTCCGTCTGCGACCGTCCCACCAGCCGCGTGTGAAGCAGCACGCAAACGACCGCTACGGCCAGCGCGCCGAGGGCACGGACGGCATAGGGGAGCGTCTGAACCGAAAGCGCGTGGCCGATCCAGATCGGGACCAGCACCCCGGCCACGACCCCGACGAGCAGGATCACCGTGCTTATGAACGACATTGCTCTCCTCTCCAGGTTCGTTTAGGGTGATTGCGATCAGCGGCCGCCCTGGGTCAGCGCCCTGACCTCGGCGAGGCCATCCTCGGTCCACTGCGGCGCGTCCGGCCGCGTGGCGATCTCGTACGCAGTGTAGAAGATCAGGCGCGACACCCGGCTCGCCTTGTCCGTGTCGATCTTCTCGACATGGTCCGACGGCTGGTGGTAGTCCTCGTGCACGCCGGCGAAGAAGAACAGCGCCGGGATCTCCTTGCGCGCGAAGTTGAAGTGGTCGCTGCGATAGAAGAAGCGCTGCTCCGGCCACAGGTCGCGCGAGACCGTCAGCCCCAGCTCCGGCCGCTCCGCCGCGACCTCCAGCACCAGCGGCCCCAGCGACGAGTACTCCTGACCGATGACCACGATGCTGTCCGGCGCGTTCCGCCCGATCATGTCCACGTTGATGTTGGCCACGATCGACTCGAGCGGCACCGTCGGATGGTCGCTGTAGTACTGCGAGCCGAGCAGCCCCTTCTCCTCCCCGCTCACCGCCAGGAACACGAGCGAGCGCGCCGGCGGCGTCGGCAGCGAGGCGAACGCCTCGGCCACCTCCAGAAGCGCGGCCGTGCCCGACGCGTTGTCGTCCGCGCCGTTGTAAATCGAGTCCCCGGCCGCGTTCGGACGGCCGACGCCCACGTGATCGAAGTGCGCGCTGAAGACGACGTACGTGTCGCGAAGCTCGGGGTCGCTGCCCGGCAGCACCGCGACCACGTTCGGCACCCGGTTGTCCTCGACCACCCGGACCGGCGCGGAAACCTCCGCGCGCACGCCGGAGAGCACCACCGGCCCGCCGCGCCGCGAGGCCGCGTCACGCACGCCCGCCGCGCCCTCACGCGCCAGGCCGAGCAGTCGGTCCGCGGCGCTCGACGACAGCGCGAACATCGACAGCCCCTCGGCCTCGCCCACCTGGAATCCCGCAGCCAGAGAGAAATGCTCCGCGAGCCGCTGGATCATCGCCGCCGGGTAGTCTGCCGGCAGCACCAGGATCAGCCCGGCCGCGCCCGACTCCTCCGCCGCGCGGCGCGCACCCGCCGCCGCCGCGTCGATCGAGCCGCGACGCCCCGCGCTCGCCAGGTCGTACACCGCCACGCGCCCGCGCAGCGTCGCATCCGGCTGCGCCGAATCCGCCGAGCCGCCGTACACCACCTCACCGCTCCCCCGCGCCGCAGAGCCGGGCACCACGAAGAAGTCCGTGCCGAACCCGAAACGAGCCTCGCCGCCAGGACCCGTGGCCGTGACCCGCGTCTCGTCCGCGATCACGGCTCGCTTCTGGAGCGCGTAGCGCTGGATGTAGCTCCCGCCATCGCCCGCAGGCCTCAGGCCCAGTCGCTCGAAGGTGCCGGCAATGTACTCCGCGGCCATCTCCAGCCCGGGGCTCGGCGTGTCACGACCCCGCAGCTCATCGCTCGCCAGATACGCGATGTGTCGCTCCACGTCGCTCGGCGTGATCGTCTCCGCAGCGGCGCGTACCGCGCCCGGATCCGCTACGCCCTTCGCCTGCGCGACCGCGCCGTTCTCCGCGGGGCCCTGCGCGACCACGCCCTGCGCCGCACTTCCGGCACACCCCGCCAACAACAACAACGCGAACGAATGTCTCCAGTTCAGCCTCATGTCTCTCCCCGTTTCGAAGGCGACGGCCTGGCCCTTGCTTCCGCCCCTCCCACATGTCCGCCACAGACGGCGGCACAGAAGATAGCCCGGACCCGCGATCGGCACCACCCGGTTGCGATCTTCGAACGCCGTGCGGTGTAGACGACCGCGGACCGCACCCCGGTTGACCCCGCGGACCACAAGACGCTAAGTTGTTGTATCCATGAATGTTACAACGAAACCCCAATCGGGACGACCGCCTCGCGCCGACCTGCTGGCGCCGCAGGAGCTCGCCGCGCTCGGCGGGCTCGAGTTCGTCGCGCGACACGTCGTAGAGGGGTTCCTGGCCGGGTTACACCGCTCGCCGCACCGGGGTTTCTCGGTCGAGTTCGCCGAGCACCGCGCCTACCAGCCTGGCGACGACCTGCGTTACGTCGACTGGCGCATGTACGCGCGTTCGGACCGGCACTACGTGAAGCAGTTCGAAGAGGAGACGAACCTGCGGGCGTACCTGCTGGTGGACGCGAGTGCGTCGATGGCGTGGTCGTCGGCGCCGGGCGAGCTGCCGACGAAGCTCTGGTACGCGAAGCAGCTCACGGCGAGCCTGTCGCTGCTCCTGCTCCGCCAGGGCGATGCCGTGGGGCTGATCGGATTCGACGAGCAGATCCGGACGCACCTGCGCCCCCGGGGTGGGCGCCGGCACTGGAACGACGTGCTTCGCGGCCTCGAGCCGCTGGAGGCGACGGGGCGCACGGAGGCGGCGGTCGCGCTTCGGGACATCGCGGGTCGGCTTCCGCGTCGTGGGCTGGTGGTCCTCTGCTCGGACCTGCTGGTCGACCCGGAGTCGACGCGACTCGCGCTGCGTTTCCTGCGGCACCGCGGCCACGAGGTGCTGGTCTTCCACGTGCTCGACCCGGGCGAGCGTGAGCTGCCCGGAGAGCGAGACGCACGCTTCGTCGATCCCGAGACGGGCGAGGAGCTGCCGGTGAGTGTGGCGCATCTCCGGGCCGAGTATCGGGAAGCGGTCGAGTGGGCGCTCGAGGAGTGGCGTCGCACGCTGGTCCCGCTCGGGATCGATTACACGATCGTGGAGACGGACCAGCCGATGGTCCACGCACTGCGCACGTACCTGCGCAAGCGGGAGAGGCTGGGCTGATGGGCTTCCTGAGTCCCGCGCTGCTCGTCCTGGGCGCGGCCGTCGCCGTCCCGATCCTGCTGCACCTGTTCCAGCGCCAGCAGGGGCCGCGGTTGGTCTTCCCCGCCCTGCGCTACTTGCGCCGCGCGGAGATGGAGAACGCGCGCCGGATCAAGCTGCGGCAGCTCCTGCTCCTCGCGCTGCGCGCGGGCGCGCTCGTGCTCTTTGCACTGGCCGCCGCCCGGCCGGTCCTGCGCCACGGCGGCGGCGGCCACGAGCCGACCGCGGTCGCCATCGTCCTCGACAACTCGCTCAGCACCGGGCTGATCCTGGGCGAGCGCCGGATCCTGGACCACCTGAAGGACCGGGCGCTGGAATCGATCGCGCGGGCCACGTCGGCCGATCGGTTCTGGGTCATCCGCGCGGGTGCGCCGTGGGAGCCTGCCATCCCGGCGAGCCCGGCCGAGGCCGCGGCGATCGTCCAGGCCACGGAGGTCGCCGCGGGCGCGGCGGACCTGGGCGCGGCGCTCGAGCGCGCCCGTTCGCTCCTGGCCGCCGGCGCCGAGGGGCGCGCCACGGAGATCCAGCTCCTGACCGACCTCCAGGCGACGGCGCTGCGCGGCGTCCTTGCCGCCGGCGACGGTGCGCCGCCGGTCGTCGTCTGGGCGCCCGACATCGAGCCGCCCGACAATGCCGGCGTCGTCGCGGTCGAAGTCGGCGCGGGGCTCCCGCCCCGGGCCGGCGAGCGCTCGACCCTCGCCGCGCGCATCATCGGCTCCCGTGAGGGCGACACGATCCCGATCCGGTTGACCATCGACAACCGCGTGGCCGCCGCGGGTGCTGCGCCCGCAGGCGCCGCCACGGTCCTCCCCTTCCCCGCCCGCGCCGCCGGTTTCGCGGCCGGATGGGTCGAACTCGAGCCCGACCAGCTTCGCGGCGACGACCGTCGCTACTTCGTCGTCCCGGTCCAGCCGCCGCCCGCCGTCGCACTGGCCGAGCCGGTCCGCTTCGTGCGCGAGGCGCTCGACGTCCTGGCCGAGGCGGGCCGGATCCGCCTCGTGGGCACGAACGCAGCCGAGATCGTGGTCGCGCCCGCCGCGGCCGGCGCGAGTGCCGCGCGGGCCGGGCGGACCGTGATCGTCATCGCGCCCGCTTCGCCGCTCGAGCTCCCCGCCGCGAACCGGCGCCTTGCCGAGGCGGGCATCCCGTGGCGCTTCGCGCCCGGCGCGGCGAGTGGAGAGGCGCGGCTCGTCGTCGAGCGCGAAGGCGATGAACTGCTCCGAGCCCTCGAGGACGCCCGCATCCGCCGCAATTTCCGCCTCGAGCCGGAACCCGCGGGCGCGGCCGACTCCGTGCTGCTGCGCCTCGGAGACGGCGCGCCGTGGCTCGTCCGCGGCCGGCTCGAGGGTGGCGGACGCTACCTCATCGTCGCTTCCCCCTTCGACGAAGCGGCGACGACGCTCCCGACCTCGGCCGGGCTCCTCCCGCTCCTCGACCGCCTCATCGCCGTCTGGGGCGCGGACGCGGCCGGCGGCACGCAGGCCGCTCCCGGCGACGTGATCCCGCTCCCCGTCGCCGCGACCGAGGTCGAGCGCCCCGACGGCACCCGCGAGCCGGTCACCGGCGGCACGCGCTACCGCGTCCCCGGCGAGCCCGGCATCTACCGGATCCACGCCGGCGGCCGCGTGATCGGCGCCTTCGCCGTGAACCCGCCGCCGGAGGAGTCGGAGCTCGCCCGTGCGAGCGCCGGGGCGCTCCGCGCCGCGCTCCCGGGGTGGCGCCTCCACCGGGTCGGAGACGCAGCCGACTGGCCCGAGTCGATCTTCCGACGGCGGCTCGGCCGCGAAGTCTGGCGGCCTCTCCTCCTCCTCGCCTTCGCCGTGCTCCTGATCGAGGGGCTCGTCGCCGCAGGCGGCCGCGCGGGTCGGAAGCATACGCAAAACGAGTCGGCACCCGCACCGGTGCCCGCGGGGTCTGGCGCTGGAGAGCCGAATCGCCGAATTTCCTGAACGTGTCACATCCGACTTTGATCCAGGCGATGCGGCGCCAGCCGGCGTTCCGGGAGCTGGAGACGCGGCTCCCGGGTCGTGGCGCCATCGTGCGTCTCGGCGGGCTGCCCGGCTCCGCGCCTTCGCTCGTTGCTGCGGCTCTGGCCGAGGCGCTTCCCGAGCGGCTCTGGGTGGTCGTCGCGCCGGACCCGGTGCGCGCGGAGGCTGTCGAGGCCGATCTCCAGACGCTCCTCTCCGGCGGGCTCGTCCGTCTCTACCCACAGCGTGAGGCGCTGCCGTACGAGGCGGAAGACGCACACCTCGAGGTGAGCGGCCTGCGTGTCGAGGCGCTCGAGGCGCTCCTGGCCGGCCGCGTGCGCGTCCTGGTCACGACGTCGCGCGCGCTCCAGGAGCGCGCGGACATCCCGACCGGGCTCGCCGAGCTTCGACTCTCGATCTCGGTCGGCGACACGTTCCGCCTCCAGGAGCTGACCGAACGGCTCGACTCGCTCGGATTCACCCGCTCTTCGCTCGTCGAGGGCGTCGGCGAATACGCCGTCCGCGGCGGGATCCTCGACCTGTTCAGCTTCGGCGCGGCCGAGCCTGTGCGCATCGAGTTCTGGGGCGACGAGGTCTTCTCGATCCGCCGCTTCGACATCCTCGACCAGCGCTCGACCGACGACGCTCGCCACGTCGACGTGCTTCCGGTGGACCTGCGCTCCGTGCCGGGCGCGGCCGGGGAGAGCGACGTCGTCCGGCGCTCCCTCCTGGACGTGCTCCCGCGCGATGCGGTCCTCATCGAGCTCGACGGCGAGCAGGCCGAAGAGGAGTTCCGCCGGACGTGGAGCCAGGTGCTCCACCTGCACGATGCCGAGCGCCGCCGCGGCGGCCGCCCCGAGAGCCCCGACCACCTCTTCCTCCCGCCCGATGAGGTCCGCGCCCGTCTGGGCGAGTACGGTCGGCTCGCGATCGTCGCCGCGCCGGATGCCGACATCCGCTTCGCGATCCGCGAAGCCGAGCCGATCGAGCGCGACATGGAACGCCTCTCCGCACTGCTGCGCGCCGGCGCGGCCCGCGGCGAAGAGACGGTCATCCTGTGCGACAACACCGGCCAGCTCGAACGTCTCGAGGAGATCCTCTCCTCGGACGGCGCGCTCCCGCCCCTGGCCACGCTCGCACTCGGTGCGCTCCAGAGCGGATTCGTCCTCGAGGGCGCAGAGCCGCCGCTCCGGATCCTGACCGACCACGAGATCTTCCACCGCGCCCGTCGCCTGCGCCGTTCGCGGCGCTTCCGCGGCGCCGTCGCGCTCGAAAGCCTGGCCCAGCTCCGGCCCGGCGACTTCGTGGTCCACCTCGACCACGGGATCGGCCGCTTCAAGGGGCTCGAGCGGATCCAGGTCGGCGGCCTCGAAGAGGTCGAAGTCCTGGCCATCGAATACGCCGGAGGCGAGACGCTGCGCGTGCCCGTCTACCGCCTCGACCTGATCGAGCGCTGGGTCGCGGACACCGACGAGGCGCCGGCGCCGCGGCTCCACAAGATCGGCGGCAAGGCGTGGAAGAACCTCCGCGGCAAGACCGAGGCGGCCATCCAGGAGATGGCCACCGAGTTGCTCCAGATCTACGCCGCGCGGCAGATGGCCGAGGGCTTCGCCTTCTCGCCCGACACGCGCTGGCAGAAGGAGATGGAGTCCAGCTTCCTCTACGAGGACACGCC
>CAYPGK010000062.1:6375-16976 GCA_964410055.1 uncultured Gemmatimonadaceae bacterium | reverse complement strand
ACGCGGACGGTGGCGGCGCCCGGTTCACGATCCTCCTGCCCGCCGCGCGTGTCGCAGCCCTGGAGCCACACGGATCATGACCCTACTCATCATCGACGACGAGCCCGGGCTCAGACAGACCGTGTCCCTGATCCTGGGCGAGGAAGGCTACGACGTCCACGTCGCGAGCGACGGCGAGGAGGGGCTCGCGCGCGCGCTCGAGCTGCGGCCGGAGATCATCCTATGCGACGTCCGGATGCCGCGGCTGAACGGGATCGAGTTCCTGGATCGGTACCGCGCGAGCAACGGCGAGGCGCTGGTCGTCGTGATGACCGCCTACGGCAGCATGGACCTCGCCATCGAGGCGATGAAGAAGGGCGCGTACGACTACATCTCGAAGCCGTTCAGCGCAGATCAGCTCATCCTGCTCCTCAAGAAGGCCGAGGAGCGCGAAGCGTTGCGACGCGAGGTGCGCAGGCTGCGCGAGGAGGTACGCGTCGAGCGCCGGTTCGGTGAGATCATCGCGAAGTCGCCCGCCATGCAGCAGGCGCTCCAGCTCGCGAGCAAGGTGGCGCCGTACCCGTCGTCCGTGCTGATCACCGGCGAGAGCGGGACGGGGAAGGAGGTCGTCGCCCGGCTGATCCATGCGGAGAGCGACCGCGCATCGGGTCCCTTCGTCGCGCTCAACTGCGGCGCGATCCCCGAGACGCTCCTGGAAGCCGAGCTCTTCGGTTATGCGCGCGGCGCGTTCACCGGCGCCGAGCGTGAGCGGCAGGGGCTCTTCGAGGAGGCCGCCGGCGGCACGCTCTTCCTCGACGAGATCGGCGAGATGCCGGCCACGCTCCAGGTCAAGCTGCTCCGCGCACTTCAGGAGGGCGAGGTCCGGCGGCTGGGGGAGAACAAGGCGCGCACGGTCGATGTGCGCATCATCGCCGCGACCAACAAGGACGTCGAGGAGGAGATCCGCCAGAACCGGTTTCGGCGCGACCTCTACTACCGGATCGCCGTCGTGCCGATCCACCTGGTCCCGCTTCGCCAGCGCAAGGAGGAGATCCCGCCGCTGGTGCAGCATTTCATCAAGCTGCACAACGAACGGCTTCGCATGGACATCCAGGGCGTCGAGCCCCAGGCGATGAAACTCCTCGTCGACTATCGCTGGCCCGGCAACGTCCGGGAGCTGGAGAACACGATCGAACGTGCCATGGTCCTGGCGAGCGGGCCCAAGCTCGCGCCGGACGACCTGCCGCCGCACATCACCACGCCCGCGCCGGTGTTCGACGACCCGGATCTCTCGCCCGACGAGCTGTCGGTCAAGAAGCACGGCGCCGCACTCGAGAGGCGGCTCATCGCCAAGGCGCTGGAGCGCACGCGCGGCAACAAGACGCGTGCCGCTGAGTTGCTGGAGCTGAGCTCGCGTGCGCTCCTCTACAAGATCCGGGACTACAATCTCGAGTAGTCTTTCCCTCCGAAACGAGTCGTCCCTGCCTGCCATGGAGGCGCCCCGCACCATAAGGTAGCGTGGCGCCATGATCACGCGGCGACCCTCTCCAGGCACCACGCTCCTCGAACTGCTCGTCGCGCTGGCGCTCCTCGCGATCCTGGCGGCACTCGCGTATCCGCCGCTCCGGAGGGGGCTCGACCGCCTCGCGGTCAGGAGCGCGCGCGACGCGCTCGCGGCCGGCGTCGCGAGGACGCGGGCGGTCGCGATTTCGAGGGGCGGTGCTACGCTCCTCGTGGACGTCGCCGGCGCGCGCTTCTGGATCGAGGCCGTCGATGGCGACACGGTCGCCGTCCCGGTCGACCTCGGCCGACAGTACGGCGTACGAATCGAGGTCGCCGGCTCGACCAGCGCGCCCATTGCGCTGGCCTTCGATGCACGGGGACTGGGGCGGCTCGTCAACCGCACGTTCAGCGTGAGGCGCGGCTCGGCGGAGGCGGGCCTGACGCTTTCCACCTACGGTCGGCCAAGGCCATGGTGAGCGGGGCACGCTCTACCGGCGCGCCGGGCTTCGGCCTGGCGGAGGTGCTGGTCGCGCTCATCGTCCTCACGGTCGGCGTCATGGGCGCGGTCGCAACGGCGACGCTCGCCGTGCGCACGCTGCACATCGCGGCTGAAAGGGAGGCGGCGGTGCGGGCGGCCGGCGTCGTCCTCGACTCCCTCCTCCAGGTGAGTGCTCCATCGGCAGGAGAGCGGGAAATCGGCAGCCACCGGGTGCGGTGGACCGTGCGCGCGGAGGGACGGGTGCGGCGGATCGCGCTCGAGGTCGAATCGATCGAGGGAGGGGCCTCGCACCCGCTCCGGTTCGAGGCGATTCACGCGCCTCCGCTCCCGCGGATCGGAGGTGAGCCATGATGTCGCGGCGCGGGCACTCGCTGATCGAGATGGTGATCGCGCTCGCGCTCACCGCGCTGATCGGCTCCTCGCTCGCCGGTGCGTTTTCCGCCGCACAGGCCGTCGCACGGCGCCATTCGTGGACGGTGCGTAGCAGCGAAGTGGTCCGGGTGAGCGCCTCCATCCTTGCCGACGAGCTGCGTTTCCTCGACCCGGTGGAAGATCTGCGTGTGGTGACGGCGGATTCCGTGTCGCTGCGCGCGTTCCGCGGCGCCGGCGTGGCATGCGCGGCCGGAGGCGGCGCCGTCGTCGTGCGTTACCGCGGGCTGCGGGTGCCAGAGCCTGCCAAGGACTCCGTCCTCGTCGTCGACTCGATCGGCAACGTGCGCGCCGCCGCACTCCTGGTGAGCGAGCGAGTTTCGGATGCGTGCGAAGCCCACGGCGGCGCATCGCTGTACCGCTGGTCGGTGCACGCCCCGACCGCGCCCGGCACGCTGTTCCTCCTCTTCGAAAGCGGGAGCTACCACCTCACGGACGGCGCGCTCCGTTACCGCCGCGGCGACAGCGGACGCCAGCCGCTCACGGCCGAGCTGCTCGACGACCGGGAAAGCGCGTTCGAGCCCGCGACCCGAGGCCGCGCCCACGAGAACGCTCCGCCGCTCGCAATCGAGGGCGTCTTCGCGCTCCGGCCCGACGCCGGCCGCGACGCCGGTGCACGTCGACGAATCGCTCGCTTCCGCTTCGCGCTCCTCAACGCCCGGGAGGCGGAGGTGAGGCCGTGAGCGAGCCGCGTACGGGCGCCGCCCTCGTTCTCGCGGTGTTCGTGCTGATGGCGCTCGGCACCACCTCGCTCGGGCTCCTCTACGTCAGCTCGCAGGAGACGTTGATCGCGCGTGGCGGCGAGGAGGCGACGCGCGCGCGGTGGGCCGCCGAATCCGCGGTTCGCGCGACGCTCGCCGACTGGAGCACGCGCCGCTTCCACTCGCTCGCGCCCGGCGATGTCACGGACGTGGACGCCGGCGACGCGGATGTGAGGGTCACGGTCGAGCGGCTCGATGGCAGACTCTTTCTCATCACGGCGACCGCCGTCGGGGTTGGGGCGCGGTCCTCTGCCGCCGCTCTTGCCCGGGCCGTGCTGCCCGATGACCTCTGGCCCGGTTTCGAGGCCGCGCTCACGGCACGCGAGCACCCCGTGCTCGACCCGGGCGCCGTGGTCACTGCGGACGACGTCGGTTGGGCGCCGCAGCCTTGGTCCGGGGAGGCGTGTCCGGAGGAGGCAGCCCACTCCATGGTCCGCGCATTGGGCAGCCTCGAACGCCCCGCGCTCCTCGTCGAAGGCGACGATGAGAGGGATGACCCGTCCGGCTGGCGCCCCGTGCTCCAACCCGATGCGATGCACCACGAGGACGAAGGTCGCGCCCGTATCGGGCCATTCGCAGTCGAAGGGCTGCACGCCCTGGCCGATCGCATCGAGACCGGCGATGTCTGGCCGGCGCCGCACCAGGTCGGCGACGAATGCGACTTCGCGGCCGCAGCCAACTGGGGCGCTCCGCTCGATTCGGCCGGGCCGTGCGGCGACTACTTCCCGCTGATCTTCGCGCCGGGCGGCCTGCACGTGACCGGCGGCGCGGGGCAGGGGATCCTCGTCGTGGACGGCGACCTCGTCCTCTCGGGCGACGCGCGGTTCTACGGCGCAGTACACGTCACCGGCGCACTGATCCTCCGGGACCAGGCCGTCGTCCTCGGCGCCGTCTCAATGGCAGGCGGAGCGCCGGCTCAGATCGAGGGCGAGGCGCGCATCGACTATCGCGCTTGTGCCCTCTGGCGCGCGTTCTCATCCGCTCCGGCACTGGATCAGGCGTTCGCGCCGGCCGGCCGCGCTTGGGTCCCCGCATGGTGAACGGTAGCGCGTCCGGCGCCACGGCCGACGGGAGGTCCCGTCCTGCGGATCGCGAAAATTGTAGCGTTCTGCGCAGAAATGTCCGGTTCCAGCCGCCCCGGGATGTGCGGAAGTCGTTGTCGCTAAAGATTCTTGGCCCGGGCACGATATTCGTATGTAGAGGGATGCACTTTTCCTGGCTACCGGAACGGAATCGATCGCATGATGCGAGGCGCGCGACCGGGTTACACGATCGTCGAGATGGTCATGGTGTTCGTGGTCGGCGCGATCCTGCTGGCCATGGTCGTCAACGGGGCGAGCGGCTACGTCTCGCGCAAGCGGGCGGAGAACGCGCGCGACGCGTTCGTCTACGTGGCAATGCGCGCGCGGGCGGTGGCGATCGAGCGTGGGCGCAACGTGAGCTTGCGGCTGAGTGCGGCCGAAGGCCGGGTCACCGTGCACGAGGGGTGCTCGGGCGGTGGGCAGGAGGTGGAGCAGTTGCATTTCGCGGACGAGTTCTACGCAACGGTCGTGACTTCGACGGATCCGATCGTCGTGTGCTACTCGCCGCGCGGCTTCGCGATCGGCGCGCACACCACGATCAGCGCCCCGACCATCGTCCGATTCGTGATCGGGAAGGACACCGCGCGAGCCCGGGTGGCTCCGCTCGGTCAGGTGGAGGGAGTGCGATGAAGGCGCGGACACTGGCGGCGCGCGACGGGTTCAGCCTCGTCGAGGTGCTCGTGGCAACCGTCATCCTCGCCGTTGGCTTCCTCGCCATGGCGGCGACGACGGGCGCCGTGCTCAATCGCATCCGCGCCGCCGGGCTCGAGACCGAGCGGGCGGCGGCCGTGCAGCAGATCACGGAACGGCTGCGCTCTGCCCCGTTCGGGACCGTGCAGCCGAAGGACGAAAGCGACCCGGTCGTCGTCGGCGGCTACCGGTTCTGGTGGAGCGTCATCCCGGAGACCTTTTCGAGCAACTACATGGAGTTCCTCGTGGTCAGCGAGGGGCGTGGAATGCGGGGCATTCACATGAGCGAGGCGGTGCGGGACTCCTTCGTGGTCAGCGTCTTCAGGCCGTGACATGAACCGACGAGTACCCGGCTTTACCCTGGTCGAACTCCTGATCACCATCGTCGTCACCGCCACGATCCTCGCGGCAGTGATGCAGGCGGTCGTCATGCAGCAACGGACCTACCGCGAGCAGATGGGGATCCTGAACGCCCGCCAGACGGCGCGCACCGCGCTCGAGCTGATCGGAACCGAACTGCGCGAGGTCAGCGCGACCGGCGGCGACATATATAAGGCGACGCGGGACGAGATCAGCTTCCGGGCGTACCGCAAGGTGGGCGTCGTCTGCGCGCGCCCGTCCAACAACCGGATCGAGATCTGGGAACTGGGTGACCCGTTTGCGAACGGGGACAGCGCCCTCGTGTTCTCGACCGGGCCGCAACAGAACCCACGCACGGGTACGTGGCTCCAGATCTCCGTCCAGCAGCGGGATGGTTCCGGATCGATGTGTGGGGAGTCGTGGGCGGACTACCCGCTGACGGTGCTCCAGATGTTCTCGTCGCTTTCCACGTCCCAGGTCGCCCCGGGCGCCCTCGTCCGCGGCTTCGTCCCGGTGACGTACGGTCGTTACATCATCGACGGCAAGTGGATGATCGGGCGCCAGGAGGGATCGGAGTCCATCGTCCCCCTCATCGGGCCGATCGCGGAAGAAGACGGACTCACTTTTCGCTATTTCGACGTGAATGACCTGGAGATCAGTGCTCCGGTCAGCCCGTCGGATCGCGAAAGGATCAGGAGGATCGAGATCGCTGTCCGTGCCCGGCGCGGGGTCGGAGATACGAACGCCGCCGTGGACTCGCTCGTGACACAGGTCGCGTTGCGCGGCAACGCGATGACGTTGAACTGAGCTCCGTGCCGGTGGCCACCCAGGTGACCAGGAGGAATCGATGAGCATGCGCACCGGGAGCAGGGAAGGCTTTGCGCTGACGACGACGATCGTCGCACTCGTCGTCATCGGACTGCTGGTGACCGGCGGGTTCTTCGCCGCCTCCCAGGAGGGGAGGGTCTCGACCAGCTCTGCGGATGCGAACGTTGCGCTCCGTGTGGCCGAGCACGGCCTCAATTCCATGGTCGGCACCTGGACGGTCGGCCGCCTCGCCGATGCGGAGCTTGGAGGGCCGGAACAGATCGACCTGACCGTCAAAGGTCGCACGATCGGACATGCCACCGTCGAGGCACGAAACCTCGCGGACCAGCTCTACTTCCTCACCTCGACCGGCCGCGTCGCGCACGGTTCGGCGGAGCGCATGCTCGGCATGATCGTCCGAATCTCGAAGATGGAGATCAATTCCGACCGCGCGCTGAGCACGTATTCGCCCATCGAGGTCGGCGGCAACTCGAAGGTGTCCGGTGTGGACGTGATGAACCCGGCCTGGGAAAAGGAGCGGTGTCCGGAGCCGCAGGGAACCAAGACCGGGATCGTGGCCCGGGACACGACGCTCGTGAGGACGTTCGGTAGCGGCACGATCGAGGGGGATCCGCCGAAGGACCAGGACGACTCCATTTCTCGAGAGGGCATGCTCACGTTCGGAGACTGGGATTACAACGACCTCATCGCTCAAGCGGACAAGGTCATCCCTCCGGGGGCCAATGCCGGGGGGGCAGGTCCTTCGGTCCTGCCGACCGGCGCGTGTGACGTGACCGATAACCTGAACTGGGGCGCGCCCCGGAACCCGAACCACGCCTGCCACATGTATTTCCCGATCATCCACGCCCGCGGCGACCTGCAGCTGAACGGCAACGGGCAGGGTCAGGGGATCCTCATCGTGGACGGCGACCTCGGCATTCGCGGCGGCTTCGAGTTCAACGGCATCATCATCGTCCGCGGCAAGATCGAAACGGGCGGCGGCAACTCCAAGGTTTACGGGTCCGTGATCGTCCTCGGCGAGAACACGTCGGAGAAGAGCAAGATCAAGGACTGTGATGATGAGGGTTGCGAGAGCAAGGTCACGGGCAACCCCATCATTCACCTCTCGACCTGTGCGATCAAGCGGGCGGTCGAGAACAACCCCGGCCTCTCGCGCATCATCCCGGTTGCCGAGCGGAGCTGGGTGGATCTGACCGCGTCCGGTGTGGGCGTGGACTGACGTGAAAAATCTTGACAGTTCGGGGCGGCAGCCGTATGCTGGCGGTCCGCCCTTTACATTTTCCCGAATTACATCCAATTCCTTTGGCCATGGCATTCCTGGGCCGTAGCAAAGTGTCGGCTGGTCTCGACATCGGGAGCGGCTACGTCAAACTCGTCCTGATCGACCACTCCAAGGCGGAGCCGGAGATCACGAGGGTCGCGACGAGCCCCCTGGTCTCGGACGCGATCGTCGACGGCGAGATCATGGACCCCGTGCTCGTGGCCGAAACGGTCCGGGCCGTGGCGCAGAGCGTAGGCTTGAAGCGGGAGCGTGTGGTCGCATCGGTCGGCGGCCACGACGTGATCATCAAGAAGATCGAAATGGATCGGGCGAGCGAGTCGGACACGCGCGCGCTGATCCGCTGGGAGGCCGAACAGCACGTGCCTTTCGACATGGAGGGCGTGCAGCTCGATTTCCAGATCCTGGACCCCGACGGCGACTCACCGCAGATGTCGGTGCTCCTGGTGGCGGCCAAGCGCGAGGTCATCGAGCTCAAGCTCAACATCCTGGCGGATGCGGGGATCTCGCCGTCGATCATCGACGTGGACGCGTTCGCGCTGCACAACGCGTTCGAACACAACTACCCCACGGCGCAGTCCGGACTGGTCGCCCTGGTCAACGTCGGGCACGAGACGACGAACGTGAACCTCCTCCACGATGGGGTACCGGTACTCGTCCGGGACATCCCCTTCGGGTCGAGGCGGCTGCGCGAGGCCCTTCAGCGTGAGCGCGGCCTTACGCTCGAGGAAGCGGATTCCGTAGTGCAGGGGCTTACGGACACGGTCGACCTGCGCGCATTCGTCACGGAGCGCATCGAGGAGCTTGCGCTTGGGATCGAGCGCGCGGCTGCCTTCGTGACCGCGCACTCGAGCGAGCTCGATATCGGCCGCGTCTTTGTGGTCGGCGGCGGCGCAAGCATCCCGGGCCTGGTCGACGCACTCGGGACTCGCCTCGGTACGCGGACCGAGATGGCCAATCCGCTCCAGCGGGTGGCGGTCCGGCCGGAGGTCATGCAGTCCGTCGACATCGAAACACTGTCGCCAATGCTGATGCTCCCCGTGGGCCTGGCGCTGCGCCAGGGGTGAGCACGGATGAGAGGTAGGCCGTGATCGAAGTCAATCTTCTCCCCGGAGCATCGAAACGGTCGGCGCGCAGGTCGAGGCGCGGCGGCGCGGGGCTCTTCTCACGCCTCGCCAAAGCGGAAGGGGTGGACCGTTGGGCGGCGTTCATCGCCGGCGGCTGGATCGTCGGGCCCGCCCTCATCGTCTGGCTCTTCCTCGGGACGTCCAGCCGAATCGACGAGCTCGAAGTACAGCTCGAAGACGCGGTCCGGGACTCCACGCGGTACGCGGCGATGATCGCCACGCAGGAGCGACTGATCGCGCGGCGTGACAGCATACGGCAGCGGCTCGAGATCATTCGGGAGATCGACGACGGCCGCTACGTCTGGGCGCACATCATGGACGAGGTCTCTCGCGCACTCCCGGACTACACCTGGCTGCACCGGCTCCAGCACATTGCGGGCGAGGAGCTCGTCCCGGAGATCCAGATCAGCGGACGGACCGGCAACACCTTCGCGCTCACGCGCTTCATGACGGACCTCGAGGCATCGCCGTTCATCCGCGCCGTGCGGCTGACCTCGATGCAGCAGGTCCAGGATGCTCAGGGGCGCGTCATGTACGAGTTCATTCTCCTTGCCGCGTATGAGGTGCCGCCGCCCGAGCTGCTCGAGACGGTGCCGTTGATCGAGTTGGAGGAAGACTGAGATGCCGTTGCTCCCGGCCGATCCGCAGCAACAGCGAAAGCTCCTGATCGGGCTCGTCCCGTTGCTCGGGCTATTCGCGTACTGGTATTTCTACCACGGTAAGAAGCAGGACGAGATCGCGTCACTCGAGTCGCACCTCGAGTCGCTCGAGTCGAAGAACGCCGCGGCCCGTGCGCGTGCCCAGCAGGGCGGGCCGCAGTTGGAGCAGCGACTCGCCGAGTACGAGCGCGTCATCGGGCGACTCGAGGAGCTCGTGCCCAACTCCGAGGAGGTCGCCGAGCTGCTTCATGCGATCTCCCTCCAGGCGCAGCAGCACGGGGTCGAGGTCGTCCAGCTCACGCCCCACAACCCGCAGCCCGGGGATTACTACCTGCTCCAGAGCCACGATGTGGCGGTTTTCGGCAAGTACCACGACGTTGGGCGGTTCCTGGCGGCCATCGGCTCGCTTCCGCGAATCGTCACGCCCTTCAACCTGGTGCTTGTGCCGCGACAGGCGTCAGACGGCACGGCCCAGGTCCAGGCGACGTTCAGAATCAAGACGTACGTGATCCCGGAAACCGGGAATCCCGCAACCAGTTGAGGGGGAGAGAATGCGCGTGCTTGAGCGGACGGTGCTGCTGTCGGGGCTGCTTATCGTGGCCGCCGCCGTGCCTGCGCACGCCCAACGACAGACGGCCACGAAGGCGGCGCCGGACGATGAGCCGCTCCGGCTCGTCCGTGAGGTCTTCGTCTACCCGGGCATGTCTCGACGTGATCCGTTCGAATCGCTGGCCGACCGCGATGATCTCGGCCCGCGCTTCGAAGAGCTGACGCTCAGCGGCGTCATCTACACGCCCGGCGGCGGCAGCGTCGCGCTGATCGTTTCCTCGAATGGACGCCGGTTCCGCGTCCGTCGCGGCGACGTCATCGGCAACGCCCGTGTCCTGGATATCTCACCCGATCGCGTGCTCTTCGCCGTCGAAACGTACGGTGTGGTGCGGCAGGAGACGCTCGAGCGCAAGAAGAAGAAGGAAGGGGTGGACGAATGATGACACTCGTCACGCTACTGACCACGGCGCTCGCGACGCTGACCTCGGTCAAGGGGGTCAGCGTGGTGCCCGTGGACGACCGGACCGAGGTCGTCATCGAGGTGGATGGTCCGGTCTCGGTCGAGCATTTCGTTCTCGGCAGCCCCGACCGGCTGGTCGTCGACCTCTCGTCGGCGCGCCAGGGCATGGCGCAGTCACGCTTCGATGCCATCAATCGCGGGGGCGTCCTGGCGGTGCGGGTCGGGCAGTTCCGCCCCGAGACGGTACGCGTCGTCGTCGAGCTCGCCGCTCCCGTCGATTACCGGGTGGTGCAAACGGACGGCCGCATCCGCGTCTCGTTCCCGAACCCCGGCGATGCGTTCACGCCGTGGTCCGCGGATGCTCCGCCGATCGAGTCGGTCGCGTCGCGTGAGCCG
>CAYPGK010000062.1:0-6275 GCA_964410055.1 uncultured Gemmatimonadaceae bacterium | reverse complement strand
CACGCCGTGGTCCGCGGATGCTCCGCCGATCGAGTCGGTCGCGTCGCGTGAGCCGACTCCCCGCGAGCCGAGCACCCGAGCGACGAGTGCCCAGGAGCCGAGCCCCCGACCGTCGAGAGCCCAGGAACCGAGCTCGACGAGCACCAAGGCCGCAACTCCGGTCGTCGCCGCGCCGGTACCTCCGCCCGTCCGCGAGGAGCCGCGCATCACCATCTACTTCGACAACGTGGACATCCGCGACGTGCTCACCACCTTCGCGGAGTTCTCGGGGCGCAGCATCGTCCCGGGGATGGGCGTGCAGGCCACCGTCACCGCCGACATCCGCGACCAGCCTTGGGACGTGGCGCTGGACGTGATCCTCGCCTCCCACGGCCTGGCCGCACGCGAGCTCGAAAGCGGCATCATCCGCGTCGACCAACTCAACAGGCTGCGCGAGCTCGAGGCCTCCGAGCCGATGGACACGCGCCGCTTCCAGATCCGGTACGCTCGCGCCGACTCGTCGCTCGTACAGACCATTCGCGGCCTGCTCAGCGACTCGCTCGCGACCGTGACGGCGAACCCGGCGACGAACACCATCGTCGTCAAGGACCGTGTGTCCGTCCTGCGCGATCGCATCGCGCCCATGATCGAGCAGCTCGACGTGCGGACGCCGCAGGTCGAGATCGAGGCGAAGATCATCTTCGTCGACCGGACCTCGCTCGAGAACCTCGGCGTCACGTACGACCTGAAGGACTCGCGCGGGAACCAGATCAACCGCCTGAGCCCGGGCGGTATCGATCAGGATGGCGATGGCATCATCAGCCCTGGCGAACGGACGAACCAGAACGTGGTTCGGCTCGGCGGTCCGTCGATCGCCGCTCTCGCCAACGCCAACTTCCGGCCGAGTGCGACGTCGCTCGAGATCGTGACGACGCTTGTCCTGAACCGGTTCTCGCTCCTCACCTTCGTGGATGCGCTCTCCTCGCTCGAGTACAGCGACATCCAGGCAAGGCCGGTCATCACGACGATGGACCACCGGCCGGCCTCGGTCCACGTCGGCGAGCGGACGCCGGTCCGCGTCGTGGATGCCGGATCGGCCATGGTCGGCGGAGGTCAGGGCGGCGGAGGTGGCGGCGGCGGCGCCGCGCCGATCGCCACCGTGTCCTTCCAGGAGACCGGGATCATTCTCCAGGTCACGCCGCACGTGACCGGCGACCAGGTGCTCCTCGAGCTGCACGCCGAGCGTTCCAGCGTCGCGCTCGCACCGTCGGACATTGGCTACACGTTCCAGACTCAGGCTACGGACACACAGATCCTGCTGAAGGATGGCCAGACCGGCGTCATCAGCGGGATGACCATCATCGAGAAAGAGCGAGTACGCGTCGGTATCCCGATCCTCATGGACCTCCCCGTGATCGGCGCGCTCTTCCGCAGTACCTCGGAGCAGGAGTCCCGACAGGACCTGTTGATCATGGTCACGCCTCACATCCTGCGGGACGGCGAGGCCTAGAGCGATAACGGGGAGCGTTTCAATGCGTGGAATCGTAGAGGCGCCTCTGCTGAGGGAGCGCCGCGCCCGGGCCGGGCGTGTCGGCACGGGCTTGCTGGTCGCTTCGTGGCTGGTCTTCCATGCTGCCTGTGACGGGTCGAACATGTTCTCCGATGAACCGCCCGTCCCGGACATGGAGCCGCCGGTCGTGCAGATCAACGAGCCGGTCGACAGCACGGCGAGTGCGATCGGCGACAGCGTGTTCGTGTCCGTCGACATCGGCGACGACATCGGCGTCGTATCCCTCGAGCTCACCGGGGTCTTCTTCGACGGTGATCCGGCGCTCGGCACCGAGCAGACCATCCCGATCTTTCAGCCGAAAGTCGTCAATTTCGGAGAGGGTGTGGCGGACACGACGGTGCTGCGATACCTGCTTTCGACCGGTGACACCCGCAGCGCGCCCGTGAGTCTGATCGCCACGGCCCGCGACGCCGCGGGCAACATCGGGGCGGACACCGTCGAGATCTTCGTGGGCGGACCGAGGGTCAGGATCCTGAGTCCGCAGGACGGTGGTGCGGCCGTGCGAGGCAAGCCCCTTCACGTGAGGGTGACGGCGGCCGATGAAGGAGGGATCGCGGCCCTGCGCCTCAATGCCACGGGCGTGATCGACTCCACGCTAACCCTGTGCTGCGCGACGCCCAGCGACAGCGTCATGGAAGTGGTGGAGCTGGCGCTACCGGCAAATCGGGAGGGCGAACTCCGGCTCCAGGCGGAGGCAGTCGGTGTCGCCGGCGGGCTGGTACGGCGAAGCCCTCCCGTCACGATCAACATCCAGTCGGGCGGGGTCGCCGATACGCTGAAGCCGTTCGTCCGGTTCAATGTCGAAGCCGCGGACCGCATGGAGCTCACCGATAGAGTCCAGATCCAGGTCTCAGCACGGGACGACGACACCGGAAGCGGGATCATGCGAATGGGCTATACGGTGCTGGCCATCAACAACGCGACCGTAGACACGGTCGTAATGGTCCAGGACACGACGTTCGGAAGTGCCGTGACCGGTGCGCCCGATTTCGCCCGGCCCTTCGAGCCGTTCAACGTCGACATGTACGCGTTGCCGGACTCGGTGACGTTCGTGTTGTATGCGTTCGCGGTGGATAGCGCCGGCAACTGCGCGGCCGCGGTCGCCACCAACCTCGAACAGCAGTTGGAGTGTCAGGTCTCGGGCAACGTCATCACCGCCGCCGAGCCGGGGACGCGTGTGAATACCGTCGTCGTCTCCGGCAGGACGGTCAAGCTGCCGGACGGCGGCGTGATCGCGGACGCCGTCGTCGATACGGCAAGGAAGCGCCTGTACCTCTCCAACTTCTCGTACAACAAGATCGACGTCCTCGACCTGGCGACGTACTCCTTCGTATCGGCCGCCGGGATCGCGGTCGGCGCCCAGCCGTGGGGGCTGTTCCTCAACGCCGCGGAGGATACGCTCCTGGTCGCCAACTCCGGGGGGACGAACATCTCGTACGTCTCGCTCGCCGACATGGAGGAGGACGCGAGCCGGCGCCTCTCGACGCCCAACGTCGCCCTCTTCCAGATCCCGATCTCGATCGATGGGACGACGGGGCACGAGAAGTACACCGGCTGGGAATACTTCGATCTCAGCGACCGCCCGCAATTCGTCGCGATCGACTCCACGGGCACCCTCCTCTACTCGACCGTGCCGACCGCCGCGGCACGGCCGGGCACGATCCGGTACGCCGACATGGACCCTGTCCCCGGCTCGAACGAGGATCGGCCGGAGGTGCGGCTGCTCTTCACCGAGGCCAAGGCGGTGTTGCCGGCCGAGAACAGCTACGTCATCGCCCACGTCGACAGCCTGAAGGTGTACAAGGTCGACCATGCGGACGACGCCGTCGAGATCTGGGACCACGTGCCCGGCTTCGCCCACGATCCGGATTCGGTGATCTACAGCGGGATGACCACCATCGCGACGGCGGTCAACAACCTCCGCGCCCAGGGATCCGATGTCTTCGCGAGGCGCGGCACCTGGAACATCGAAGGGCTGAGCATGTCCGATACGACGTTCCTGGCCGCATCGGGCGATCGCGGCTGGGTCGCGTTCGGCGAGGGGGCGACTGCACCGACGGGCCGGATCATCATGTGGAACGCGGCGACCAGGTCGATCTCCAACGACATCTCCGTCGACGACCTGATCAACAACGCCTCCGAGCGCGTGCTCGGCCTCGGGCTCAACCACAACGGCTCGCTGGGCGCGGCACGTGGACTGCAGGCCGCATACTTCTTCACGCCAGACTTGCGTCTGCAGGGCGTGTTCGAGGATGGCGGCGGAGCGGGCGCGGCCATGCATCCGAGCCACGACAAGGCGCTGGGATCCGATGCGACGACGCTCTCCTTCATCGGGACCGGAGAGAACACCGTCCGGATCGTCGACACCTTCCATTTCAGGAAGCGTGGCGAGATCGAGATCCGCGACAACATCGTCGGTCCGTTGAAGTCGGCGCTGCCGTTCGCGAGTGACAATCAGGGGCTCGCCTGCCCGGGCTCGCCGGAGTGCGTCGTGGTCAAGCTGTACGGGATCACGGACTCGGGCGGCGTGGTCATTCTAGACGTGCGGGAGAAGGACATCCAGCCGAACTGATCCACATCTGTGCCTTTACAACCCGTCCGCGTCCATCTATATAAGTGGCGGACCGCAACGAAGAGCCCGGTTTCGGCCGGGCTCTTTCCGTAGAACCGTCGAGGAAGTCATGCATTTCAGATTCGGCACCGCGGGCGAGTCGCACGGACGCGGGCTCGTCGCGATGGTCGAGGGCGTTCCCGCCGGGTTGCCGCTCTCCATGGAGCGGGACGTCGATCCGGAGCTCCGCCGGCGCCAGGGCGGCTACGGCCGCGGCGCGCGCATGAAGATCGAGCACGACCGGGCGGAGCTGATCGCGGGCGTTCGGCTAGGCGAGACGCTGGGCTCGCCGATCGCGCTGGCCATCTGGAACCGCGACTGGCAGAACTGGCGCGTGCCGATGGCGCACGAGGCGCCGGCTCCGGAAGTGAGCGACGAGGCGCTTCGCCGGGTTCATCTGCCCCGTCCGGGTCATGCCGATCTCGCCGGGATCCTGAAGTACGACCGAACGGACGCCCGAGACATCCTGGAGCGCGCCTCGGCGCGCGAGACGACGGCGCGCGTCGCCGCCGGCGCGATCGCCAAGCGCCTCCTCGCCGAGTTCGGGATCACGATCGGAAGCCACGTCGTCGAGCTGGGCGACGTCGTCGCCTCGATCCCCGACGAGCTGCCTGCGGACCTGAACGCCGCCGTCGACGAATCGCCGCTCCGCACGCTGGACCGCGATGCAGAACAGCGCATGATCGAGGCGATCGATGCCGCACGCCGCGACGGCGACACGCTGGGCGGCGTCGTCGAGGTGGTGGCCCGGGGCGTGCCGGTCGGGCTCGGCAGCCACGTTTCCTGGGACCGCCGCCTGGACGGCCGCCTGGCCCAGGCGCTCATGTCGATCCAGGCGATCAAGGGCGTCGAGATCGGCATGGGCTTCGAGGCAGCGCGACTGCGAGGCTCTATGGTCCACGACGAAATCGAGCGCGCCGCGGGTTGGCGCGAGACCGAACCCGCCGGCAACCTGGCCCGGACGGGGGGGTATCAACGGACATCGAACAACGCCGGCGGGTTCGAGGGCGGGATCACGACCGGAGAGCCGGTCGTCGCGCGGATCGCGATGAAGCCGCTCTCGAGTCTCATGCGACCGCTCCGCAGTGTGGACGTGCGCACGGGCGAGGCGGCGGCCGCGGTCCGCGAGCGCAGCGACGTCGTCGCGCTCCCCGCCGCCGGCGTCGTCGCCGAGGCGATGGTCGCAATCGTGCTCGCGGATGCGATGCTGGAGAAGTTCGGCGGCGACTCGCTCGCCGAGATGCGCCGTAATTTCGAGAATTATCTCGACCGCCTCTGGCGGCGAGTGCAAGGGCAACATGAAGCGTAGCGCAGCGTGCCGGACCGGGAGGGCGTGACCCGCATCCTCCTGGTCGGCTTCATGGCGTCGGGAAAGACGACGATCGGCCGGCTCGTCGCCGACCGGCTCGGCTGGGGCTTCCTCGACTTCGACGCCGAGATCGAACAGCGCACGGGCACGCCGGTGCCGGACATCATCCGAAGACTCGGCGAGGAGGAGTTCCGTGCGTACGAGGCGGAGCTGACCCGCGAGGTCGCCGACCTGGAGCACGTCGTCCTCTCGCCCGGCGGTGGGTGGATCACGCGCCCGGAGCTGCTCGACTACTTCGGCGATGAGACGCTCGTCGTCTGGCTGCGCATCTCGCCGGAGGAAGCCGTGCGCCGGGCCCGCGTCGACCTGTCGAAGCGGCCGCTGCTGGCCGTGCCCGACCCGGTCGCCCGCGCACGCATGCTGCTGCGCGA
The DNA here is from genome assembly GCA_964410055.1 of uncultured Gemmatimonadaceae bacterium. Lineage (GTDB taxonomy): Bacteria > Gemmatimonadota > Gemmatimonadetes > Longimicrobiales > RSA9 > CALBZE01. Next base: position 375 of record CAYPGK010000062.1, on the reverse strand, counting down.
GCGCGAGCCGCTCTATCGCATGGCCGACGTGGTCGTCGAGGTCGACGAGCGCGACGTGGACGAGATCGCCGACGAAATCGTGGGGTTGCTGGAGTAGGCGAGGAGAATGGCGAAAAAGGACAAGACGACGCGGTTGGTGATCGTGGAGTCGCCCGCAAAGGCGCGCACGATCGAGAAGTACCTCGGCCCGGGCTACCGGGTCAAGGCCTCGGTCGGGCACATCCGCGACCTGCCGGAACGCGAGCTCGGCGTCGACATCGATAAGGGTTTCACGCCCAAGTACGTCACCATCCGCGGCAAGGGCAAGATCATCCAGGACCTGCGCCGCGAGGCCGAGAAAGCCGACGAGGTCATCCTCGCCACCGACCCGGACCG
>CAYPGK010000061.1:980-17225 GCA_964410055.1 uncultured Gemmatimonadaceae bacterium | reverse complement strand
AGGAGCAGCTCCCACGCCCGGGCCAGCACCACGAAGAGCGGGTTGCCCGGCGGGTGCGGGATGCCGAGGATGTGCGCGGTCGCGATGTACTCGCTCGTATCCCAGAACTGCGTCGTCCGCGCGAGCGTCCACGCGTAGAGCGTGAAGACGGCAAGCCCTGCCACCGCCGCCCACGGGTACGGCGGACGGTAGTCCCGCCCGTCGATCGAAACGGGCGCGGATCCCTGCGCCCGTACGGCCTTCACGGTCTGGCTCATACCGGTGTCATCCCGCTGTGAAAAGCCATTTGTTCATTCCCCGGACCGCCCCGGATTACCCGAATTTCGCCCCGCCCGTTCCCGCGCGGCGGCGAGGAAGGTAAGCCCCCGGGCGCGACCGGCTCAAGCCCATCGTCCTTGCCGCTGGCCGGTGCACTTCTTGCCCCTCCACTCGGGAGACCCGAAATCCGGAGGACCCACGGCATGACGAGCATCGACAAACGCCAGGCCGCCTACAGCATGGCGCGCAGCGACCTCCTGCACGAGATGCTCCGCGGCGGCCTCTTCGACATGGACGAGCACGACCGCGGCGAGAACGTCGCACGCATCGTGCGCGGCCTCAAGCAGAAGTACCCCGAACTGGACGAGCAGATGGAGCGGCGCCTGGTGGGGGAGGGGATGCAGCGCACCTACGGCGATGCGACGATGGTCGAGGCCGAGCGTAAACGTCGCGAGGCGCGCTGAGGCGGGTGGACCGGCCGTGCCGGGCGCGCCGGGCCCGCCGGGCGCTGCCCGCCTCAGGGTGCCGTCACCGCCCTCTCGACCGCCGCCTCGATCTCCTGATCCTCGCCCGTGCCGGTGTAGACGACGCGGCCCGCGGCGTCCAGCACCACGACGTATGACGTCGTCGGCGCCTGGAACGCCCGCGCCGCGCGGCCGGCGCCGTCCCAGAGCAGCAGCCCGGGCATCGGGTGCCGTTCCAGGTGCCGGCGGATCCGGCGCGGGTTCTGGTTCACCCCCACGGCCACGATCACGAAGGCGACGTCGTCGCCGAAACGGCGGTGCGCGGCCTCGATCCGCGGCTGCAACGCCTCGCACACCGGGCACCACGTCGCCCAGAACTCGACCAGCACCGGCTTGCGCCCGATCAGCTCGCCGAGGTCGACCGGGTTGCCGTCCAGGTCCTCGAGGACGACCGCATCCGGCACGGCGCCGATAGAGAGCCCCACGTCCTGTGCCCGGAGCGCGCCTGGCAATGCCGCGACGATGGCCGCCAGAGCGAATGCTTGTACCGCGCTCCGGCACCACCTGTGCACGCGCCGGCGCGCCCCGCGATTCGTCGAACGCTCGATCACCATACCATCCCCGCCTGGATGAAGTAGTACTCGGCCATTGCCAGCAGGATCACTCCGCCGACCCGCTTGATCCACACCATCCACGTCCCCGACCGGGGCAGTGCGGAGAGCGCGCCGGAGGACACCCCGACCACGACCAGCAGCGCCGTCATCCCGAGCGAGAAGACGAAGAGGTAGACGAAGCCCAGGACCGCGCTCCCCGTGGTCGAGACCCAGGTCAGCACCGCCGCGAAAGCGGGCGCGCCGCACGGCGCCGCCACGATCCCCGACGTCGCGCCGAGGAGGAAGACGGCCGGGTACGAGCCGCCGCCCAGCCGCCCCGCCCACGCCACCAGTCGCCGCGGCGCTGTCACGGGGATCACGTCCAGCATGGCGAGTCCGAACACGACGAGCAGGTTGCCGATCGCGAGGAGCGCCCACCGGTTCGACGAGACCGTGCCGAACAGCGTCCCCGTGAGCCCCGCCACCAGCCCGAGCGTCGCGTACAGCATCGCGAGCCCCGATACGTACGTCAGCGTGAGTCCGATCACCCGCCGCCGCGTCGGCTGCGCCCGCTCTCCCGCCGTCGTGCCCGAGATCAGCCCCGCCGTGATCGGGATCATCGGGTAGATGCACGGCGTGAGGCTCGTCATCACGCCGGCTCCGAACAACGTCGCCGTCGCCAGCAGCGGGTTGCGCTCCAGCAGCTCGCCCACGCCCGCCACGGCCAGTAGATCGAAGAGCGCCATATCCGATTGAACGCGTGGGACTCGCTTCGGCTTACACCTCAATCTACGGAGCGCCGCCAGGCGGCGCGAACCCGGACGAGCCTCGGCAACCCTTTCGAGCCGGGCAGTGTCCAAGAACGTGTAACATTGCCGGCAGCAAATCCGTTCGTGGTGGAGAGAACGTCGCTTGGATTCACTTCCAGGGAGGCAGCATGCGGAACGGGTGGGTGGTACTGTTCACGACGGTCGGCCTGGCCGTGCCGGCGGGGCTGCACGCGCAGCGCGGGCCGGACGGCGACGGCGGGGCCGTGGGACCGTCGGTGAAGCGGGTGGAGGCGCGCGCCGTGCTGGCCGAGCCGCCGCGGCTGGACGGTGTGCTGGACGATGCGGCCTGGCAGCTCGCCAAGCCGGCGACGGACTTCGTGCAGATGCGGCCGAACCCCGGCGCGCCGAGCACGCGGCCGGCCGAGGCGCGGGTCGTCTACGACGCTTCCGCGATCTATGTGGCGATGCGGATGTACGACCACCCGGACTCCGTCGTCTCGCAGCTCGCGCGGCGGGATGCGTCGGGCGTGTACACCGATTGGGCGCACGTCATGATCGACAGCTATCACGACCGGCGCACGGCGTTCCGCTTCTCCGTGACACCGCGAGGCACCAAGAAGGACGTCCTGCACTTCGACGACTCCTTCGAGGACCTGAACTGGGATGCGGTGTGGGACGTGGCCGTGGCCGTCGACTCGCTCGGCTGGACGGCCGAGTTCCGGATCCCGCTCTCGCAGCTCCGCTTCAGTGGCAACGACGGCGGCGAGCTGGTCTGGGGCATCAACTTCGGCCACGAGGTGGCACGCAGGGGCGAGTGGTCGTGGTGGTCGCCGGTGCTGCCGGACGCAGGCGGCTTCGTCTCCGAGGCGGGAGAGCTGCACGGCCTGGCCGGTCTCGATGCGGGCCGGCGCCTCGAGCTGTTGCCGTACACGGTCGCCGGGCTGACGCGCGCGCCGGGTGATGCCGGCAACCCGTTCTACGACGCGAACGATCCGCTGGGCAACGTCGGCGTGGACCTGCGCTACGGGATCACGTCGAACATGACGCTGTCGGCCACGATCAATCCGGATTTCGGGCAGGTCGAGGCGGATGCGTCGGTCGTGAACCTGTCGGCGTACGAGACGTTCTACCCGGAGAAGCGGCCGTTCTTCACGGAGGGCTCGAACATCTTCGAGTTCAACGTCGGTATCGACGACGGCTCGGGCGAGGCGTTGTTCTACTCCCGGCGGATCGGGCGGACGCCGCAGCGAGGCGTGGGCGGTGGGCATGTGGACGGGCCGGAGGTGACGACGATCCTCGGCGCCGCGAAGTTGTCCGGCAAGACGTCGAGCGGCTGGACGGTCGGGCTGCTCAACGCCGTGACGGCGGAGGAGCGGGCGCGCATAGCGCCGGCGGCCGGCCCGGTCGTGGAGACGCCCGTCGAGCCGATGACCAACTACCTGGTCGGCAGCCTCGCGCGTGATTTCCGCCGCGGCCGGAGCACGGTCGGCATGCTGTTCACCGCGACGCACCGCCGACTGGGCGGCGATGACGCCTTCGACTTCCTCCCCGCGTCCGCCTACTCCGCGGGGCTGCGGGGCCGGCACCGCTTCGCGGCCGGCGCGTGGGAGGCGAGCGGCTACCTCGCGGCGAGCCACGTGCGCGGCGGCGAGACGGCGATCGAGCGACTCCAGCGCTCACCCGCGCGCTACTTCCACCGGCCCGACGCGGAGCACGTGGAACTCGACCCGACGCGCACCTCGCTCACCGGTGCCGTCGCGAACTTCGGGCTCTGGAAGATCGGCGGCAGCAACGTCCGCGGCGGCGTCGGCGGCCACGTCCGCACGCCGGGCTTCGAGGTCAACGATCTCGGCTTCCAGGGCGAGGCGGACATGGGGCTCCTGTTCGCCAACCTGCGCTACCACCAGTTCGACCCGGTCGGGATCTTCCGCAACTTCGCCATCGGGATCAACCCTTCGATCGGGTGGACCACGGGCGGCGAGCACAACTGGTCACAGATCGGCAACTTCGCCAATGCTCAGTTCAAGAACTTCTGGGGCGGCGGCTGGTGGATCGGCTGGCGCCCGCAGGTCCTGAACGCGACTGCGCTGCGTGGGGGACCCGCCGTCGTGCGGCCGACCTCGCTGCGCTACGAGTTCTGGCTCGACGGCGATGGCCGCAAGCCGGTCTCGTGGGGGATCGGCTACTGGGGCGGGACGGAGTTCGACGGCGACGGCAGGGACAGCGGCGTGCGGCTCCGTCTCACGGTGCGCCCCTCGCCCACGCTCAACCTCTCGCTGGAGCCGCGCGCGGTGCGTAACCGGCCGAGCTGGCAGTACGTGGGGCAACCGCTGGCCGCCGGCGAGCGGCACTACCTGGTCGGCGAGCTCGACCAGACGACGTTCAGCCTGACCACGCGCGTGAACCTGACGCTCAGCCCGACGCTCTCCTTCGAGCTCTACGCCCAGCCGTTCGTCAGCGGCGGCGAGTACCGGAACTTCCGCCGCATCGCGGACCCGCGGGCGGAGAAGTTCGCCGACAGGTTCCAACTGCTGGACCTGACCTACGACGCCGCTGCCGCGACCTACCACGCCGACCTCGACGGCGACGGCACCGGCGACCTCGCCTTTTCCAACCCGGACTTCAACTTCAAGCAGATGCGCGGCAACGCCGTGCTCCGCTGGGAGTACCGCCCCGGCTCCACGCTCTTCCTGGTCTGGAGCCAGAGCCGCACGGCGAGCCTCGCGGGCAGCGACCTGGTCGGTGACAGGTTCGACCTCGGCCGCGACCTCGGCCGGCTCTTCAACCGTCACGACGACTTCCTCACCCCGGTGACCAACGTGTTCATGGTCAAGGTGAGCTACTGGATGAACTGGTAGCGATACCTGGATGAACGGGTAGCGCTTTGCGCTGTCGGAGGGCGGAGGTTGATCGGAACCCCGGTGCGCGGATCGGGGCGGCCCCGATCCGCCGGGCGGGACCGTCTCTGGATCGACGTCGGCCTCGACGCCCGGCCCGGGCCCGACCTCACTCGTACCGTAGCGACTCGACCGGATCCAGCGCCGCCGCCTTGCGGGCGGGGAACACCCCGGCGGCCAGCCCGATGAGGGTGAGGATCGTGACGGTCGTGAGCCCGATCGGCCAGGACAGCTTCGGATTCAGCAGGAGGACCATCGCCTCGTTCGTGTTCGGCAGGCTGTCGACGGCGAGGATGAGCGCGGTCGCGACGGCGAGCCCGATCGCGCCGCCGGACATGGCCAGGAGCAGCGCCTCGAAGAGGAACTGGGCGATGATGTGGCGTCGCCTGGCGCCGATCGCGAGCTTGATGCCGATCTCGCGCGTTCGCTCGCGCACGACCACGTACATGATGTTCGCCACGCCTACGCCCGCCACGATCAGCGTGAGCCCGCCGACGACGCCGAGGAAGATCTGGATGCCGAGCCCGATGTTGCGCGAGATACGCTCCTCCTCGATGAAATCCCACATACTGAGCGCGGGCTCGTCCCTCGGGTCGAACTTGTGGCGCCGGCCGAGCACCTCGTAGAGCCGCTCCTTGACCCGCTCGGCCACGAGCACGTCGCGGGGGCGCACGAGGATGTGGCTCACGTACTTGTGCCCGTACAGCGTGCGGAACGTCGAGGCCGGGATGATCGCGCGCTCCGCGTCCGGGCCGTTGTTCATGCTCGTCTGGAACTTCGATTCCATGATGCCGACGACCGTGAAGGGCACGTCGTCGATCATGACCGTCCGGCCGACGGCGGGCTCGCCCCTGAACAACCGCTGTGCGATCGAGTCACCGAGGAAGACCACGCGCCGGCGTTCGGTCAGGTCCTTCTCGTTCAGGAACCGCCCGCCGCTCGCGGGGAACATGGTCCGCATCTCGGCGAAGTCCGGGCTCACGCCCTCCATGAAGGTCCGCGTCCTGACGCCGCCCGCCTCGAGCGTGACCGAGCGGCCGTAGGAGACGGCGACGAGGTCGACCTCCGGGATCGAGCGGCGGATCAGACCCATGTCCTCTTCGGTCAGCCGGATCGGACGACCCTTGGCCAGCCCCTCGAACGGAATGCGAGTCTCGCCGCCGTAGACCATGAACATCCGCTGGCCGGCGCCCTGGAGCCCTTCCACGACGCCGCGCTTGACGCCCTCGCCGAAGGCCAGCATCAGCACGACGGCGAGCGTGCCCCAGGTCACCGCGAAGGTGGTCAGGATCGCGCGCGTCTTCTGCGACTTGAGGTCGCCCCAGAATTCCTCGAGCAGGATCTTGATCATGTCCGGAGGCACTCCACCACGTCGAGGTTGGCCGCGCGGCGCGCCGGGAACAGTCCGGCCAGCCCGGCGATCACGCCGAGGAGCGTGAGCGTCGCGAACAGCACGGTCGTCGAGATCTCCGCGCGGCCGACGAACTCCTCGATCGGCAGCAGCCCGATCAGCTCGACGAGGCCGAAGGAGATGAGGAAGCCGAGCGCCGCGCCGGCGGCCACGATCAGCGCGGCCTCGAAGAGGAACTGCAGCATGATGTCGCGGCGACGGGCGCCGATCGAGCGCTTGATCCCGATCTCGCGCGTGCGCTCGCGCACGACGATGTACATGATGTTCGCCACGCCGATCCCGCCCACGGTCAGCGTGAAGCTGCCGACGACCGCGAGAAAGAGGTTGAAGCCGAAGAAGATGTAGTCGAAGATCTTCAGCATCTCTCCCGTGTCCCAGATCGAGATCGCGTCGTGGTCCTTGGGGTCGAAGGTGTAGCGCCGGCCCAGGACTTCGTAGACCCGCTCGCGCACCAGGACCGAGTGCGCCGGCGTCGAGACCTTGTAGACCAGGTTGTTCACGAACTGCGCGCCGAAGAGCGCCGCGTGCGTGCTGGCCGGGATGAAGATCCGGTTCTGGTCCCGCGTCTGGTACGACGAGTTCTGTCGCTTCTTCTGCATCACGCCGACGACGAGGAACGGCGTGTCGCCGATGAAGACCTCCTTGCCGACCGCGTCGCCATCCCCGAAGAGCGTGCGCTTGACCTCGTCGCCGATGACAGCGACGCGGCGGCGCTTCGCAACATCGACCGGGTTGATGAAGCGGCCGCCCGGCTCGGGGAAGACGTTGCGCATGTCGCCGTAGACGGGCGTGATCCCGGTGATGTAGGCGTTGGTGACTGCGGCGCCGTGACGGGTGGGGAGCCACCGGCCGTACTCGGGGCTGATCGCCTCGATTTCGGGGATCTCGCGGGCGATGAGCTCGGCGTCGTCCTCCCGGAGGCGGATCGCCCTCCCCTCGCCGAAGCCCCTGTACGCGAGCGTCGTACGGCCGCCGAAGACGATGGCGATGCCGTCGCCCATGCCGCGGGCCTGGGTCTTCATCTGCTTCTCGAGCCCGGTGCCGAAGGCAAGGAGCACGACGACGGCGACGGTGCCCCAGGTGATGCCCAGGACAGTGAGCGTCGTCCGCAGCCGCTGGGAGCTCAGGTCGGCGAGGAACTGGCGGATCAGATTGATGAGGCGCATGGCCTTGCCCGCTCAGCCGACGGTCCGGGTCGGCTTCTCGAGGATCTTGTCACCCTCGGCCAGGCCCGAGCGCACCTCAATGTTGATCGCGTCGCTCAGCCCGGTCTCGATCACGCGCTTCTCCGTGGTGCCGTCGTCCAGGAGCACGGTGACCCAGGCGCCGCTGTCGTCGAAGGTGACGACGCGCTCCGGGATGGCGAGCGCGTTCTCGCGACGCTCGATGATGATCTCGGCGTTCGCGCTGTAGCCCGCGCGCAGCGTGGCGCCGCCGGTGTCGGTCAGGCGGATCTCGATCGGGAATGTCGTCGCGTTCTCCTGCTTCTTCGCCTTGAGCGAGATCTTGTCGACGACGCCGTGGATCTCGGCATCCGGCAGCGCGCCGACGCGGATGACGACGGGCATGCCCTCGGCCAGCCGCCCGACGTCGATCTCATCGACGGTGCCGCGGAAGATCAGGTCGTCCATGTTGGCCATGGTCATGAGGACCGTGCCTTCCTGGTAGCTGCTGAGCGGCACGACGGGGTCGCCGATCTCGACCATCTTCTCGAGGATGAAGCCGTCGATCGGGGACTTGACCACGGTCTCGATGCGGGTGTCGGCGATGGTGACTCGCCCCTGCTCGAGGAGGGCGAGCCGTTCGCGGGCGATCTGGAGCTGGACCTCCGCCTCCGCGAAGCCACGCGACGTGGCGTCGAACTCCTGGTCCGAGACGAGCCCGCGCTCCTTCAGCTCGCGTTGCCGCGAAAGCTCACGGCGCAGGTTGTCGAGCTCGATCTCGCGCAGCTCGAGCTGGCGGCGCGCCTCGACGAGCTCGAGCGGCGTCGGGTCGGGGCGGATCTCGAGGAGCGGGTCGCCGGCGCGGACGAAGTCGCCGACATCGGCGTAGCGATGCCGGACCACGCCCGAGACCTTCGACTTCACGCTGATCTCGACCTCCGGCTCGATGGTGCCGATCGCGAGCGCGCGGTCGACGAGCTCCATCCGCGTCGCCTCGATCGACGGCGGCGCTGCCTTCGCCCCCGAGGGGTTGCGCACAAAGAAGGCGCCGCCGACAAGGACGGCGCCAACGACCGCGCCGATTACCACCTTCGTGCTTCGCTTCATCCTCAGACTCCGTGGCGGGTTCGGCCTAGACCGAATATGCAATCGTGTACAGACACGGTGAAGACCCTTTTGTGACGACCGGGCTCCTACGAGAGCCGACGGCGGGCGGTTTCATGGGGGCGACGATGGCGGCCGCCTGCCGGCTGCCTGCCGGCTGCCGGCCGTCTGCCTGCCGGCTGTCTGCCGCCTGCCGGCCGTCTGCCGCCTGCCTGCCGTCTGCCGGCCGCCTGTCTGCTCGCCTGCCCGCCTGCCCGCCTGCCGTCCTCCTTGCGCTCAGCGTAGAAACCCGGCACGCGTGCCTCCGATTTCTCGTGCGTGCCGACTTTCCCCGGATATGGTGGTCAACTGCACACGCCTGCCGTTGAGTCGGACGACGCGTGCCGGGTTTCCACATTAGAGGTGGTAAACTGCACACGCACGGATTTTTTCGCCCACGCGTGTGCAGTTTCTACGCGTGTCCGGCCTGATCGGCGCGTGTCCGGCCTGATCGGCGTCGTCCCCCCCCCAGTGCGGTTCGACGTGGGCCGGGTTTCTCCGTGTGCCCCCCATTCCCTGCCTTGCGACGCCGCCGGCCGCCTCCCCGCGGACGCGGCGGTACGCAAGCGCCGCTCCCCGAACCATGAATCCCGCCGGGCGGCTGGAGTATCCACGCATGCAAATTGCACCGTGCGCCGGTCATGTCGCGGGAACGGATCGTGTGGATGGGGCTCGTCGCCGCGCTATGCGCGGGGTGCCGTGACGAGCCGGAGGAGATCGCGGCGCGTGCGCCGTCCAGTCAGACGTTCCATCAGGCGGTGGAGGCGGTGCTGCCGGCGGTGGTCTTCATCCAGATCGAGGCGCGGCCGGTCCGGTTGAGCGGGCTGTTCGGCCCGTTGCCCGACGCGCATCCGGAGCCGTCGCCGGCGGAGGGTGCGGGGTCCGGGGTCATCGTTTCGGAGGACGGCTACATCCTGACGTCGGACCACGTGGTGCAGCAGGCGGACCGGGTGCTGGTGATGCTGCACGACCGGCGGCAGTTCGAGGCGCGGGTCGTTGCGCGGGACCCGAGCACGGACGTGGCGGTGGTGAAGATCGATGCGAACGGCCTTCCGGTTGCGCGCCTGGGCGACTCGGACCGGCTCCAGCTCGGCGACTGGGTTCTCGCGCTGGGCAGCCCGCTGGGCCTTCAGTTCAGCGTGACGGCGGGCGTGGTCAGTGCGACGGGGCGTGCGATCGGGATCCTGAACGGTGAGCAGCAGCGCACGGCGCCGCTCGAGCACTTCATCCAGACGGACGCGGCGATCAACCCGGGGAACTCGGGCGGGCCGCTGGTGAACCTGGCGGGCGAGGTGGTGGGGATCAATACGGCGATCGCGAGCCCGACGGGCTTCTTCGCGGGGTACGGCTTCGCGGTGCCGATCAACCTGGCGCGGCGGGCCGCGGCGCAGTTGATCGAGCACGGCCACGTGCGCCGCGCGTATCTGGGCGTGCTGCTCAACAACGTGGATGCGGCGGATGCGGAGGTCTACGGGCTGGACGCGGCGCAGGGCGCGGAGGTGGTGAGCCTGGAGCCGGTCAGCCCGGCGGCGAAGTCCGGGATCCAGCTCGGAGACGTGATCGTCGGCATCGCGGGCCGGCCGGTGGCGACGGTGAGCGACCTGCAGGCGGAGCTCGCGGCGCTGGAGCCGGGCTCGACGGTGCCGGTGGACGTGATCCGCTACGGCACGCCCGTTCGGATTCCGGTCGAGCTGGGGCTGATCCGGTCGGGAGTGAAGCCGGAGCCGACGCCGCAGCTCGAGGGTCCGACGCGGGTCGGCTTCTCGCTCGCCGCGGACGACGGGCGCCTCGTCGTCGCATCGGTGCGATCGTTCTCGGCGGCCGCGCGGGCCGGGATCCGGCCCGGGCAGCAGATCGTGGAGGTGAACCGTCGGCCGGTCTCCACGGTCGAGGAGTTCGTCGCGGCGGTGAACGAGGCGGACCGCGACGTCGTCTCGATCGTGGTCGTCGATCCGGACGTGGGTCGGATGATCGTGAACTACGAACTGCGCTCGTAGCCGGGCGGACACGGCGCTCCGGGTGGACTGGGCGGGCCCGGCAGCCCCGGCAGCCCCGGCGGACACGGCGGACACGGCGTGTGCCGGGAGCCGGGAGGCCGGGGCCCGAGGCCCGGGGCCAGCGACCCGCGGACGGCGGACGGCGCGCCGTTGACCCCGCGGGGGCGCCGCATCTACCTTCCGTGCATGAGAATACACGGGAATTCGGAAGACCTGCGTCTGGTCCTCGTCGATTTCGACGACACGCTGGTCGACACGGCGCCGCGCTTCCAGAACGCGCGGCGCGCGCTCTTCGACCTGATGGCGGCCGAGGGGTTCGACATCGAGCTGGCGCGTCGCATCCACCACGACGAGATCGACCGCGAGATGGTGGACCGGTACGGACTCGGGCCGTTTCGCCTGGAGCCGTCGTTCCGGGAGACGTACCTGCGGCTGTGTGAGCTGGCGAGGCGGGCGCCGGATCCGGCGGTCGTCGAGGAGTGCGTCGCCCTCGCGCGCGACGTCATCGGTCCGCCGCCGTGCTACGACGGCGCGATCGAGGCGCTGGAGCGCCTGGCCGCGTGCGTCGACACCGCGATCTACACCCAGGCGGGCGACCCGGACTACCAGTTCGACTGTATCCGCCGATCGGGCGTGCTCGACGTGGTCCCGGCGGATCGGGTCCGGATCTGCCGTCGCAAGACGGTCGAGGAGTTCCGCGCGGCGCTCGCGCATTTCGGCGTCGCCGACCCGGGCGCGGCGTGCATGGTGGGCAACAGCATCCGCGCCGACATCAACCCGGCGCTCACGGTGGGGTCACGAGCGATCCTGGTCGAAGTCGACGACCCCTGGGTGTTCGACATCGTGGAGCCGGTATCGGAAGACTTCGTACGCGTCAGCAAGTTTCCCGACGCAGTCGATCTGATCGTCTCACCACCAGGATCGTCGCATCGCTCCGGCGCGGCCTCGGTGCAACCCGGCCAGACGGAGTGAACCCGCCGGATTGTAAGAAATTGCGACATTGTGCCGACACCAGTGGAATGTTATGCTACACGACATTCCCTGTCGGTTCCCCATGAATTCCTCACCGATTTCTTCGAGGTCGATGGCGACGACGCCTCAGTTTCGGTTTCGTGCGCTGGGCACGCTGGACTTGCGGAACACGTCCGGCGAAGAGATCGGCTCGGTACTGACGCAGCGGAAGAGGCTGGCGGTCTTCGTGTACCTGGCCCTCGCGAAGCCGAGGGGATTCCACCAGCGGGACCGACTGCTGGGTCTGTTCTGGGCGGAGCTGGAAGAGGACCGGGCCCGGAACGCGCTGAACAAGGCGGTGCACCATCTGCGCGTATCGCTGGGCGACGACGTGGTCCAGCGCCGGGGCGACGGGGACGTGTCGCTCGACTTCGGGAGTCTGGAGTGCGACGTCCTGGAGTTCGAGCGCGCCGTGGAGGAGGATCGGCTGGAGGAGGCCCTGTCGCTTTACGCCGGGGACCTGCTGCCGGGCTTCTATCTGGAAGACGCGTGGGAGTTCGAGCAGTGGCTGGACCGGGAGCGTACGCGGCTGCGGGACATGGCGCGGGAGGCGGCCTGGACGCTCTCGGAACGTGCGGAGGCGGCGGGCTCGATCGAAGGGGCGGTGAGGTGGGGGCAGCGGGCCGTGGAGCTGAGCCCCGGCAACGAGATCGGCTTCCGGCGGTATCTGTTGCTCCTGGACCGGATCGGTGATCGCGCGCGCGCGATGCGCGAGTACGAGGCGTTTGTACGGGAGCTGGCGGCGACGTACGAGGTCGAGCCCTCGCCCGAGACGCGGCGGCTCGTCGAGATGATCCAGGCGCGAGAGGCGGTCGCGGTACCGGCTGCCGGTGGCGCGGAGATAGTTGCCGGTGCCGCGGAGGCGACGACCGGCCCCGCTATCGCTCCCCCGGTCGCCACCGCCAGTCGGGAGACGGGCCCGGCGTCGACGCCCGCACCGGCCGCCGTGGCCGGAGCGCGACGCGCGGGGGTGCGGCTCAACCGGCGCTGGGCGTTGGCCGGTGCGGTCATCATCGCCCTTGGCATCGGCGCGGTGGCGAAGTTCGGCAGCGGATTGCAGCGCCGGGCGCCGATCACCGACTCGATCGCGATCTTCCCGTTCACGGTCCACGGCTCCACGGAGTTCGAGTATCTGACCGAGGGGCTGGCGAGCCTGCTGACCTCCGGGCTGAACGTGGGCGACCTGCGAACGGTCAGCCATCGCACGGTCCTGGACGCCGTGGCAAGCGATGTCGGGCGGCTGACGGTCGAGCGGGCGCGGGAGATCGCGCGGCAGCTGGGTGCCGGCACGTTCGTGCTCGGCGACGTCGTCGAGGCGCGCAACCGGCTGCGGATCTCGGCATCGATCTACGACGCCGCCACCGCATCGTCGGTGCTCGGCGGCGCCGAGGTGCAGGGGGACGCGGCGGACCTCTTCGCCCTGGTGGAGGAGCTGGCCACGCGGCTGCTCACGCTGCGCAGGCCCGGGATCGAGGCGCCGCAGGCCGAGCGGCTACTCCTGGCGACGCGTTCGGCCGAGGCGCTCGAGGCGTACGTCGAAGGCGAACGGGAGTACCGGGTGGGGCGGTATGCCGCGGCGGTCGCGGCGTTCCAGCGGGCGGTCGCCGCAGACACCGGCTTCGCGCTGGCGTACGTGCGGCTCAGCCAGGCGGCGAACTGGACCGGGAGCGTGGGGATCTCGTCGTGGGCCGGGACGCTGGCGGCGCAGATGAGCGGGAGCATGCCCGAGCAGGAGCGCCTGAGCGCGCTGGCGTGGGACGCGTACATTGCGGGACGCCCGGACACGGCGATCGCACTGTACCAACGGGTGCTCGAGCGGGACTCGCTGGACTCGACCGCGTGGTTCGTCCTGGCCGAGAACCAGTACCACTGGCTGCCGCTGGTCGGGCACCCGGCCGAAGCGTCGAGGCCGGCATGGGAGCGGGTGATCGCGCTGGACTCGGCGAACGCCGGCGCCGCGATCCATCTGGCACGGCTGGCGGCGATCCGCGGGGACCGGCCGGGGTTCGAGAAGTGGGCGGCCCGGGTGAGCGCGCTCCGGCCCGACCAGGACCGCACGATCGAGCTGGAGCTCCTCCGGGCCTTCGCGTTCGGAGATGCGGCCGCCCGGGATGCCGTCGCGCCGCGGCTCTCGCAGGCGAGCAATCCCGAGGTCGTGAAGGACCTCCTGGTGAATGCGGCCGTCGCCTCGAGCGATCTGGCGGGTGTGACGGAGCATCTGATCCCGCAGATGATCCCGCCCGAGCTCAACACGACGATACAGCCGCTCCATTTCCACTACGCCATGGAGATCCTGGTCGGGCGCGGCAAGGTCGACGAGGCGCACGCCCTCCTCGGCCGGGTGGGGCCGTACTACTCGCTCTGGGCGCTGAAACAGCGAGCGGTGCTGCTCACGCTGCCCTTCATCCCGGTGCAGCAGGCGGAGCTGAGAGCGGTCCGGCGGGCGCTCGGCGATTCGTCCGTGGATCCGGCGGACCGGGCGTATCTGCAAGGGCTGGCCTCGGTCCGGCTCGGGGAGACGCAGTCCGCCCTGGCGTTCGCCGCATCGCTGGAGGCGCTCACCGCGGCCGAGGCGGACACGGCGATGGCGCGCCGGATGGCAAGGGTCCTGAGGGCCGAGGTCGCGGCCGCGGAGGGGAACCCCGACGAGGCGCTCCGCCTGCTCGGTCCGCCGCGTCTCACCGAGTCCGTGCTCCACGTCGCGGACCATCAAAGCTGGACACACGAACGGTGGCTGCGCGCCGGGCTGCTCGTCGAACTGGGCCGCGACGACGAAGCGCTCCAGATCTACGACAGCTTCCCGAGCCCGCTCGGCCTCGATCTGGCCTTCGCCGCTCCCGCTCACGAGCGGCGCGGCGAGATCTACCTGCACCGGGGCGATTCCGAGCGGGCGGCCTGGCACTTCACCCGTGCCGCCGGCTACTGGCGTGATGCGGACGCGCCGCTGCGGGCGCGCGCTGCCAGTCTCATGCGCAGCGTGGCCGCCGGCGCGGAGTAGCAACGCGACTCTGCCCGGATCGTCGCCGGGCGCGTGGCCTCGCGGCGCCGAGCCCGCCGTCGATCCCACACGACCACAGGAGGACGAACGATGCTGAGGTCCATCGCCCTGGGTGCGCTGAGCCTGGCGCTCACGGCCGCGCCCGCCGTGGCCCAGACCGGGGCCCTCGAGTGCGACGGCGCCGTGCGCCGCTACTGCGACGAGGTCGAGCGGCTCGCCACGAACCCGGCCGTGCGCCGCGCGCTCGACCACATCGTCGCCACCGACGCGGAAGCGTTGCGGGACCTGATCACGCTGACCGAGATCCCGGCGCCGCCGTTCATGGAGGAGGCGCGCGGGCGCAAGTACGCCGAGATGCTGAGGGAGGCCGGCGCCGACAGCGTCTGGACGGACGCGGCCGGGAACGTGATCGCGCTGCGCAGGGGACGCACCGGCGGCCGCGTCCTCGCGATCTCCGGGCACCTCGACACCGTCTTCCCTGAAGGGACCGACGTGACGGTCCAGCAGCGCGGCGACACGCTGTACGCGCCCGGGATCGCCGATGACACCTGGGGCCTCGTCGTCGTGCTCCAGACGCTGCGCGCCCTCGAGGCCGCCGGCGTCGAGACCGAGGCCGACGTCCTCTTCATCGGCACCGTGGGCGAGGAAGGGCTCGGCGACCTGCGCGGCGTGAAGCAGCTCTTCGGCCCCGAAGGCCCGAGGATCGACGCCTTCATCTCCGTCGACGGCACGGGCTACGAGCGGATCGTCAACCAGGCGCTCGGCTCACGGCGCTACCGTGTGACCTTCAAGGGGCCCGGCGGCCACTCCTGGGGCGCGTTCGGGACCGCGAACCCGTCGCACGCGCTCGGCCGCGCGATCCGCCTCTTCGACGAGGCCGCCGACCGCTTCACCGCCGAAGGCACGCGCACCAGCTACAACGTCGGGCGGATCGGCGGCGGCACCTCGGTCAACTCGGTCCCCTTCGAGGCGTGGATGGAGGTCGACATGCGCTCCGAGAGCCAGGCCCGGCTCATGGAGATCGACTCGATCTTCCGCGCCGCCGTGCAGCAGGCGCTCGAGGAGCAGAACGCGATGAAGCGCCGCGGCGCGCCGCTCGAGGTGGACGTCCAGCTCGTCGGCGACCGGCCGTCGGGCGAGATCGACCCCGAGACGCCGCTCGTGCTCCGCGCCGCCGCCGCGACCCGCCACTTCGGCGGGACGCCCGGTCTCCAGCGCTCGTCGACCGACTCCAACGTCCCGATCGCTCAGGGGATCCCCGCCATCACGATCGGCGGCGGCGGGATCGGCGGCAACGCCCACTCGCCCGACGAGTGGTACATCCACCGCAATGCCCCCCGCGGGATCCAGCGCGTCCTGCTGATCGTGGTGGCGGAGGCGGGGTTGGCGGGGGAGACGGCGTCGGACCGGTAGGGAGGGGACGGCGCGGGGGCCGACCGACACGACAGCATGCGGCGGCGGCCGCGGCGGCCAAACCACCCCGCCGGCGTTTTTTTGGGGCCCGGGGCCGCCACCCCCCCGCGGACCCGAACAAGTAAGA
>CAYPGK010000061.1:0-970 GCA_964410055.1 uncultured Gemmatimonadaceae bacterium | reverse complement strand
GACGGGTAGGGGGAGCGGGGCGGAGTGGCATTGCTCTGACCCGATACGGCTGGGCGGCGGCCGCGGCGTCGTGATGACGCCGCGGCCTTTTTTTTCGGCCCGGGCTCGGCAACGCCCCGGAGTACGAGAACATGTACGATCCGTACGGCCGCCTCATGCGGGTCGTACTGTCGCCCACCAGCCCGACGACTCAATCGTGGTCGGAGCAATGGCGCGAATACGACGTTGCCGGCAACGTGAGCTATGCCGCCGAGGTGCGCATCGGCCCCAATCCGTTGTTCGGCGGTGACCCGGAAGAGGTGCATCGTCGCACGACGCGCTACTATTACAGCGCCGACAAGCGGCTCGTCCGTTCGCAGCGCTTCGCCCGGGACCGGTTCATGGAAATGGGCGGGAATTCGGACGACCTGATCGAGGAGATCCGATACGATGCCCTCGGGCGGCGGATCATGGTCCGGACGAGGCACGCGCCCTCTGGCGCGCTGGGGAAGAGCGACGCCATCACGCGCTTCGTCTGGGACGGCGACCAACTCCTCGGTGAGCTGAGGGCGCCGGGCGGCGAGGGCGACAACCTCGAAGCGGCATACGGTTCGGGGAAGCAGTACGGACGAGTCTCGTACGTCCATGGCGGGGACATCGATCGGCCGCTCGGGGTCTATCGCAACAACTTCAATCACCTGGGTGCGACCCTCATCGTGCCCTACGTCAACTGGCGCGGGCAGTACGAACGAGGGAGCTTCATCGGTGGCGCACCCGAATGTACGGGGAGTAACTCGAACTGCATCTACGTGGACTGGCCCGCCCCCCAACTGCGGACCTACCTGGACCGGCCGGGCGGCGGCGAGGGTGACTGGGTGGGAAGCCTGCTCCAGGACCAGCTCGATGAAAGCGGGTTGCTCTACCGGCGGAACAGGTACTACGATCCGAACACGGGGCAGTTCACGCAGGAAGACCCGATCGGGATCGCGGG
>CAYPGK010000060.1:0-17428 GCA_964410055.1 uncultured Gemmatimonadaceae bacterium | reverse complement strand
GACACGTGCGCGGGCGAGTTCCCCGCGACGACGCCGTACCTGTACTCGGCGTACGAGGACGAGACGGAGTCGCCGGCATCGGATCGGCGCAAGGTCGTCATCCTGGGGAGCGGTCCGAACCGGATCGGTCAGGGGATCGAGTTCGACTACTGCTGCGTACAGGCCGCGCTCGCGCTGCGCGAGGACGGGTTCGAGACGATCATGATCAACTCGAACCCGGAGACGGTCTCGACGGACTTCGACATCTCGGACAAGCTCTACTTCGAGCCGCTCACGCTGGAGGACGTGCTCGAGATCGTCGACCGCGAGCGTCCGGAGGGCGTGATCGTGCAGCTCGGCGGGCAGACGCCGCTCAAGCTGGCGGGCGCGCTCGATTCGCTCGGCGTGCCGATCCTCGGCACGAGTGTGGACGCGATCGACCGGGCTGAGGACCGCGACCGCTTCGCCGCGCTCTGCCGCGAGATCGGCGCCGCGGTGCCGCCCAACGGGATCGCGACGAGCACGGAGCAGGCGGTCCGGGTCGCGGCCGAGGTCGGCTACCCGGTGCTGGTGCGTCCGTCTTACGTGCTGGGCGGCCGCGCGATGGAGATCGTCTACGACGAGGACTCGCTCCTCGAGTACTTCGAGCGCGCGGTGCGCGCGGCGCCCGACCATCCGGTCCTGATCGACCGGTTCCTGGAGGACGCGTTCGAAGCGGACGTCGACGCGCTCTCGGACGGCGAGCGAGTCGTGATCGCCGGCGTCATGCAGCACATCGAGGATGCGGGCGTGCACTCCGGCGACTCGGCGTGCGTGCTCCCGCCGTTCGCGCTCAAGGACCACGAGGTCGCCGAGATCCGGCGGCTGACGTCGGAGTTCGCGCGGCGGCTCGGCGTGGTCGGGCTGATCAACGTGCAGTACGCAATCAAGGACGGCGTGGTCTACGTGCTCGAGGTGAACCCGCGCGCGTCGCGGACCGTGCCGTTCATCTCGAAGGCGGCCGGGGTCCCGCTCGCGCAGCTCGCCTCGCGGGTCATGGCGGGCAAGCGCATCGCCGAGCTGGGCCTGCCCACGATCGAGCAGGTGGGCGGCGCGTCGGACTTCCACATCCCGGGCGTCGCCGTCAAGGAAGCGGTCTTCCCGTTCAACAAGTTCGACGTCGACGTGATCCTCGGCCCCGAGATGCGGTCGACCGGCGAGGTCATGGGCTTCGACGAGTCGTTCGGGATGGCGTTCGCGAAGGCGCAGATCTCGGCGGGCATGGAGCTGCCGCTCGAGGGGACGGTCGTCGTCACGGTCAACGACCATGACAAGCCGACGGTGACGCCGATCCTGCGCCGGTTCCACGACATGGGCTTCCGGATCCTGGCCACGGAAGGGACGTGGCGCTACCTGCGGGCGCGGGGGATCCCGGCTGAGCGGGTCTTTAAGGTGGGCGAGGGGCGGCCCAACATCGTCGACAAGATGCTGAGCGGCGAGGTGCAGCTCCTGATCAACACGCCGCTCGGCAAGAAGTCGCAGTTCGACGACTACGCGATGCGCCGCGCCGCGATCGCGTACCGGATCCCCTACTGCACCACGATGTCGGCGACGTCGGCCGCGTGCGACGCGGTGATCGCGCTGCGCTCCCGCGTGCGCGAGGTCCGGAGCCTCCAGGAGCGGTTCGAGGCCGCGCCGTCGCGCGTGGCGGCACGGGCCGGCTGACGCGGCCGGGCCGCCGCCGCTCCTCTCACCGAAGTGAAACTCCTACCGGCGCCCCCGGCCGGAATGCCGGGGCGCGCCGGCGAATCGTGTCGCACCGGCGGCGGACCGGGCGCGAGAGACGAACCCCCCATCGGATCGTTGGCGAGATGATTCGACCTGACTCCAAGACCTGGCCCCTCCTGTTGCTCCTCGCCTGGGCGTGCGGCGCCGACCGGCCACCGATCCCGGCCGACGACATCGCCAGCGCCCGCACGTTGCTCACGGCCGAGCGAGAAGCCGTCCGTGCCGACCAGGGCGCCGACGCGGCCACGCGAGTGCGGCGCATGGTGGAGTTGGGGATGTGGGGCGCCGCGGATTCGCTGATCGCGGCCTCGGCCGAGACGCCGGCGCTCCTGGCCGCCGCCGCGGAGCTGCGGTTCCGGCAGCACCGCTACGATGAGGCAGAGTCGCTCATCGAGCGGGCGCTCGCCGCGGAGCCGAAGAACCGGGACGCGCGCCTCTTGCGGGCGCGGCTCAAGCTCCAGGCTTGGGAGCTGGCGCCTGCCACGGCGATCGCGGACTCGCTGGTCGGCGAGGGGAAGAACGCGGACGCCGCGCTGCTCCTCGGCCGGATCGCGCTGCTGGAGAAGCGTTTCGACGACGCCCGCTCGTGGGCCGAGCGGGCGCGGAAGTGGGACCGTCGCGCCGCCGGCTCCTTCGTCCTGGAGGCGGACCTTGCCTTCTGGAACCAGGATCCCGCCGCGGCCGAGGAGCTGCTGGCCCGCGCGCTCGCCCTCGACCCGCTCGATGCGGATGCGCGCTTCTGGTACGGCTACGCGATCTGGCGCCGCGTCGACGCGACTCGCCTCGACGACATGGCCGCGCAATGGGACCTCGCCCTCGAACTCGACCCGCTCCACCTGCTCACGCACTGGCACTGGGGCAACGGTCACACGAACCTGACGTACGCGGACTACGCGAGCCCGAATGACAGCATCGTGCGCGAGCGGCTGCGCGAGGCCGACCGTCGCATTGCGAGAGACGACGTGGCCGGCGCGATCGAGCACACGCGCGCGGTCGAGAGCGAGTACCCGAATTCGGTGCTCCCGGCCATGCTGCGCGGCTCGGCGTTCTACATGGCGTACGACATGCCCGTCGCCGAGCGCCTCGACTCGGCGGCGGCCACCTTCGCCGCGATCCTGGAGCGCAAGCCGCACTACGGCCCGGCGCACAACGGGCTCGCCGCGGTGATCAAGCACCGGCAGTTCACCTACCTGGCGGCGTACGACTCGCTCGAGGCCGAGATCGAGGCGACGCCCGTACCGGCGGACCGGACGTTCGAGGAGGTCTTCGACGACGTCGGCATCTACCCCGGCGACCGCGTGCGGAAGATGGTGCGCCAGCAGCTCGGGCCGACGATCGCCTTCGTGCCGATGCTGCACCGGCTGCACCGCACCTTCACGATCCCGCCGCTGCACGTCGACCTGGCCGAGGCGATGGGCAACCCGGAGCTGCGGGTCAGCACGACGTTCGACAACCGGCAGTGGATGGACATCCGCGGGATCGGCGGCGGCGCGACCGGGATCGAGTACGTCGAGCGCGGCTCGCACTGGGAGCGCAACGTCCTGCTGCACGAGTACGTGCATCTCTTCCACGGCACGGTCCTGACGGACGCCGAGGTGCGCCGCGTCCGGGAGCTCTACCACGACGCCATGCGCGACGGACGTACGCTGGACTACTACGCGGCCAACAACGAGAGCGAGTTCCTCGCCCAGGCGTTCGAGGCGTATCTCTCGCCCGTCAAGGCGCACCCGCTCAACCACAAGTCGATGAACACGCACGAGGACCTGCGGCGGCTGGACCCGGCCACGTACGCGTTCGTCGACTCGCTGATCGCGCGGCACAAGGCCGCCCTCGAGGGGGACCAGAACGCGCTGGCGAGCAACTGGGCGCAGGTCTACACCCGCCTTTCCGAGCTGGCCAGGCGCGGCCAGACGCCGCGCTCGCGGCGCGTCGGCTGGGCCGCGCAGCAGTGGTTCGCGCGGACCTACCTGGACAGCGCGTTGGTGCGCGATCCCGAGTACCTGCCGGCATTCCTGAGCTACGCGTCGCTACACCGCGACGCCGGGCGCTACAACACCGCGGTGCAGTGGCTGGACCGGGCGGAGGCGCTCGATTCGACGTACGCGCCGACCTATCGGGCGCGCGCCGAGCTCGTCGGCGTGCGCGGCCGCGCCTGGCGGCAGAACGAGGACGACGTGCTCGAGCAGCAGGTCGCGCTCTACGAGAAGGCGATCGCGCTCGAGACAGACCTGGCCGAGCGCGCGCGCCTGAACCAGACGCTACGCAACCTGTACCTCGACCACGCCCGCGTGCCGGAGGCGATCCGCACTGCGGAGGCGTACGTGGCCGACGCGCCGACGCTCTCGACGTACCTGCGCGACCGGCGCGACGAGGCCGCCGCGTTCGCCGCCGATGTGCGCGCCCGGATCGGGTACGCCAGCGAGACGCTGGACTTCTTCGCCGACCTCGTGGCGCGCAAGCCGCAGCACTACGGCCATCGCCTGCAGTACGCCGAGGCGCTCGCAGCAGCAGGCCGGCCGCAGGAGGCGCTCAGCGTGCTCGAGGAGGCCCAGCGCATCCTGCGCGCGGCGGGGCGCCCCCGCGCGGACTACATGATCGCCATCGCCGAGGCGCACCTCGCGCTCGGCGACACCGCGGCCGCCGAGGCGGCCGTCGCACCGATCCGGCTGGGCACGGTGAGTCCCGGCAGCGAAAGGCTGCGCTGGCTGCGGCTGCTGGCCTCGCTCGGCGAGACCTCGCGCGCCAATGCAGGGCTGGGCGAAGTGGGCGAAGGCGGTACCCGGGCCGAGAAGGCCGAGATCGCCTTCACCCGCGGCTGGATCGCCGCCCGGCGCGGCGCGGTCGTGGGTGCGGAGCGGTCGTTCCGCGAAGCGCTCGAGGCCGATCCGTACCACCGCGGCGCGCGGACGGCGCTCGTGCTGCTCCTCGCCCGCAGCGGCCGCGACGATGCGGCCCGCGCGGTGCTCGCGGAGGCGGACGCGCTGCCGATCCCGCTCGGGCCCGATTTCCAGAGAGAGTTCACGGAAGCGCTCGCCGCCATCGGCGCGTGAGCACACGATCCCCCCTCGACTCGAACGGATGCACGTGATTCGGATGCATAAGGGGAGCGTCTCGGCTCCCCGTCGCCTTGCCGCGCTCGGCCTCGCGCTGGTCCTCCTCGCGCCAGAGGCGCGCGCCCAGTCGACGGGCGAACAGACGCCCGTCGTCGACTACAACCGCGCCGAGCGCTTCCTGCGCTGGCACGTCCAGGACCTGATCGCCGGCGACGAGGTCCGCCCCCAGTGGCTCGCCGACGGCAACCGCTTCTGGTATCGCAACAAGCTCGCGGACGGCGCGGCCGAGTTCGTCCTGATCGACCCGGTCCGTAACACCCGCTCGCTCGTCTTCGACAACGCGAAGCTCGCCGCCGCCATGTCCGTGGCGAACGACACGGCCTACGACCCGGCGAAGCTGCCGTTCCGGACCTTCGAATTCGTCGAGGGCGAGCGCGTCATCGAGTTCGAGGCGAGGCGGAAGCGCTTCCGCTGCGACATCGTGAGCTACACCTGCACCGTCGGCGAGACGCAGCCGAACCGGGTGGCCTTCGTCGCTTCGCCCGATTCGACGTGGGAAGCGTTCGTCCACGAGCACGACCTGTGGATCCGCCCCATGGCCGGCGGCGACTCGATCCGGCTCACGACCGACGGCGAGGAGTACTGGGCGTACGGACTCACGCGGCCGCGCCCGACCGAGATGATGAACCCGCGGCCGCGCCGGCCGCAGCTCCGCTGGTCGCCCGACTCGAAGAAGATCGCCGTGCTCCGCACCGACCAGCGCGGCGTGGAGCACATGCACTACATCTCGTACACGTCGCAGCGGCCGCGTCACTTCTCGCAGCCGTACGCGCTCCCGGGCGACAGCGTCGTCCCGGTTCCGAACCTCCACATCATCGACATCGAGTCGAAGCGGAACATCGCGCTCGAGCTGCACCCGACGCCGAACCAGCTCTCGCTCACCGGCTCGCCGCTCGACTCGGTGTGGACGAAGGACTCGCGGAAGGTCCGCTTCCACTATCTGACCCGCGGCTCGAAGAGCATCTACCTGGTCGAGGCGGATGCGGAGACGGGCGCTGCGCGGATCCTGGCGATGGACACGAGCAAGACGTTCGTCGAGACGAACCCGCGCGGGCGGCCGAGCTGGTTCGTGAGCGACGACGGGCAGGACGTACTCTGGTGGTCCGAGCGCGACGGCTGGGCGCACCTCTACCGCTTCGACGGCCGCGAGGGCGCCGGCGCCGTGCTCGCGAAGGCGAGCCCCGCGGCCGATGGAGAGACCGCGGATGAGAAGGGCGCCGCGCCGCGTGCGGAGCCGGTGCTCAAGAACCGGATCACCTCGGGCCCGTGGACGGTGGGCGAGGTAAAGTACGTCGACCAGAAGGCGAAGCAGATCTACTTCACCGCCCGCGGCCGCGAGCCGGGCCGGCTGCTCTACTACCAGCATCTCTACCGCGTCAACTATGACGGGACCGGACTCACGCTGCTCACGCCCGAGGACGCGGACCACGAGATCGAGTTCTCGCCGAGCGGCCGCTTCTTCGTGGACAGCTACTCGCGCATCGAGGAGCCGCCGGTCACGGTGCTGCGCGCGGTCCCGGACGGGCGCGTCGTGCGCGTCCTCGAGAAGGCGGACATCTCGCGCCTCGAGGAGATGGGGTGGAAGCCGGCCGAGGTCTTCACCGTCAAGGCGCGCGACGGGGTCACCGACCTCTACGGCGTGATGTACCGGCCGACGGACTTCGACCCGAACAAGAAGTACCCGATCATCGACCACATCTACCCCGGCCCGCAGGTGGGCAGCGTGGGCGCGTGGCGCTTCAAGGCGGGCGACGAGGCGTTCGCGCTGGCCGAGCTGGGCTTCATCGTCATCCAGCTCGACCACCTGGGCACGCCGCTGCGGTCGAAGGCGTTCCACGACCACTACTACGGCAACTTCATCGACAACGGGATCCCGGACCACGTGACGGCGATCAAGCAGCTCGCCGCGCGGCATTCGTGGATCGACCTCGACCGGGTCGGCATCTTCGGCCACTCCGGCGGCGGCTTCGCCTCGACGGACGCGATCCTGCGCTTCCCGGACTTCTTCAAGGTGGCCGTCTCGGGCGCCGGGAACCACGACAACCGCAGCTACAACATCTATTGGGCGGAGAAGTACCAGGGCTTCCTGGTCCGGGACTCGGTGAAGGGGACGGACAACTTCGAGGCCTCGGCCAACAAGACGTACGCGAAGAACCTCCAGGGCAAGCTGCTCCTCATGCACGGGGACATGGACGACAACGTCCACCCCGCCATGACGATCCAGCTCGTCGATGCGCTGATCAAGGCGAACCGCGACTTCGACCTGATCATCGCGCCCGACCGCGCGCACGGGCTGAACGAGCCGTATTTCATCCGCAGGCGTTGGGACTACTTCGTCCGCCACCTGCTTGGCGCCGAGCCGCCGAAGAACTACGAGATCGTGCGACCCGAGCAGAACTGATCCGGCGGACCCGAGGACCCGCGGCCCGCCGGACCAGCCACCGGGGCGCCGGGCCGGCCGACTCGGCGCCGGGCTAGAGGATCGTGATCCCGAGCAGGACCTGCGTCCTCTCGAAGGCGTTCCCCTGGTCCCGGTGGGCCGCGTCGCTCATCCAGCGGATCTGCGCATCCAATCCGAGGTAGATCCACGGCTGGAAGCGGACGCCGACCTGGTAGCCGAACTCGGCCAGGTTGTCGTGGAGCGAGGGGAAGTCCGAGGCGCCTTTCCTGTAGGTGCCGAGGCCGGTGTGCGCACCGATGTACGGCGCCAGGCGCAGCGCGCGCATGCGCAGGAAATAGTTCGCCTCAGCCAGCACCACGACGACGGCGCTGTTGGAATCGAACTCCGAGACGCGGCCCGAGGTGTAACCGGCGAGTCCGAACCCCCAGCCGTTCTCGAGGACGTACTCGAGCCCGACGCCGAAGCCGCTTTTCTGGGTCTGGATGGCCCCGCGGTCGACGGCGAAGGTGGAACGGGGGAAGATGTGGTGCCCCTTGATCTTGAGGCGACCAGCGAACCAGTCGTATTCCTCGTCGAAGGCGCGCTGGGCCTCGAGTGGGAGCGGGCAGATCAGCAGAGCCAGTATGCCGGCGACGGCCAGCCGGAACTTCATTGCGAACCTCCTGAGACGACATCCAATCGGCGAGGATGGCCCCATGCACGTCGCGCGCCGCGGCGCGCCCGGCCGGCGCTTCGACACGGCGGCCGGTGCGTGATAGATTGGAGCGGTTCGAGCGACAGACCAGACGGGATCGAGGAACGACATGATGCGACGTCAATTCATCCAGGCCGGTGTGCTGGGCGCCGGCGCGCTGACGGTCCTGGGCACGAGCGCGTGCGCTGCGGGCGTGAACCCGGAGGCCGAGGGCGGGGACGAGCTGCCCGGTCCGATCGCCGCGCTGCGTTCGCGGCGCGACGAGGCGCCGCCGCCGATCTCGGAGGAGGAGCGGGTCGCCCGGCGCGCGCGGGCGCAGGAGCTCATGGCGCGGGCGCGGGTGGATGCGCTCTTCATCGAGCCCGGCGCGTCGCTGACCTACTTCGCCGACGTGCGTTGGGGTCGGAGCGAGCGGACCTTCGGGCTGCTGCTGCCCGCGCGGGGCGAGGCGGTCGTGATCTGCCCGGCCTTCGAGCGGCAGCGGGCAGAGAAGGCGACGGGCGGTCGTTTCGAGATCCGCATCTGGGAGGAGGACGAGAGTCCGTTCGCGCTGATCGGCCGCACGATGCGTGACTGGGGCCGCGCCACCGGCCGGCTCGCCCTCGAGGAGTCGACGCGCTTCTTCATCGCCAACGGCCTCGCGCGCGATGCGGGCACGCTCGAGCTCGTGAGCGGCGATCCGATCACGCACCGCTGCCGGGGGATCAAGACGGCGCACGAGATCGAGATCATGCGCTTCGCCAACCGGATCACGCTGGAGGCGATCGAAGCGACGTTCGCTTCGCTGCACGAGGGGACGACGCAGCGCGACGTCGCGCGTAACATCCGCACGGCGTTCGAGCGGCTCGGCTTCGGCGGCGGCTGGGTCCTCGGGTTGATCGGCGAGTCGTCGGCGTACCCGCACGGCTCGGACAACCCCACGCCGCTCTCTTCCGGCGACGTCGTCCTGATCGACGCGGGCACGTCGGTCCACGGCTACCAGTCCGACATCACGCGGACCACGGTCTTCGGCACGCCGTCGGCCGAGGTGCGCGCCGTCTTCGAGGTCGTGCACGAGACGCAGGCGCGGGCGCTCGAGTTCGCGGCGCCGGGCCGCACGTGCGGCGAGGTGGACGCGGTCGCGCGGAAGGTGGTGGCCGACGCCGGCTACGGCGAGCGCTACCAGCTCTTCACGCACCGTCTCGGCCACGGGATCGGGCTCGAGGGGCACGAGTGGCCGTACCTGGTCGGCAAGAGCGACGTCGTGCTCGAGCCGGGGATGACGTTCAGCAACGAGCCCGGGATCTACCAGTACGGCAAGTTCGGCGTCCGGCTCGAGGACATCATGGTGATCACCGAGACCGGCGCGGAGCTGCTGACCGGGCCGGCCGCGCCGCTGGCGTAGCGGCGGGCGTGTCGGACCCGAACGCGGAGGCGCGCATGGCCGATCCGACGGCGCTCGTGATGCACCCCGACTGCGCGCGGCACGACACCGGCTGGGGCCACCCGGAGCACCAGGGCCGGCTGCCGGCGGTGGTGAATGCGATCTACAAGGACACGCCGGCGCTCCTCCACGTGGTGCGGCAGGTCGAGGCCGAGCCGGCCACGGTCGATGCGCTGTTGCGCGTCCACACCGAGGCGCACGTCGAGCGGGTGCGTGCGGCGGTCGAGGAGGCGGCGCGGACGGGCAAGCAGGTCGCGCTCGATGCCGATACGATCGTCTCGGACGCGTCCTGGGACGCGGCGCTCGCCGCCGCCGGGTGCGCGGTCACCGCGACGTCGCTCGTGCTCCGGGGGGAGACGGAGACCGCATTCGCCGTCTCCCGCCCGCCGGGCCACCACGCCACGCCGGACCAGGCGATGGGGTTCTGCCTGTTCAACAACGTGGCCGTCGCTGCACGCTGGGCGCAGGCCGAGCGTGGCGTCGAGCGCGTCCTGATCATCGACTGGGACGTGCACCACGGCAACGGCACCCAGGACATCTTCTACGAAGACCCGAGCGTCTACTTCCTGTCGCTCCACATGAGCCCGCACTGGCCCGGGACCGGCGGCGCGGGTGAGCGGGGGCGGGGGGCGGGGGAGGGGACCACGCGCAACGTGCCGCTCGCGCCGGGGACGTCGGCGGAGGCGTACCACCGCGCCTTCGACGATGCGCTCGGTGAAACGCTCGGTGAGTTCGCGCCCGAGCTCGTCCTCATCTCCGCCGGCTTCGACTGCCTGGCCGGTGACCCGCTCGGCGGGCTCGAGCTCGAGCCGGAGGACCTGTACGCGATCACGCGGCGCATCATCGAGCGGACGCAGGCGACTGCGGACGGCCGCGTCGTCGCCGTCCTCGAGGGCGGCTACGTCCCCTCGCGCCTCGGTACGGGCGTCGTCCAGGTCCTGCGCGCGCTCGGCGGGCTTCCGGCAAAGGATTGACCGGCCCGCCCGGGCGCACCTAAGTTGCGAGGCATGCCCTCAAGGGAAGTGAACACGGCCGCGCGCCAGGACCCCGCCGGGGTCGCTGGCGCGCTGCCCGAAGCCAACGCCGGTGCGGCCGGGGTCACCCCCACGCACCGCCCCTCCGCCGTCGGACTCGCCCGGCTCAGCCACCGGCGCACCTTCTCGCCGGCCGGACTGGATCTCTACCGGCAGCTCATCCGACTGGTCGAGCTGAGCCCGGAGCACGAGTTCCTCATAGTCCCGAGCGGCCCGGGCGAGTCGGCGTTGTTCCTGGCGGAAACGGTGGGGTGCGCGGGCGCCGGCGTGGATCCCGACGCGGAGCTCGTCGCCGCGGCCACGGCCCGCGCTCGTGAGGCGAGAATCTCCGACCGGCTCCACTTCGAGCACGCGCCCCTCGACGAACTGCCCTACAAGGACGAGGTCTTCGACGTCGTCATCGGCGACGCCGCGCTCGGCGCCGCGCCCGACCCGGCCGCCGCCGTGCGCGAGCTGGTCCGCGTCGCCAAGCCGATGGCGAGCGTGGTCCTGATCCAGCTCATCTGGACGGGCGATGCGAACCCCGACCGCCGCGAGGCGATCATCGAATCACTCGGCGTGCGCCCGCTCCTCCTCGTCGAATGGAAGCAGCTCCTGCGCGAGGCGGGCGTGGTCGACCTCTACGTCGAGGACTGGTCCGACTCCGCGGCGTCGCCGCGCCAGCCGTGGACGCTCGCCTCGCTGATCGGCCTCGGCCCACTGCGCGACCGCATCGCCGTGCTCTACCGTGCCTGGCGCCGCTGGGGCTGGCGCGGCCTGCGCCAGGCCCTCGCCTTCCGCGACGAGGTGCGCGACCTCGTCCTGCGCGAGCGCATCCTCGGCCTCTCGCTGATCAAGGGGACGAAGTGGCAGGGGCAGGCGGAACCGGGGCCGTGAGCCGCCCGGACTCCGGACGGCTCTCCTACCACCTCGACTCCGACGGTACGCTGCGGCGCGATCTCTCGCGAGACGAGATCGCCCGGGCCTTCCGCTTCGGCACCGGCCGGCTCTGGGTCGACATCGATTCACGCCACGACGACGCGTGGGCGCTCCTCGGCGACCTGTTCCAATTCCACCCGCTCGCCATCGAGGACACACGTTCGCCCGACTGCCGCGTCAAGGTCGAGGAGTACCACGACTACATCTTCATCGTCGTGCGCGGCGTCCACTTCGTCAAAGAGTCGCCCGAGCCGTACGACCTGGACACGCACAACCTCTATCTCTTCCTGGGCGCGGACTTCCTCGTCTCGGTGCACGCGGGGACGTTCCTGTCGGTGCAGGAAGTGGTCGAGCGGCTCGAGGGCGGCGCCGACATCCTCACCCGCGGCGTCGACCACCTTGCCTATGCGCTGGTCGACACGCTGGTCGACCAGTACTTTCCGATCCTCGACCGCATCGATGACTTCATCGGCGAAGTCGAGAAGCAGATCTTCGACGGCGACGGCGAGCAGATGGAGCGCATCTTCGCCCTGAAACGCGCGCTCGTCGCAGTGCGGCGCTACCTGGCGCCGATGCGCGAGGCGACGGCCACTATGGCCAACCGGCCGTCGCCGTACCTGCGGCCCGAAACGCAGATCTACTTCCGCGACGTGCACGACCACGTGATCCGCCAGCTCGATGCGGCCGAGTCGTACCGGGAGATGCTGACGGGCGCACTCGAGGCGCAGCTCGCCTTGATGTCGAACCGGATGAACGAGGTCATCAAGGCGCTCTCGGTCATCGCGACGGTGGTCTTGCCGCCCACGCTGATCGCGAGCATCTACGGGATGAATTTCCGCTGGATGCCCTGGCTCCACGATCCGAACGGCTTCTGGATCGTGTCGGGCATCATGGTGGTGGTCACGGGCGCACTGTTCGCGTACCTGTGGCGAAAACGCTGGCTTTGAGAATCAGGAGAATCACGATGACGGTTGCGATGGAGGACACGGCGCCCACGTTCGAACGGCTGCGCACCCAGCTCGACGAAATCCAGAAGGAGCTCCGCGACGCCGGGCTGGACGGCTGGCTGCTCTTCGACGTCTATGCCCGCAACAAGGTCGCCATGGGGCTGCTCGGCTTCGGCGAGCAGAAGCGGCGCTACTTCGCGTGGATCCCGGCCGAGGGCGAGCCCGTGGCGGTGATGCACGGGATCGAGGAGGGGCCGTGGGCGCTCTGGCCGTGGGCGAAGCGCCGCTACGTGGCGTGGCGCGAGCTGGATGAGGTGCTGGCCGAGCTGCTCGGCAACGCGCGCCGCGTCGCGATGGAGGTCTCGCCCGGCGACGCCGTGCCGGCGCTCGACCTGGTCCCCGCCGGCGTCGTCGAGCTGGTCGAGAAGGCCGGCCCCGAGGTCGTCTCGTCGGGCGACCTGATCACGCGGTTCTACTCGAGCTGGACGCCCGAGCAGCTCGCCTCGCACCGCCGCGTGGCCGAGACGCTGGCCGAGGTCGCGCGCGATGCGTTCCGGCACCTGGCCGAGCGCGTGAAGGCGGGCGAGGCCGTGACGGAGTCGCAGATGCGGCGCTGGGTGATCGACGCGCTCGCGGCGCGCGGCGCCGGTGCGGGCGCGGACTCGATCGTTGCGACGGGCGTGAGCGCCGCCGATCCGCACTACCACCCGGTCGAGGGCGGCGAGGTCTTCCGCCGCGGTGACGTCGTCATGATCGATCTCTGGGCCAAGGAATCCGAGGACGGCGTCTACGCCGACCAGACGTGGATGGCGTATCTGGGCGCCGAGGTCCCGGAGGAGGTCCGGAAGCGGTTCGCCGTCGTCTGCGAGGCGCGCGATGCCGCCATCGCCTTCGTGCGCGAGCGCTGGGAACGCGGCGAGCGCATCCAGGGTTACGAAGTCGACGACGTGTCGCGCGCAGTCGTCGAGCGGCACGGGTATGGCAGGTGGTTCATCCACCGGACCGGGCATTCGATCGACCGCTCCACGCACGGCATGGGCCCGAACATCGACAACCTCGAGACGCACGAGGTCCGCTCGTTGATCCCCGGCGTGGGCTTCTCGATCGAGCCCGGGATCTACGTGGCCGGCGAGCTCGGACTGCGCACCGAGGTCAACGTGTACATCGGCGAGGACGGGCCTGAGGTCACGCCGTCGCAGATCCAGCACGAGGTATTCGCGCTCCTGGACGAGTGAGATGGAAAGGTCGGGACTGCAACGCGCGCCGAGTGGCGGAGGAGTGGCGAACGCGCCTCGCGGGCGCGGCGGCCCCGGCTTCTATCTCTTCGGCATGGTCCGTGGCGCGAGCCGGCGCAGCTCGCAGCTCCTGCGCGGGCTCGGCCCGGACCTCCAGCGAGTGCCGTACCGCGACCTGGTCGCGCTCGTGCAGCCGACGGCTTTCCACCTGCCCACGCTCGACACGCCGCAACTGGTCGCGCACCAGCGCGCGGTCGAGCGAGTGATGCGCCGCGGCACGATCCTCCCCGCGCCGCCGGGCGTCGTCTTCCGCGGCCGTCGTCCGCTCCTGAAGTTCATGGAGGACCAGTACCTGGCCCTGGAGGAGGGACTCAGCTTCCTCGAAGGCCACTGGGAGCTGCGCGTCCGCATCACGGCGCCGGCGGGTGGGGCGGGCGAGGAGCAGGAGCAGCTCGCCGCCGAGACGTATGCGGAGCTGAGGCGCCACGCCCGCGCAGCCGTGCCGTTCCCGCCGAGCGAAAACCACGTCCTGGGCGCCGCGTTCCTCGTCGAGCACGGCAGTTGGATCGAGTTCGTCGAGAGGGCTGAGGACCTGGGCGCCGCGCACGCCGGCCTCGCGCTGGACGTGACCGGACCCTGGCCGCCCTACGATTTCGTCCGTCTCGTGTTCTGAGCGATGCTCGTCGATGTCGCGCTGCCGGTGCCGCTCGCCCGCACCTTCACCTACCGGGTCGAGCGGGGCGCGGCGGAGGTGGGCGCCCGTGTGCTCGTCCCCTTCGGCCGCCGCCGCCTGATCGGTTGGGTGGTCGGCCACCCCGAGCAGGTGATGGAGGGAGTGCGGATCCGCGCGGTTTCGGCCGTGCTGGACCCCGAGCCCAACCTCCCCGACGAGCTGCTCCGCCTCTGCCGGTGGGTGGCCGACTACTACGTCGCGCCGCTCGGGCAGGTGCTCCGGACCGCGCTCCCCGCGGTCCTCTCCGACACGGCGCGCCCCGCGCCGCCCGTGAAGACGCGCCGCGTGCTGCGGCTCACCCGTGAAATCCCCTCGCTGGCCCTTCGCGACGAGATCTTCGGCCGCGCCCAGCGCCAGCGCGAGCTCTACGAACTCCTGGAATCGATGGGCGGCGCCGCCGAGGTCGCGCACCTGACCGGCCAGCTCGGCTTCTCGGACTCCG
The DNA here is from genome assembly GCA_964410055.1 of uncultured Gemmatimonadaceae bacterium. Classification (GTDB taxonomy): domain Bacteria; phylum Gemmatimonadota; class Gemmatimonadetes; order Longimicrobiales; family RSA9; genus CALBZE01. The sequence goes on along the minus strand of CAYPGK010000060.1, from coordinate 2,742 downwards.
TCCTGCGCGGGCTGGTCGCCAAGGGGCTCGCCCGGATGGTCGACGAGGAAGTCGAGCGCGACCCGTTCGCGAACATCCCTGCCGAAGCCCCGGCGTCGCTCACCCTCACGCCCGCCCAGCGCGCCGCCGTGGACGCGCTCATTGCCGCGGCGCGGGGTGGGGACATCGGGAGCGCGCCCGGCACGGAAGTCCTCGGTGCACGCGGCGCGGCGACGGGCGCCGGCCGCGACGGAGCCGCCGACCACGGCCAGCGCGCCTCCGGCGGCACCTTCCTCCTCCGCGGCGTGACCGGCTCCGGGAAGACGCAGGTCTACATCGAGCTGCTGAAGGAGGTGGTGGTGCGGCAGGGGAAGGGCGCGATCGTGCTGGTGCCCGAGATCGCGCTCACGCCGCAGACGGTCTCGCGCTTCCGGGCCCACTTCGGCGAGACCGTCGCCGTGCTCCACTCGGCGCTCTCCGACGGCGAGCGCTACGACGCCTGGCGCGCGCTGCGGAGCGGCGAGCGCAGGATCGCCGTCGGCGCACGCTCCGCCGTCTTCGCGCCCGTCGCGAACCTCGGCGCGATCGTCGTCGACGAGGAGCACGAGGCGACGTACAAGCAGTCCGACTCGCCGCGCTACCACGCCCGCGAAGTCGCCATCGTCCGCGCCGGCCTCGCCGGCGCCGTCTGCCTCCTCGGCAGCGCGACGCCTTCGCTCGAGAGCTGGCGCAACGCGCTCGCGGGCAAGTACCGCCTCCTCGAGCTCCCCGAGCGCGTCGAAGGGCGGCCGCTCCCGCCCGTGCGCATCGTCGACCTGCGCCCGCCCAGGGAGGGGCGGGGTCCAGGCGACGTCGGCGCCGCCACCTCCCCGGGCTCCGGCAGGGGCGCCGCCTCCGCAGGCGCACCGGCCGGGCGCGGTCGGGATGCCGGCGCAGCGGGCGCCGCCACGGGCGGCGACCCCGCCATCGACCGGATCCTCTCGCCGCCCCTCGTCACCGCGATCCGCGAGCGGCTGGAGCGCCGCGAGCAGACGATCCTGCTCCTCAACCGCCGCGGCTATTCGACCTTCGTCCAGTGCCGCGACTGCGGCCGCGTCTGGCATTGCCGGCAGTGCAACGTCTCGCTCACGTATCACCGCGGCCGCCGGCGCATGGTCTGCCATTACTGCTTCCACGAAGAGCCGCCGCCCGTCACCTGCGACGACTGCGCCTCCGGCGACCTCTCCTTCCGCGGCATCGGCACCGAGCAGGTCGAGCGCACCGTCATCGACGCCTTCCCCTACGCCCGCATCGCCCGGATGGACGTGGACACCACCTCCGGCAAGTGGGCGCACCACGAGATCCTGGGGAGGGTCGAGCGAGGCGAGATCGACATCCTGCTCGGCACCCAGATGATTGCGAAGGGGCTCGACTTCCCCCGAGTCACACTGGTCGGCGTCGTCAACGCCGATGTCGGGATCAACCTGCCCGACTTCCGCGCCAGCGAACGGACGTTCCAGCTCCTCACGCAGGTGGCCGGTCGCGCGGGGCGCGGCGAGCTGGGCGGCGAGGTCATCGTCCAGACTGCGCTGCCGGGGCATTACGCCGTCCGCGCGGCCGTGGCCCACGACTACCGCGCCTTCGCGGAGCGCGAGCTCGCGGAACGGGAGGCCCCGCGCTACCCGCCCTTCTGCCGCCTGGCCAACGTCATCCTGAGCGGGACCGACGAGGACGCCGTCGTCCGGGCGGCCGATGCGGCCGCCGATCTCGTGCGCTCACTCATCGATGAAGGCACGGCGCCCGGCGTCGAGCTCATGGGGCCCGCTCCTTGCCCCGTGGATCGGATCCGGGGGCGCTGGCGCTGGCATTTCCTGCTCCGCAGCGACAGCCCGGCCGCGCTCGGCGGCGTGCTGCGCCGCCTACACGATTTCGGCACGACGCTCACCGGGAAGGGCTCTCTTCGCCTCGCCCTCGACCGCGACCCGGCCACGCTCCTGTGAACGACACCGTTGCACAGCACGGTGCCGAAGGTGTAAACTGTTGTGGGATGGACATCTCGCGGGTGAACAAACGGCCAGCGCGCGGCGTATGATGACACGGACACGAACCGAGGAGGACGATCGGGCGTGATGAATTGTCTGGCGCTGAATGCTTCCTTCGAGCCGCTCACGATGCTGCCGACGAGGCGCGCACTCCGGCTGGTCCTCGACCGAAAGGCCGAGATCCTGGAGGTCGACGAGTCGCGCGTCTACAGGTCCGAGCGTGAAGAGCTGCCCGCGCCCCTCGTCATCCGCCTCGTCCGCTTCGTCCACGTCCCCAGGAAGTTCCGCCGCCAGGTCACCAACACGTTCCTCTTCGCCCGCGACCGCTACACCTGCCAGTACTGCGGGCGGCCGCGTGCCGAACTGCGCGGGCGGGACTTCCTGACGCGCGACCACGTGATCCCCCTCTCGCGCGGAGGATTGAACACGTGGGACAACGTCCTGACCGCCTGCTCGCCGTGCAACAACCGCAAGGGCAACCGCCTCCCCGAGGAGGCGGGCATGGTGCCCCTCTCCACGCCGGTCGAGCCCAACTACGTAGAGCTGGTCTGGGCCGTCCGCCGCGTGACTCCTGTGCAGGCCAAGTACATCAAGATGTTCTACGGAGAGGATGTGTTGAAGGCGCTCCAGGGGCTGGACGGCACTGCGGCGGCGACGCCGTCCTGACGATCCCCAGAGCGCCTTCCGTCAGGCGCCGTTGACGACCAGCACCGGACAGGGCGAGGCGGAGAGGATCCGCTCC
>CAYPGK010000059.1:16668-19947 GCA_964410055.1 uncultured Gemmatimonadaceae bacterium | reverse complement strand
CCCGACACCCGCCGAAACCCGCCGTCGCCCACACCGCCCACACCGCCCACACCGCCTGAGCCCTGAGCCCTGATACCTGACTCCTGATACCTGACTCCTGATACCTGACTCCCGGCACCCACCCCAACCACACCCAACACGCTCCCCCGTAAGGAATTCCCCTACACGAAATCCTGCATTCTCCCGATTTCGATCCGCCGCGGAGCGCCCGTAGAATGCGCGCATGCGCATCGAAAGCCGTCTTGTCGTCGGGCCCGCGTTTCCGGTTCGACGTTTCGTCGTCTTCGTGCTCGCAGTCCTCCTCCTGGCGGGGACGCTGGATGCGGGGCTCGTGCATGCGTGTCCGCACCATGATGCGCTCCCGGGCCAGCGTGCGAGCGGCGAGGCGCACGGCGACGGCGACGGCCTCGACACGTCTGGCCATCCGACCGACGCGCACACCACCGCATGCACCTGCGTGGGCGACTGCGTGGCGGGTGGCGGGATGCCGATCGCGCACACCGCCATCGTGCGAACCATCGATGCGCCCGTCGTCGAGGCGACGGCACATCCAGGCGACATCGGTCGCGCCGCACCCATCTGGCGCCCGCCCTACCTCCTCCCCTACCCCAACGCGCCACCCCCGCAAGGCTGAGCGTTACGCCGGGTCCGATCGACCCGTCCCGTCGGGCCGCACTTGCGGACCGACAATCGGCAACCCGCAGCGCCGGCCGGGTGCTGGCCGCCCTCGATGTGGGCTGGCTCCCGGCACAGCGCGCCGCGGACCGCCTTTCGTCGACCCGCGCCGCGGCCGCCACCGGCCGCGGACGACGGACGTGTGTTCAGCTTATCGAAGGGGGGAAACCCGTGCACATAGAACTCGCCCGGCGTGCTCGGAGCACGCCGCCGCGTCGGGGCGTCGCCCTTGGCGCGATCCTGCTGATCCTGACCACCGCGATCCCGGCCGCCGCCCAGCAGGGCGGCCGGCTCGAAGTCCGCGTCGTCTCCGCCTCGGGCGCACCGGTCCCGGGCGCGGTCGTCCGGGCCGAAGCCGTACCTTCCCCGGAGACCGCTCGGCGCGCCTCACGCGCAGGCGACGCCGTTCGGACGCCTGCGGAGCGAGGGCGCGCGTCGCATGCCGCCGCGCCCGCGCCCGCGGCCCTGACCGCCACCACCGATGCCGACGGTCGCGCCGTCATCGATGCGCCTGCGCCTGGGCGATACACCGTCGAGGCCAGCCGTATCGGCTACCGCGACGCGCGCCGCTCCGTGGACGTGCCCGCCGGCGGCACGGCACGCCTCACCCTATCGCTCACCGAGGAGCCGATCGCGCTCGATGCGATCGAGGTCGCCGTCCTGCGCCCCGACATGAGCCCCACGGCCGAGCTCGACGAGCGGGACGTGGCGGAGGCCGTCGCGCACGATGCCGGCATGATGCTCCGCACGCTTCCGGGCCTCGATGCCGTCCGCCGCGGCGCGCTCGGGCTCGACCCCGTCGTGCGCGGGCTGCGCGAGACGCAGGTCGGCGTCTACGTCGACGGCGTCCACGCCTTCCCTGGCGGCCCCGGCGGGATGGACACGCCGCTCTCCCACACCGACCCTGCGGCGATCCGCTCGGTCGAGGTCATCAAGGGGCCGTACGCCCTCACCTGGGGCGCGGGCAACATGAGCGCGATCCGCGTCGAGACGCTCCCGCTCCCCGGCGACGGCGCCGCGCCCTTCGGCGCCCGGTTCTTCACCGGCTACGACGCCAACCCCGGCGCCGTCGAGACCGGCGCCCAGGCCGCAGGCACGCTTGGCCGCGCCGCCTACGCCCTCTCCGGCGCCTGGCGCCGCGGCGACGACTACACCGCCGGCGACGGCTCGCTCGTGCCCGCGTCGTTCCGCTCCGCCGAGGGCCGCGCCAAGCTCGGCCTCCGCCTCGCGCCCGGCTCGCACCTCACCCTCGCCGGCGCCTACCAGGCCCAGCGCGCCATCGACTACCCCGGCCGGCCGCTCGACGCCGACTACTTCGACGTGTACAACGGCTCCGTACGCTGGGAGCTCGCCCGTGACGCCGGGCCACTCGCCGGCATCGACGCGCTCGCCTACGCGTACGACGTCGACCACGGCATGAGCAACGGCGCCAAGCCGACCGCGCTCCCGGATCCCGACCGGATGCCGCCGCACCCGCTCGCCATCGACACGCGCTCCGGGATCCGCGTCTACGGCGGCCGATTCGCCGCGCTGCTGCGCGCCGGCGAGAACCGCCTCGAGGTCGGAGGCGATGCGTTCCACGCGATCCACGACGCGCGCCGCGTCATCGACCGGCGCGACACCGGCGCGCCCATGGGCCGGCACCTGATCTGGGGCGGCGCACGCATCACGGACGCCGGACTCTTCCTCCGCGCCGAGCGCGCCATAGGCGACGTCGACGTCTCCGCCGCCATCCGCCTCGACCGCGTCCTGGCCGACGCGGACAGCGCGAGCGACTTCTTCCGCACCTACGTAACGGACGACCTCTCGGCGACGGAGACCAACCTGAGCGCCGCGCTGACCGCCGGGCTCCCCGTCGCCAGGCACTGGACGCTCTCCGCGGGGATCGGCTCCGTCGTCCGCACGGCCGACGCGAACGAGCGCTTCTCCGACCGCAACCCCGCGCGCAAGATGCAGATCGGCGCGGAGTTCGTCGGCGATCCCCGTATCGCACCGGAGCGCAGCACCCAGCTCGACGTCTGGCTGGAGGGACGCTATCCGGACGTCGCCGTCTCGCTCAACGTCTTCGGCCGCCGCATCGACCACCACATCACGATCGAGCCGACGGAGCTCCCGCGGCAGAGCATGATGAACGCGCCGACGGTCTACCGGTACGTGAACGGGGAGGCGACGTACTGGGGCTACGAGGCGGCGGCGTCCGTCCGGCTCCCCCGCGACCTCACCCTCTCCGCGGCCGCGGCCTACCTGTACGGCCAGGACGAGACGCTCGACGAGCCGGCCTTCGGCGTGCCGCCGCTCCGCGGCGACGTGCGACTCCGCTGGGAGCCCGGTTTCCGCGGCGCGTTCCTCGAAGGCGGCTGGCGCGGCGTCGCCACGCAGGACCGCGTCGCAACGAGCCGCGGCGAGGTCGCCACGGAGGGGTACCGGCTGTTCGACATCCAGGGCGGCTTCGATCTCGCCCGGCGGACCCGCGTCCGCATGGGGATCGAAAACCTGACCGATGAGGCGTACGTCAACCACCTGAACGCGACGAACCCCTTCACCAGGGCTCGCATCCCCGAGCCGGGCCGCGTCCTCTTCGTCCGCCTCGAGCAGCGGTTGTGA
>CAYPGK010000059.1:0-16568 GCA_964410055.1 uncultured Gemmatimonadaceae bacterium | reverse complement strand
TCGCATCCCCGAGCCGGGCCGCGTCCTCTTCGTCCGCCTCGAGCAGCGGTTGTGAGCGCGGCCCGCCACACGGCGGACGCGATCCATCACGCGGCGAGCGCCGCCTGCCCCGCCGCCGCCCGAACCCCGTACTTCGCCCGCACCTGCGCTTCGATCCAGGCGTAGGTGCGGGCGAGCCCCTCCTCGAGCGAGATCTGGGGCTCCCAGCCGAGCACCTGCCGAAGGCGTGTATTGTCGCTGTTCCGGCCGCGCACGCCCTGCGGGCCCGGCACGTGGCGCTTGATGATCTCGACGCCCGCTGCCTCCGCCACCATGTCGGCCAGCTCGTTGATCGTGATCAGCCGGTCCTGGCCCAGATTGAGCGGCTCCGTGTAGTCGCTTCGCATGAGGCGATAGATCCCCTCCACGCAGTCGTCGATGTAGCAGAAGGAGCGCGTCTGCTCGCCATCGCCCCAGATCTCGATCTCTCGCTCGCCCGTCAGCTTGGCCACCGCAACCTTGCGGCACATCGCAGCAGGCGCCTTCTCACGCCCGCCCTCCCACGTGCCCAGCGGGCCGAAGATGTTGTGGAAGCGCACCACCCGGACCTCCATGCCGTAGTCCTCGTGGTAGTGCGCACAAAGCCGCTCCGTGATCAGCTTCTCCCACCCGTAGGCATCCTGCGGCTGCGCGGGGTAGGCGTCCTCCTCCTTGAGCGGCACCACCTGCGCCTCCGTCTGCCGGTACTCCGGATAGATGCACGCAGACGACGTGTACAGGTAGCGCGAGACCCCGTTCAGCCGAGCCGCTTCCAGCGTGTGGAAGTTGATCAGCGCGTTGTTGTAGAGGATCTCCGCATGATGGCTCGAGATAAAGCCCATGCCGCCCATGTCTGCGGCTAGCGCATAGACCTCATCCACGCCCCGCGTCGCCTGGAGGCAGTTGTCCCACCGCCTCAGGTCCAGCAGCTCGAACTCGTGCGCCCGCGTCTCCTCGAACTCCGGCCGCTTGATGTCCACGCCCCGCACCCAATAGCCCCGATCCACCAGGTAGCTCACCAGATGATGCCCGATGAACCCACCCGCACCCGTCACCAGTACTTTCGTCTGCGCCATGATTTCGACTCTCAATCGCCAAAGGCTGAAAAGGAAATCTCAATTCGCGTCGGTGCGGGGGCCGTCGCCGGCGACCGATAGATCGTATTCCGAGATCCCGAGCATCTGCAGCGCGATCCTGTACACGAACCTCGGATTGTTCGTCAGGTACCGCTTGTAGAGCCGCCGCGGCTCCTGGCACAGCCGGTAGAACCACTCCAGCCCGCTCCGCTGCATCCACCGCGGCGCCTGCTTCACCCGTCCGCTGTGCATGTCGAACGCCGCCCCCACCCCCAGCATGACCCGCGTCCGGAGCCGCCCGCTGTAGCGTGCCATGAACCGCTCCTGCTTGGGCGTACTGAGCCCCACCCAAAAGAAATCCGGATTCGCCGCCTCGACCCGCGCCTCCAGCTTCCGCTCCTCCGCCTCCGTGAGCGGCCGGAACGGCGGCGTGTACCTCCCCACGATCCGCAGCCCCGGAAATCGATCCTCGAGTCGCCGCCCCAACTCCTCCACCACCCCCGGCCCGCCCCCGTACAGGAAGTGCGTGTGCCCCGTCCGCGCCGTCCGCTCGCACAACGCCAGCATCAGATCCGGCCCGTACACCCGCTCCATCCGCCGATGCCCCTGCGCACGCCCCACCCACACCATCGGCATCCCATCCGGCGTCGTCAGCAATGAGGAGTTCAGGATCCCGAGCAGCTCCGGATCCCGCTGCGCCTCCATCACCCCGTGCACCCCCGTCACACACACGTATCCCACCTCCCCCGCCTCCACCGCCCCGAGCAACCGCTCGACCGCTCCCCCCAGGTCGATCGCGTCCACCCCCACCCCGAGCACGTTCGCCCGCACCCTCCCGTCTCCCCTCACACCCATGGCCGTTGCCTCTCTCGCGATCCGCGCCACGCCCAATCGCCACCGCCGCCACCGCCGCCACCGCCAACGCCGCCGCCACCGCCAACGCCAACGCCACACCGCCCCCACCCGCCGCCTCGCCGGCAAACATCCGTTTGCAGCCCCCGCGCGCTCGCAAGTACGGGGCCGCCGGCATGAAAGACGCCGCGCCGCGCCGTTACGACCGCGCGCCACGACAAGTCGCGTCCCCACGGATTCGCACGCCAGCAGCGCCGCCCCCCGCCGCGGCCGAAGGCCGCTGCCCCCGCGCGCGAAGCGCGCCGTCCCCGCCGCACGCAGTGCGGCCGCCCTCGCGCCGCAAGGCGCGCCGCCCTCCGCCGGCCGAAGGCCGGTCGCCCCCGCGCGCCACCGGCGCGCCCTCTGGCGGCGCGCCTCCTGCAGTCCCTCTGCGTTTCAATGACCACCACTCCACGGGAGGCGGCTGTGGCGATCGAAAACCTGATCCAGCTCTTGCGCGAGCGCGCGGTCGACCGGCCGGACCGCGTGCTCCTGCGATTCCATCGGGACGGCGCGTGGCGCGAGTGGAGCTACGGCCTGGTGTTGCATCGGGTCGAGGCGATCGCCGGTGGGCTCGAGGCGTTGGGGATTCGGTCGGGAGACCGTGTGGCGATCCTGTCGGGCCCCCGCCCCGAGTGGATCCTCGCGGACCTGGGCGGGATGGCGGCGGGCGCGGTCGTCCTCGGGATCGACCCGGAGTTGCCGGAAGAGGAAGCGGCGTGCATCCTGGACCACGTCGATGCGCGCGTCCTCTTCGTGGATGACCGGGACCGCGCTTCCCGGCTCGCGGCGGTGCGGCATCGGATCCCCCAGCTCGAGCACGTGATCCTGATGGAGGGCGAGGCGCCGGGGGATTTGACGCTTTTGTCGCTCTCGGCGCTGGAGTCGCTGCCCGCCCCGGGACAGGGCGCGGTGCGGCTGGACCGTACGGCGCGCCGTCCGCGCGAGGCGCCGGCCACGATCTGCTACACCGCGGGCACGACCGGCCTGCCGAAGGGCGCGCTGCTGACGCATGGCAACCTGATCGGCGCGCTGGCCGCGTCCGCGCGCGCGTTCGCCGACGCGCTGCACCCCATCGAGCTGGTGCTCTGCCCGATCTCGCCGAGCCACGTGCTGGGGCGGGTCTGCGGGGAGTTCGCCGCGCTCTTCCTCGGGCGCACGCTGGCGCTCGGCCGCGGGAGCGATGCACTCCTCGACGATGCGGCCGAGCTGAAGCCCGACGCGATCGTCGCGGTGCCCCGACTCCTGGATCGCGTCCGCGAGACGCTGGGCGACCGCCCGCCACGCGAGCGGCTCGGCGGCCGGCTCTCGGCGGTCTTCTGCGGCGGCGCGCCCCTGGATGCCGACCTCGCGCGCTTCTACGAGGCGGACGACGTCGCCGTCTTCGACGGCTGGGGGATGGCCGAGACCGCGGGCCCGGTGAGCGCGAACCGGCCGGGCGTCGCGCGCGCCGGCTCGGTCGGCCGCCCACTCCCCGGGATCGAGGTGCGCGTCGCTGGCGATGGCGAGCTGCTCGTCCACGGGCCGAACGTCTTCTCCGGCTACTTCCGCGACCCGGACCGGAGCGCGGAGGCGTTCGACGAGAACGGCTTCTTCCGCACCGGCGACGTCGGCAGCATCGATGAGGACGGCTTCATCCACGTGACCGGCAGGAAGGACGACCTGATCGTCAGCGCCGACGGGCGGGCGGTCGCCCCGCAGAAGATCGAGCAGCTCCTCCACGAGCGGCCGTTCATCGCCCACGCGCTCGCCTACGGCGACCGCCGGCCGTTCATGGTCGCGATCCTGACGATCGACCGCGACGCGATCGCCGCGTGGCACCCCGAGCTGACGGACCGCCCGGTAGGCGACCCCGCGCTCCACGCCCTCGTCGAGGAAGAGGTCCGCCGCGTCAACGACCGGCTCCCGGAGCCCGAGCGCATCCGCGCCTTCCGGCTCCTGGACGGCGACGAAACCGGCGGCCTCGCCGTGCTGCGCCGCCTGCGGCGCCCCGAAGCCGAGGCCCGATTCAGACCGATCCTGGATGAGCTCTACATCGCCGAGCAGGTCGCGTCCCGACCGTCATGACGGCGCCGACAGCGCGGACGCGCTGATCGTCGGCGGCGGGATCGGCGGCGCCGTCCTCGCCCTCGCGCTCGGCCGCCGCGGCCACGACGTCTGCATCCTCGAGCGCGAGCCCGCGCCGCCGTCCATCGCTCGGCCCGAGATCCTGCAGGAGGCGACGCTACGCGCCCTGATCGACCTCGGCGCGGGCGACCTCCTCGAACCGACCGTCGCGCTTCCGATCCGCAGCATAGAAGTGCGACGCGGCGCCGAAACCATCATCGCCGTCGGCCCGGACGACCTCCGCGCCGCCGGCAGCCGGCCCGTCTCCGTCGACCCCGCGCTCACCCGCTCGCTCGTCCTCGACGCCGCCCTCGGCACCGGCCGCGTCGAGCTGAACCGCGGCGCGGAGGTCACGAACCTGATCCGAGAGCACGGCTACGTCGCCGGCGTCCGCGGCCGGCTGCACGACCGCAGCTTCGAGAGCCACGGCCGCCTCCTGGTCGGCGACGACGGGCCCCGCTCGATCGTCCGCGAATGCCTCGGCATCCGCGCCAGGCTCCGCCTCTTCCCGGTCGAGTTCCTGACCTGCATGCTGGACCGCCCTCCGGAGATCCCCGCCGACGCCGCCGTCGCCTGGATCCGACCCGAGGCCGTCCGCGACGACCTCTTCGCCGCACTCTTCGTCCCCGTCCCCGGCGACCGCCTCGCCGGCGTGCTCCTCGCCTCGATCGGCGTCGCCGACGCTCGCTTCGACCGCGACCCCGAATCGTTCTGGCGCGGGCTCGCCCATCTCACGCCCGCCGCGGACGCGCTCCGCGAGCGCATCCCCGATCACCGCACCCTCGCCCGCGTCCGACGCGTCTACGGACACGCCGACCGCTACGTCGCCGATGGCGCCGCCATCCTCGGTGACGCCGCACACCCCATGAGTCCGGCCGGAGGGCAGGGCGCCAACGCCGCCATCTTCGACGCCATCGCCCTCGCCGACGTGGCCGACGCCGCGCTCCGCGACGATGACCTCTCCGCCCGCCGGCTCGCCGCCTTCGAGCATCGCCGTCGCCCGGCGAACCACCGCTCCCTGCGCTTCACCCGCCGCGCCGTCGCCCTCGTCCGCCTGGCCTACCGCTTCCCCGCAGCCGCGCCGCTCCTCCTCTCCCTCCTCCGGAGCGCCGGCCGCTCCCGCCGCCTCCTGCACCTCGCCGCGACCGCGTTCAGGGAGTGAACCGGCCCTTCCCATTGTTGCCGCCCCGCATTCCGCGCCCTACCTTTTCATCTTCGGAGAGACATCAACGACCCGGCCGACAAAGCCGAAGACAGGCGCGCCGGTGCCACCCTGTCCGAACCGACCCCATGCACCCGGTCCTCGCCCCCGTCCGCCCCGCGTTCCGCGCGATCGCCACGACGATCGTGCCGGAGGCCGCGTCGCTGACCGATGACGAATGGGCCGACGTCGAACGGATCATCGAGGATGCGCTCGCCGCCCGGCCGCCGGCGATGAGACGGCAGCTCCGGATGCTGATCCGGGTCATCCAGCTCCGTCCACTGCTCCGCCACGGCCGCACCTTCACCGCCCTCGACCCCGAACGACGCACCCTCGTCCTGCGCCGCTTCGAAAACGCGCCGCTCCTCCTCCTGCGCCGCGGCTTCTGGGGGCTGCGCACCCTCGTCTTCATGGGCTACTACGCCCGCCCGGCCGCCGCCCGGACGATCGGCTATCGCGCCGACCCGCGCGGGTGGGATGCGAGGCGGGGAGCGAGGGACACCGCGCCGCCTGCCGAAACGACCTCCGTACCGGCCGACGGCTCGTCCGCAGCACCGAACGCCGCGAACGCGGGCTCAACGACCGACGCCCCGACCCGCGCGCCTTTCAGCGACCGGCCCGAGGAGGAGGCATGACCGAGAAGCACTACGACATCGTCATCATCGGCTCCGGCGCCGGCGGCGGCACCGTCGCCCAGGCGCTCGCGCCGATGGTCCGCGACGGCGTCCGCATCCTCGTCCTCGAACAGGGCCCGCGCCTCCGCGACGACGAGTTCACCGGCAGCGAACTCGACATGTCCGGCGCGCTCTACGAGGACAACGGCGGCTTCCTGACCGCCGAGGGGACGATGACGCTCGCCTTCGGCCGGAGCTACGGCGGCTCGACCGTCGTCTACACGGGCACCTCGATCATCGCGCCCGAGCGCGTGATCCGCCGCTGGGGCGTGCCCGGCCTCGACCACGCCGACATCGCCGCCCGCTCGCGCAAGTTCATGGAGGAGAACAACGTCCACCTCCAGCCGCCCGAGCGGATCAACGAGAACAACCGGCTCTTCGTCGAGGGGTGCGAGAAGGCGGGCTACCGCGCTGAGCAGTTCCCGATCAACGTGAAGGGGTGCAGGGGCAGCTCGCTCTGCAACCTCGGCTGCCCGAACGCCGCCAAACAGGGCACGAACCGCGTCCAGCTCCCGAACGCCGAGCGGCAGGGCGTCGAGGTCGTGACCCGCGCCGAGGCGCTACGCATCGAGGAGCGCGCCGTCGTCGTCCGGGTCCGCGAGAAGCAGCCGGGCGAGAAGGGGCTCCCCTCCGAATGGGCGCCGGGCGAGTACCTCGTGCGCGCCGGGATCGTCGTCGCCGCAGGCGGCTCGATCGGATCCTCCGCACTCCTGCTCCGCTCCGGCTTCGGCAGCCGCCTGCCGTGCCTCGGCGCCGGCTTCACCTGCCACCCCGCCCACATCCTGGTGGCCGAGCACCCGCGCGAGATCACGAACGACGTCGGCCACCCCAAGAGCTACTTCATGGACCGCGCCGAGGAGGAGCGCTTCATCCTCGAGACGTGCATGTACTTCCCGTTCACCACGGCGAAGAACCTGACCGGCTTCGGCGCGGAGCACAGCGCGCTCATGCGTGCCTTCCCGCGCCTCCAGATGATCCTCGTCCTCGCCTGCGACCGTGCCGTCCCCTCGAACCGCATCACCGTCGATCGCGACGGCCGGCCCGTCGTCCACTACACGTTCACCGACGACGTGGTCGAGGCACTCGTCCGCGCGACCCGCGCCTCCGCGAAGATCTTCTTCGCCGCAGGCGCGCTCCGCGTCCACGCGCCCTCCGCCGACCCGCCGCTCATCGAGCGCAGGGACATGGACCGCGTGGACGAGCTCATCGACGCGCGGCACTTCAAGCCCGGCAAGATCTCCGTCTCCGCCGCGCACCTCATGGGCGGGTGCGGGATGGGGCGCGACGCATCCGACTCCGTGACCGACGCCTGGGGCCGCGTCCATGGCGTCCCCTGGCTCCGCGTCGCCGACTCGGCGCTCTTCCCCGATGCCGTCGAGATCAATCCGTACCTGACCGTCATGGCGCTCGCCGACCGCGCGGCCGAAGCGATCCGTGCCGACGCCGCCGCCCTGCTCGCCACGACGGAGAGGGTGCCCGCATGAGCGGGGAACGCTGAACAGGAGGAAGCTCCCGATGAAGCTCACCGGCGGACAGATCGTCGTCCGTGCACTCGAAGACGAGGGGATCCCGTTCACCTTCGGCATCCCCGGCACGCACAATATCGAGCTCTACGACGCCCTCGCCGAGTCGGAGACCGTCCGGCCGGTCCTCGTGACCGACGAGCAGAGCGCCTCCTTCATGGCCGACGCCGTCTGGCGCGCCTCCGGCATGCTCGGCTGCGCCAACCTCGTCCCCGGCGCCGGGCTCACCCACGCGCTCAGCGGGATCGCCGAGGCGTTCATGGACAACGTCCCCATGCTCGTCCTCGGCTGCGGCATCCGCCGCGACACCGGGATGGCCTACCAGCTCCACGACGTGGACCAGTTCGCCATCGTCCGCGCGATCACGAAGGCGCAGCTCCGCCCCGAAACGGGCGCCGAGATCTACCCGACGATCCGCGAGGCCTGCCGCATCGCGCGTGAAGGCGCGCCCGGGCCGGTCTTCGTCGAGATCCCGGCGAACCTCTACCTCTTCGCGCACGAGGTGGAGCTCGAATGGGACGGCCGGGCCCGCACCCGGTCGGACGGTGCGGCTCCGGCCGACCCCGCCGACGCCGGCGCGAACGCGGCGACCGACCCGCAGGCGCCGGTCGACCCACACACGCCGGCCGACCCGCACGCACCGCCGCCGCCACCCTCGCCGTCCGACGTCGACCGCGCCGCCGAGCTCCTGCTCCGCGCCCGACGCCCGCTCCTCTACCTCGGGCTCGGCGCCGCCGGCGCGGGCGAGGACCTCGTGCGGCTGGCGGAGATCCTGGACGCGCCCGTCGCCACCACATTCCAGGGGAAGGGCGTCTTCCCCGAGTCGCACCCGCACTTCCTCTGGCCCGGCTTCGGCGACGCCGCGCCCCCCTTCGCCCGCGACATCGCCTCGAGCTGCGACGCGACGCTCGCGATCGGCTGCAAGTTCGGGGAGGTCGCGACCGGGAGCTACGGGGTGAAGCCGCGTCGGCCGCTCATCCACGTGGACATCGACCCGGCCGTCCCCGGCCGCAACTACCCGGCGGACCTGGCGATCCACGCCGACGCCGCCGCGTTCGTCCGCGCCCTCCTCGCCCGCCTGTCCGAGAAGCGACCCGCCGAGGGCGGGCTCCGCGGCGCCGAGCTGCGCGTCCGCATCCGCCAGGGCCACGAGCTGGTCTGGCGCGAGTGGCTCGCCGACGTCGGCGGTCCGGGCGTCACGCCCGCGCACCTGCTCCGCTCGCTCCAGCGCCGCTTCGGCCCCGACACGATCTTCACCGCCGACAGCGGCAACGGCACCTTCCTCGCCGTCGAGTGCCTGCGCCTGGACCGGCCCGGCAAGCTGCTCGCGCCCGTCGACTACTCGTGCATGGGCTACTCCGTCCCGGCCGCGATCGGCGCGAAGCTCGCCCGACCCGATGCGCCCGTCGTCGCGCTCGCCGGCGATGGCGCCTTCCTCATGACCGGCCTCGAGCTGCTGACCGCCGCGCAGTACGGCGTCCCCGCCGCGGTCTTCGTGCTCCGCGACCGCGAGCTCGCCCAGATCGCCCAGTTCCAGGGCGTCGCGCTGAACCGCAAGGTCGCGAGCGAGGTCCACGACTTCGACCTCGTCCGCCTCTGCGAGGGCCTCGGCGTCGAATGCCTGCGCCTCGATTCCGACGACGACGTCGCCGCCGTCCTCGACCAGGTCGCCGCGGCCACGGAGGCGGGCCGCCCGGTCGTCGTCGACTGCGCGATCGACTACTCGCGCAAGACGTTCTTCACCCGCGGCGTCGTGAAGACCAACCTGATGCGACTCCCGTGGGGCGAGCGGCTGCGCTTCATCGGCCGCGCGCTCGGGAGGAAGGCCTTCGCGGGCGCATGAGGGCGAATTTGCCCGATTCGATACGCACCGGCCCGCTCCGGCCCGGACCGCTTCCAAACCGCCCCGACCGCGCTTGCGGCGAACGGAGTGCGCGGTCGCGTCGGCGGCCCGGTTCCGGCACGTACGACTACCGAACGGAGGAGTGACCCATGCGACACCGGCTTCGCCACCTCATCGCGGCCCCGGTCCTGGCCGCCACGGCGCTCGCTGTCTCGCTCGCGCCCGCCTTCGCCCAGGAAACCCCGTCGGACACGCTCCTCTCGGTCGACCACTATCTCGACTGGGAGGGCGTCTCCGATCCGCAGATTTCGCCCGATGGCCGGCAGATCGTCTACACGCGACGCTGGGTCGACAAGCTCCAGGACCGCTGGCAGTCGTCGCTCTGGATCATGGACGCCGACGGCTCCCGCAACCGTTTCCTCGCCGAAGGCTCCTCGGCCCGCTGGTCCCCCGACGGCACACGCATCCTCTACCTCGCGCCGGGCGAACCGAAAGGCGCCCAGATCTTCGTGCGCTGGATGGACGCCGAAGGCGCGACGTCGCAGGTCACGCGTCTGACCGAAACGCCGACGAACGTGAAGTGGTCGCCCGACGGCCGGTCCATCTCCTTCATCATGCGCGTCCCGCCCGCGCCGAAGGGTGACTGGCGGATCGACCTGCCGGCTGCGCCCGCGGGCGCGACGTGGACGCCCGCGCCTCGCATCGTTGAGCGTATGCACTTCCGCCAGGACCGCGTCGGCTTCCAGGCGGAGGGGTGGAACCACCTCTTCGTCGTCCCCGCAGACGGCGGCACCCCGCGCCAGATCACGGAAGGCGAATGGCACGTCGGCGCGCGCTTCAGCGGCATGGACTTCGGCGCCGGCTACGACTGGACGCCCGACGGCCGCACCATCGTCTTCGACGGCCTGACCGAGGACCCCGACATGCGCTTCGCCGAGTCCGCGATCTACGCCGTCGATGTTGCGACGCGGCAGATCCGCGCGCTCACCGACCGCAAGGGGAACTGGACCGGCCCCGTCGTCTCGCCCGACGGCCGCACCGTCCTCTTCACCGGCACGGACAGGACGGACCAGACCTACCACGTCGCCGAGATCCACGCCGTCGGGATCGACGGGAAGGGGATGCGCAAGGTGACGCCCGAGCTGGACCGCGACGTCTCCGGCATCACCTGGGCGTCCGACGGCCGCGGCTTCTACTTCGCCGTCGATGACCGCGGCACGCGCAACGTCTACCACGCCACGCTCGATGGCCGCGTCCGCCAGCTCACCGAGGGGATGCACATGCTCACGCTCTCCTCGGTCTCGAAGAACGGGATGGCCGTCGGCGTGCGAAGCGCGCCCCATGAGCCCGGCGACGTCGTCGCCTTCGACGTCCGCCGCCCGGCCAACGTCCGCAGGCTGACCCGCGTCAACGACGACGTCCTGGCCGGGATCCGCCTGGGCGCAGTCGAGGAGATCTGGTACGAGTCGACGGGCGGCGCGCGCATCCAGGGCTGGATCGTCAAGCCGCCGTCCTTCGATCCGTCGCGCAAGTACCCGCTCATCATGGAGATCCACGGCGGGCCGCACGCGATGTACAACGTCGGCTTCAACTACATGTTCCAGAACTTCGCCGCGAACGGCTACGTCGTCCTCTACACCAACCCCCGCGGCAGCACGGGCTACGGCACCGACTTCGGCAACGCCATCGACGACGCCTACCCCAGCGTCGACTATGACGACCTCATGGCCGGCGTCGACGCCGTGGTCGCGAAGGGGTACATCGACACGGACCGTATGTACGTCGGCGGGTGCAGCGGCGGCGGCGTCCTCTCGAGCTGGGTCATCGGCCATACTGACCGCTTCGCCGCGGCCGCCGTGCGCTGCCCGGTCGTCAACTGGTTCAGCTTCGCCGGCACCGCCGACATTGTCCAGTGGTCGTACAAGCGGTTCCGCTCGCTCCCCTGGGAGAATCCCGACAAGTGGCTCGCCCACTCGCCGATCATGTACGCGAAGAACGTCAGGACGCCCACGCTCCTCATGACCGGCGAACTCGACCTGCGTACCCCCATGAGCCAGACCGAGGAGTACTACCAGGCGCTCAAGATGCTCGGCGTCCCCGTCACCATGATGCGCTTCAACGGCGAATACCACGGGACCTCTTCGAGGCCGTCCAACTTCATGCGCACTCAGCTCTACATGCTGAAGTGGTACGGCCGCTGGACGAAGGAGGGGCCGGTAACGGCGGCGCGGTGAGGGACGGGCGGGAGGAAACGCCCGGCCGTCCAGACCGCGCTGGTGACCGGGCGCATTCGGAATCACGCCGGCGGTCCGACCTGGCGCCGCCGGCGCGATTGGCGTTCACCCCGCGTAGGGAAGTCCTCCCATCGATTTTCCTGATTTTCCCCGACAGACCTCCGGATGCGTCGCCTGCATTATTGTGAGCGGTTCCAACGGCAACTGAGTGATCGAACGACCATGCGACGGGTACTCGGCACCCTCACACTCCTCACCGCCCTCGCCCCCGCACCCGCCGGCGCCCAGGTCGCGCCCCGGCTCCCGTTCGGTCCGGGCGAGACGCTCGTGTACCGCATCACGAGCAGCCGCTTCGGCGATGTCGGCGAGGGGAGCATGGGCGTCGCCGGGCCGGAAGCGGTGCGCGGCCGGGAGGCGTACGTGCTCCACTTCGACTTCCGCGCGAAGATCACCTTCTTCACCGTCGAGGACCGCACCCGCTCCTGGGTCGACCCGCTACGGATGGCGTCGCTGCGGTACCACAAGAGGGAGCGCAACCCGCTCACCTCCCGGACCGAGGAGGTCGAGATCCACCCCGACGAGCTGCGTTGGGAGGACGCATCGGGACGCGCAGGGCGCTCGCCCACGACGTCGCCCCTCGACGAGCTCTCGTTCATCTACTTCCTGCGCACGCTCCCCCTGGACGACGGCGCGGTCAGCGAGCTCGAGCGCCACTTCGACCCGGAGCGCAACCCCGTCGTCGTGCGCGTCCTCGGACGGGAACGGCTCAGTGCGCCGATCGGTGACTTCGAGACCGTCGTCGTCGAGATGCAGGTCCGCGACACCGGCCGCTTCGGCGGCCAGGGCACGCTGCGCCTGCACCTGACCGACGACGCGCAGCGGCTCCCGATCCGCATCGAGACGTCGGTCCCCCTCGCCGGCACGCTCGTCCTCGACCTGATCCAGGCGACCTTCGGCGACGCCGCGCCCGCGGCCGACGGACGCCGTGTCGGGCACAGGACTACACGCGCCTCAGCCGACGCCGCACAAAATTTCCTCCGAATCCCGACAGCCGCGGACACTCCCGACGCCTATCATGGACCCGGACGCTGAGCGGAGACCGCTGCACACCGCCGCTCGTCCCCGGGCCGGCCGGCCCGACCGGCGCCACGGCCCGGCGCCCGAGAGAGAACACCACCGCCACCGAAAAGGAGGCTCGCCATGACTGCACGTCGCCTCGGCGGACTCGCCCTGACCACTCTGATCGCCGCCACGGCCGCGCCACTCTACGCACAGGACGCCGACCTGCCCGTGCAGACGGCTCAGACCGCCGCGGTGGCCGCGACCGCCACGCCGCTCCGCCTCGCGCTCCAGCCCGAGAGCCGGCTCTGGTTCGAGGGCGGATCGACCGTCCGCGGCTTCGAATGCGAGGCGACGGCGCTCGACGGCGACTTCGCGATCGAGCTCGCCACCGGCCGCGTCGACATCGCCGCCCTCGGCGACGCCGTGGCCGAGATCGCGCTCGACATCCCCGTCGCGAAGCTGGACTGCGGCAACGGCACCATGAACGACCACATGCGCAAGGCGCTACGTGCCGACGAACGGCCGACCATCCACTTCCGCCACGGCGGACAGGAGGTCTTCCCCCAGCCCGACGGCACCGCCCAGGTCCGTATCGCGGGCTGGCTCACGATCGCCGGCGAGGAGCGCGTCGTGACCATGGACGCCATTGCCGTCGCCGAGGACGATGGGACGCTCCGCGTCATCGGCAGCCACGAGCTGGACATGACCGAGTACGGCGTCAAGCCGCCCCGGCTCATGCTCGGGACCCTCAAGGTCCATGACAATGTGACCGTACACTTCGACCTGGTGCTCAGGCCGTAACCAGATGAACCCGAAAGGAGCACGACCATGAAAGCCCGTTACCGCTGGACCCTGACGGCGCTCGCCCTGGCCCTCGCGGCCGCGCCCGCCGCGGCCCAGACCACCGTCGCCTCCGGCAAGCCCGCCGGCGAGCAGGGCGACGAGAAGGCGGCGCCGAGCACGCTCAAGGCGATCGTCGTCCAGAACATGCGCCCCCAGGATCGGCGCGGGTTGAACGTCTTCGAGCCGCCCAAGGACCCCACGCCCTTCCAGGGCTTCGTCCTCGACTTCGGCGCCGCGTTCACCCAGCAGTTCCAGGCGCTCGACCACAGCAACACCGCGGCGCCCAGGATCGTCGACGGCGTCGACCAGAACCAGCTCGCCGACCTCGGCCCCGGCTTCAACCTGGCCACGGCGAACCTGTACCTGAACGCCCAGCTCGCGCCCGGGATCCGCGTCGCCCTCGAGGGCTATATGTCCTCGCGCCACCACTCGGAGTTCTGGGTCAAGGGCGGCTACCTCCAGATCGACGAGTCGCCGATCGACATCCCGGCGCTCCACGCGCTCATGGATTACGTCACCCTCAGGGTCGGCCACTTCGAGATCAACTACGGTGACGCCCACTTCCGTCGCACCGACAACGGCAACGCGATGTACAACCCGTTCGTCGGCAACTACATCATGGACGCCTTCGCCACCGAGATCGGCGGCGAGGTCTACTTCCGCGCCGGGCCCTGGCTCGCCATGGCCGGCGTGACCAACGGCGAGATCAAGGGCGCCGTCACCGATCCCGACACCCGCGCGCCCAGCTTCCTCGGCAAGCTCGGCTACGACCGCGAGTTCGTCGACGGCCTGCGCGTACGCCTGACCGGCTCGCTCTACACCACGCAGAAGTCGGCCAGCAACACGCTCTACGCCGGCGACCGCGCCGGGTCGCGCTACTACAACGTCATGGACAACGCAGCCGGCGCGGACTTCCGCAACGGCCGCATGAACCCCGGTATGACGGACAAGATCACCGCCTGGCAGGTCAACCCGTTCGTCAAGGTCGGCGGCCTGGAGCTCTTCGGCGTCCTCGAGAAGGCCGCGGGCCGCTCCCGGGCCGAGGCCACGGAGCGCGACTGGACCCAGTATGCAGGCGACGTCGTCTACCGCTTCCTCCGCGACGAGAGCGCCTACATCGGCGGCCGATACAACGTCGTCGAGGGCGAACTCGCCGGCGCGCCCGACAAGGTCAACGTCGACCGCGTCCAGCTCGGCGGCGGCTGGTTCGTCACCCCCACCGTCCTCCTCAAGGCGGAGTACGTCCGCCAGAACTACGACGGCTTCCCCGCCACCGACATCCGCCACGGCGGGAAGTTCAGCGGGGTCGTGGTGGAAGGGGTGGTGGCGTTCTGATGCGACGGCAGATGCGCGTGTAAGCCCAGCGCCGCGTGAATCGAGAAGGGCCCCGGGAAACCGGGGCCCTTCGCCGTTGTGGGGGGAGCCGATGCGACGTTCGTATGGGCGTTCCTGCGACGTCCGTATAGGCTTCCGGCGGGCGGCGAAGCTACATTGACGCCCGCGGGAGTCGAACGGCTGCCCGCGAGGGCCGATTCCGACGAAGATCATATCGGATAGCATCATGAGAAACCGCCGCGGACCGTTCATCGCGACAGGCCTCTTCGCCCTCCTGGCCTGGGTACTCGTCGCGGGGTGCGACTCCCCGCCGACGAGCCCGCCCGGGTCCGACCCGGACCCCGGCCAGGACGATCCCCGACCGGGCCCCAGTCTGGTCGTCCAGGCGACCGGGCGTGTAGAGCGCGGTCTGCGCATACATCTCGCCATGGTCGACACGACGGCCGGCATCGACCCCGGCGACGACGCACCGGCCTGGTCCGCCGAGCCCGCCGACGCCGTCGAGTTCGTCGAGCCGGACGACGACGGGAACGCAGGCGCCGGGTCGGGACCGGGCGCCGGATCGGGGACGGGCGCCGGCGGCGGCAAGGTCGTGAGCGCGATAGAGGCCCGCCTCCTGCGCGCCGGCCCGGTCACGATCACCGGGAAGGCGGGCGAGTCGACCGGGCGCCTCACCCTCCAGGTCGCCGCCCCGCCCACCATCGTCTTCGACATGGTCCGCGACGGGAACCGCGACATCTACCGCGCCGCGCTCGACGGCGCCGACCTCGCCCGGCTCACCTCCGGACGGCACGACAACCGCACCCCGACCGTCGCCGGCGGCCGCGTCGTCTTCGTCAGCTACCGCGACGGCAACGGCGAGCTCTACTCGGTCCCCCTCGCGGGCGGCGAGGAGGATCGACTGACGCAGACCCCGGATCACGAGGGCGAACCCGCCCTCTCCGCCGACGGTCGGCGACTCGCCTACACGCTCTCCGTCGCGAGCGTCCCCAAGCTCTGGACCGCCGCCGGCGATGCGACCGACGCCGCCCGCGCCGCGCCCGACTTCGGCTCCTCCGGCTCGATCGACGCCGCCCCCTCCTGGGCCCCCGACGGCAGCCGCCTCGTCTTCGTCTCGACGGCGCGCGGCGGCGCCGACCTCTTCCTCTACACTCCCGCGACCGGCGCCGTCGAGCTCCTCCTCGGCACCGACGCCCCCGAGGTGGAGCCCGCCTGGAGCCCCGACGGCCAGTGGATCGCCTTCACATCCGCCCGGAACGGCCGGACCGACATCTACCGCGTCCGGGTCACCGGCGGGGGGATCGGCGAAGTCGAACAGCTCACCGACCGCGCGGAGACCGACGCAAGGCCCGCCTGGCTCGCCGACGGGCGCATCGTCTACGTCGCCCGCGTCGGCGGCGCGACACGGCTCCGGTGGCTGGATCCGGAGGAGCCGGGGGTGGTCTATGAGATACCGGTCGGCGACGGGGAGATCGGGAGGGTGGTGGGAGTGTGGTGAGGGGGGTCGTTGGCGCGCGTCGCCCCCCGTCGGCAACCTCAAGAATCGCCCAGTGCCGGCAGTTTGCGCCGTTGTGGCGCTCGTACAGGTCGACAATGCAATCGCCCCGCGTCGGGCTGCGTCGCTGGGAGTTGGCCAGCCAATGTTCGGGGATGTCCAAGTCGTCGCCCGCGTCGAGGGCCGAGCAGCAGACGGCGCCTCCGAGGACTTGTTAGGATCGAGCTACGCGGTGCTCGCGTCCGTCTGGGTGCGATTTGACAATTC
>CAYPGK010000058.1:0-20113 GCA_964410055.1 uncultured Gemmatimonadaceae bacterium | reverse complement strand
GGCGACGAACATCCCGCCGCACAACCTGCGCGAGGTCGTCGATGCCTGCATCCACATGATCGATAACCCGGACGCCGAGGTCCGGGACCTCATGCGCTTCATCAAGGGGCCGGACTTCCCGACCGGCGGCTTCGTCCACGGCCGCGACGGGATCCGTGAGGCGTACGAGACGGGGCGCGGCCGCATCGTCATGCGCGCCCGTGCCGAGATCGAGGACGACGGCGGAGCAAAGCCGCGCATCATCGTCACCGAGATCCCGTTCATGGTCAACAAGTCCCGGATGATCGAGCAGATCGCCGAACTCGTCCGGGAAAAGAAGGTCACGGACATCACCGACCTGCGCGACGAATCGGATCGCGACGGGATCCGGGTCGTCATCGAGCTGAAGCGCGACGCGATCCCGCAGATCGTGCTCAATCAGCTCTACAAGCACACGCAGATGCAGTCGACCTTCGGCGTGATCCTGCTCGCGCTCGTGCCGGGCGAGAAGCTGGGCGAGGGGCGGGGCGGGATCCCGAGGGTGCTGAACCTCAGGGAGCTGATCCGGCACTTCATCGACCACCGCCACGAGGTCGTCGTCCGCCGGACCGAGCACGACCTGGCCGAGGCCCTCGAGCGCGAGCACATCCTCGAGGGGCTCAAGATCGCCGTCGACAACATCGACGAGGTCGTCGAACTGATCAAGAGCTCGCCGGACACGGAGACCGCGAACGCGCGCCTCCAGGAGCGCTTCGGGCTCTCCGAACGCCAGGCGAAGGCGATCCTCGACATGCGCCTCGCGCGGCTGACCGGCCTCGAGATCGAGAAGCTCGAGAACGAGCTGGCCGAGGTCCGCGCGCTCATCGCCGAGCTGCGCTCGATCCTCGAGAGCCGCGAGAAGCGCTTCGAGATCATCAAGGAGGAGCTGCGCGAGGTATCCCGCGCCTACGGCGACGAGCGCCGCACCGAGATCGTCGGCGACAGCACCGACCTCTCGATCGAGGACCTCATCCCGGACGAGGAGATGGTCATCACCGTCTCCCACACGGGCTACATCAAGCGCCTGCCCGTCGACACGTACCGCGCGCAGCGCCGCGGCGGACGTGGCCTCATGGGGATGGAGACGAAGGACGAGGACTGGGTCGAGCACCTCTTCACCGCTCGCACCCACGACTACCTCATGTTCTTCACGCGTGGGGGGCACTGCTACTGGCTCAAGGTCCACGACATCCCGCAGGCCGGACGGGCGGCGCGGGGCAAGCCGATCGTGAACCTGCTGCGCCTGCGTGAGGACGAACAGATCGCCGCGCTGGTCCCGGTGCGCGAGTTCAGCCCGGACAAGTGCCTCATGTTCGCCACCCGGCGCGGCATCGTGAAGAAGACTGCGCTCAGCGCCTACTCCCACGTGCGCGTGGTCGGCGTGAACGCCATCAACATCGAGGAAGGCGACGAGCTGATCGACGTCCAGATCACCGAGGGCGACGACGAGGTCATCCTCGCCACCCACGAGGGGATGGCGATCCGGTTTCACGAGTCGAACGTCCGCGAGATGGGTCGCGCGACGATCGGCGTGAGGGGGATCTCGCTCGCCGAAGGCGACCGCGTGATCGGCATGGTCGTCGTCCGGAAGAGCACCGCCGAGGATGCCACGCTCCTCGTCGTGAGCGAGAACGGCGCCGGCAAGCGCAGCCGCATCGAGGATTACCGCCTCCAGAATCGCGGCGGCAAGGGCGTCATCAACTTCAGGATCACCGAGCGGACCGGGAAGGTCATCGCCATCAAGGAGGTCCTCCCGGAGGATGAGCTCATGCTGATCACCCGCAACGGGGTCGTGAACCGCCAGGCCGTGAGGGAGATCCGGGTGATCGGCCGTGCCACCCAGGGCGTGCGCCTCATGACGCTCGACGAGGGCGACTCCGTGGTCGACGTGGCCCGCCTCGTCTCCGAGGACAACAACGGCAACAACAACGGCAACGCGAACAGCGGCGAGGAAGGCGTGGCGGAGGCCGATCTCGCGCCCGCCGGCGGCGCGCCCACCCTCGAAGAGGAGATCGGAGGGTGAGCCCGCTCGTCCCGCCTGATGCGATCCGCGACGCCGCGAAGAGACTGCGCGGCGTCGCCGTTCGCACGCCGCTCCTCCCCGCCGAATGGCTTTCCGACGCCGTCGGCGCCGAGGTGCGGCTCAAGTGCGAGAACCTCCAGCACGCCGGCGCCTTCAAGCTCCGCGGCGCCTTCACCATGATCGCCCGGCTGCCCGAGGAGATGCGACGCCGCGGCGTCATCACCTACTCCTCCGGCAACCACGCCCAGGCTGTGGCATTCGCCGCGCGGCACTTCGGCGTCCCGGCCGTCGTCGTCATGCCCGCAAGCGCGCCCGAGGTCAAAGGCGAGGGCGCGCGCGCACTCGGCGCCGAGGTCATCCTCGAGGGGACGACGTCGCTCGAGCGCCAGCAGCGCGCCGAGGCCATCGCGCGCGAGCGCGGCCTCGTCGTCGTGCCGCCCTTCGACCACCCCGACATCATCGCGGGGCAGGGGACCGTCGGGCTCGAGATCCTCGAGGACTGGCCCGATGTCGACGCCATCCTCGTCCCCGTCGGCGGAGGCGGGCTCCTCAGCGGGATCGCCGCCTGGGTCAAGCGCGCACGACCCGAGTGCCGCATCATCGGCGTCGAGCCCATCGGCGCCGACGCCATGCGCCGCTCCCTCGACGCGGGAGCGCCCACGACCATCGAGAGCCGGCCCAGCATCGCCGACGGGCTCCTCCCCGTGCGCCCGGGCGATCTGACCTTCGCACACGCCCGCGACCTCGTCGACGACATCGTCACCGTCTCCGACGACGCCATCGCCGATGCCGCGCGCAGCCTCATCACGCGCTCCCGGCTCTTCGTCGAGTTCTCCGGCGCCGCCACGACCGCGGCGCTCCGATCCGGCGCATGGCGCGGTGACGCGAGCCGCATCGCACTCGTCCTCTCCGGCGGCAACCTCGACGCCGCCCGCGCCGCCTCGCTGCTGGCCGGGACATGACGGGGGCAGCGTGTGGCGGCGGCGCCGCGCCCTGCCCTCGAAGCCGCAGGATTTGGATGTGAATTTCCGCGGTTCTTAGGGACCTGCGGCGTGGCGCTACTCTTGCACCATACGCCCGACCCATGAAGAACGCGACCGAAGAGGCCAAGATCTTCGTCGTCGACGACGACCCGGCGTTGCTGCGCGGACTGGACATCGCGCTGCAGGGGAGAGGCTATGCGGTTCGGACGGCCCCGAGTGGCCCGGAGCTGCTGGCGCTCCTGGAGTCCGAGTCCCCGGACCTGCTGGTGATGGACGTGATGATGCCGGGGATGTCGGGGATCGACGTGCTGCATCGGCTGCGTGCGGACGAGCGGTGGGTGGATCTGCCGGTGATGATGGTGACGGCGTATCCGAACGCGGACGTGAGCGAGGAGGCGACGCGGGGGGGCGTGGGTGACGTGGTGCCGAAGCCGTTCCGACTCGAGGAGCTGCTGGAGCGGATCGAGCGGCGGCTGGGTCGTCGGGGGGCGGAAGAGGAATAGCCCGCGGAACGCAGATGAGGAAAGGGAGCGCACCGGCTTGCCGGTGCGCTCCCTTTGCGTTTAGCTTGCTTCGTCGCCGAGGAGGTCCCGGAGCCGGTCCGTGCACTCATCGATGATGGGCTCGCGCTCGCGGTGCGTGCGCTCATATTCGAGGATGGCGCGGAGCTGCTCGGGCTCGGGGTCGGCCTCGCCGATCCAGGCGAGGACGTCGTCGGTTCGGAGGCCGTCGTATCCGAGGAACGGTTCCGGGCCGGGTGTGTTCCGGCCGGGGACGTGCTCCGGGTCGTCGGCGAGGTGTCGGGGCAGTCCGGCGTGCCGGCGTGACGCGGCGGCCTCGCCGCCGATCCCGACGTCGGCGCCGGCGGGGGAGGGGGGCATGTCGGGTGGGGCGGCGTCGTAGTATTCGAAATCCGGGTCCCGTTCTTCTGGTGCGAATTCTCTGCGATCGGCCATGTCCGGTCTCCGGGTTCCGCAGCGGGGTTCGGGTGGCCGTAGGCGCAATGTTCGCGCCGCGGCGGATCGTGAATACTGGAGGAGCAATGAGAGTACGTGCATTGGTGCCGTTGCTGATCGTGCTCGGGAGCGGGTGTGCGTCGGCGCCCCGGGAAATGGCGACGCCGACGCCTGTCGCGGAGCCGACGAAGCTCATCCTCTTCATCGGGGATGGGGTGGGCACGAGCTACTGGACGGCGGCGCGCTTCGCCTCGGATGCGCTGGCGGTCGAGGCGTTCCGGGTGGTCGGTCTGGTGGACACGCGGAGCTCTTCGCACAAGGTGACGGACAGCGCGGCGGGCGCGACGGTGTATGCGACGGGCGTGCGCACGTACAACGGCGCGATCGGGGTGGGTCCGGACACGCTGCCGCGGCGGACGTTGCTGGAGGTGGCGGAGGAGCGGGGGCTGTCGACGGGTCTCGTGGCGACGTCCACGGTGACGCACGCGACGCCGGCTTCGTTCGCTGCGCACGTCGAGCATCGTCGGATGGAGCCGGAGATCGCCCGGCAGATGGCGCGTCAGCCGATCGAGGTGATCCTGGGCGGCGGCCGGCAGTTCTTCGACGGGAGCGCCGCTGGCGCGAGCGACCTGCTCCCGGAGCTCCGGCGGCGCTACACGTTCGTCGAGACGACGGAACAGTTCCGGTCGCTGGATCCGGACACGGTCGAGGCGCTGCTCGGCCTCTTCGCCCCGGGCGGGATGGACCGCGCGATCGATGGCCGCACCCCGACGCTCGAGGAGATGACGCGAGCGGCGCTCGCGATCCTGGACCGCAACCCGGACGGCTTCTTCCTCATGGTCGAGGGCTCGCAGGCGGACTGGCGCGGCCACGCCAACGAGCCGCTCGAGGCGGTCGTGGCCGAGATGCTCGACTACGACCGTGCGATCGGCGCGGCGCTCGAGTACCAGCAGCGCCACCCGGAGACGCTGATCGTGATCGTGGCCGACCATGAGACGGGCGGGCTGGCGATCCAGGCCGGCCCCGACGGCGAACTCGTCGCCCGGTACACGACGAACGACCACACCGCGCAGATGATCCCGCTCTTCGCGAAGGGGCCGGGCGCTGAGCATTTCGGCGGGCTGATCACGAACGAGCGCGTGGGCCAGCTCCTCATGGAGATGATCCGGGGCGCGCTGCCGCCTGTGGCCGCGACGTTGCCCTGACGGCACCGGACTTGACATGTGGGCTGGGCATGAGACCGCTCGTTGCCGTAACCTCGACTCTCGTGCCCGAAGCCGGCCCCTACCAGCGCCCCGAGATCGCGCTCTACGCCATCTACCTGCGCGTGCTCGAGCGGATCGGATTGGCCTCGGTGCTGGTCACGCCGGCCCACGATTTCCGCTCCCTCCGCACGCTCCTGGACCGGTGTGACGGACTGGTCCTCACGGGCGGCGAGGACGTCGACCCGGCGTTGTACGGCGAGGAGCCGATCCCGCAGCTCGGGATCATCAATCGTGCACGCGACCGCGTGGAGCTGGCCGCACTCAAGATCGCCCTAGAGCGCGAGCTGCCCGTGCTCGCGATCTGTCGGGGGTGCCAGCTCCTGAACGTCTGCCTCGGTGGCACGCTGTACCAGGACCTGCCGACGCAGCGTCCGGAGACGGTGCTCGCGCACATGCAGGCGGAGACGTGGGAGCGCAGGACACACCGGGTGCGGGTCCGGCGCGGGTCGCGCCTGGCGGGGATCGTCGGGGGTGAGGACCTGCTGATCAACTCCTTCCACCACCAGGGGATCAAGGACGTGGCTGAGCAGCTCGAGGTCGTGGCGGTCGCCGAGGACGGGATCGTGGAGGCGGTCGAGGCCCCGGAGTTCCCGTGGGTCATCGGCGTGCAATGGCACCCCGAGCGCCACGAGGCGACGGCGCCCGAGACCGACCCCGATCGGCGCCTGCTCCTCTCCTTCCGCGACGAGGTCCGCCGCCGCTCGAGGGGCGGGGGACGCACCCTTGGGCGACGCTTCCGGGCTGCGTGAGATGCCAGGGCTCACCGATGTGCCGGGGATCCGCGTCGGCCATGCGACCGACGCCGAGGCGGCGACGGGCTGCACCGTGGTGCTCGGCCCGTTCCGCGCGGCGTGCGACGTCCGCGGCCTCGCCACGGGAACCCGGGAGCTCGAGACGCTCGCACCCACGCACCTGGTCCCGCGAGCCGATGCGATCCTGCTGACCGGCGGCTCGGCCTACGGTCTCGCTGCCGCCGAAGGCGTGATGCGCTGGCTCGAGGAGCGTGGCGCCGGATTCGACGCCGGCCCCTCGCGGGTGCCGATCGTCCCGGCCGCGGTCATCTTCGATCTCGGAGTCGGGCGCGCCGACCGCCGCCCCGATGCCGAGATGGGCCGCGCCGCGTGCGATGCGGCAAGCAGCGACCCCGTCGCCGAGGGCAGGGTCGGCGCGGGCGCCGGCGCGACCGTCGGCAAGCTGCGTGGGCTCGAGGGCGCCATGCCGGGCGGTGTGGGGAGCTGGGCGGTCGAGGGGCCGGCGGGGTGCACCGTCGGCGCCCTCGTTGTCGTGAACCCCATGGGCGACGTCCTGGATGCGAATGGCCGGATCCTGGCCGGCGCACGCGACGAGGAAGGGCGCTTCATCGACACCGAGCGCGCGATCCGCGAGGGCGCCCTCTCGGACCGCGGCGTGCCCGCGCTCGGCGTCGAGCCCGGACAGAACACGACGCTCGCAGTCGTCGCGACCGACGCGCCCCTCGGGCGCACGGCGCTCCAGGCGCTCGCGCGGATGGCCGCACTCGGCGTCGCACGCCGCATCTCCCCCGTGCACACCATGTTCGACGGGGACGTGACCTTCGCCGTTTCCACGGCGACGGAGGCGCGCGAGCCCAGCCCCGCCCTCCTCCTCACGCTGGGCGTGCTCGCCGCGCACGCCGTCGAGCGTGCCATCGAGCGCGCCGTAGCGCCGTGAGCCGCACGGCCGGATGGATCGGCCGCGCGGGAGGCGGGTAATCGAGCGGCGACGGGCGCGCCGAGGTCGGCGTGCGCACCCTGTGACGATGCAGGCGCGGGCAGGCCCGCAGGACTCGAAGCACAGATGAAACGGCTGATCCTCTTCGACATCGACGGCACTCTCCTCAGCACGAACGGCGCGGCGAAGCGAGCCTTCCACAGGGCGCTCCTCGAGGTGTACGGCGCGGCCGGCCCGATCGCGACCCACCCGTTCGACGGCAAGACCGATCCGCAGATCGCAAGGGAGCTCCTTCGGGAGGCGGGGCTGACCGACGGACAGATCGACCGGGGGCTCGACGACCTCTGGCGCTGCTACCTGCGCGGGCTCGCCGTCGAGTTCGCGAGCCCCGGCCACCAGACGACCGTCATGCCCGGCGTGCCCGAGATCCTGGATGCACTCGGCGAGCACCGGGACCACGTCGTGGTCGCGCTGCTCACGGGGAACATCGAGCGGGGCGCCCAGCTCAAGCTCGGGTCCGCCGACCTCGACGGCCATTTCCTCTTCGGCGCCTACGGTTCCGACGCCGAGCGCAGGGACGCGCTCCCCGCAATCGCCGTCCGGCGCGCGCTCGAGCACACGGGCAGGGAGTTCCGGGGGAAGGATGTCGTCGTCATCGGAGATACGCCCTTCGACATCACCTGCGGACGCTCGCTCGGCGTGTGCGCGGTCGGCGTCACGACCGGCCGCCACGACCGCGACTCCCTCGAGGCCGCGGGCGCCGATCACGTCCTGGCCGACCTCGCCGACACCGGCGCCGTTCTCGACCTGCTCCTCGGGGCTTGAGACCGGACGGATCGCCCGGCAGCGAGCTCGCCCTAGTTCCGGAGGACCTCGATCCCGCCCGACATCGGCTGGACCTTGACGTCCCGGATCACCCGCGCGGTGGCCGGGACGACCAGTCCCGCGCGTTCCAGCCGGTCGGCCTGCTCGCCTGGCGAGAAAAGCGCGACGCGGCCGACCACGCGCACCTCGGCGCCCGCTGAGATCCGCGTGAGGCCGCCCTCCACATCCACGAACACGATGTTGTCCCGGAGGTCCCGAACCCAGAACCCCGCCCGCGACGCCTCGCCCACCACCGCC
The DNA here is from genome assembly GCA_964410055.1 of uncultured Gemmatimonadaceae bacterium. Classification (GTDB taxonomy): domain Bacteria; phylum Gemmatimonadota; class Gemmatimonadetes; order Longimicrobiales; family RSA9; genus CALBZE01. Next base: position 12,057 of record CAYPGK010000058.1, on the reverse strand, counting down.
CCATCCACCGACACCAGACGCCCGAGATCGTCCGTCGCGTCCGGCAGCAACCTGTGGAGCTCGACGACCGCGTCATCCCGCGGCGCGGCGCCGAGCCCCGTCGCCATCGAGCCGGCCTGAATCACCGCGGGCTCGCTGCCGCCGACCCCGATCAGCTCCGCCACCCCCCACACGAACAGCACGACCGCCGCGATGCAGATGAACCAGGTCCACCCCGCGCCATTCGGATCCGTACCTGCATGCACGTTGGCTGGTGCTCCTTTCCGTGGTGCGAACGCCGGCGAGCGGCACAAGCATTTGACGCAAGGCGCGTTCCAGGGGTCGGGAGACACCGCGCGCGACGCTCCGTTGCCGCGCGCACGCCGCAGCGGCCAAGGGGTTGCAACAGGGTGGCGGTTCCGCCATCTTTGATCGGAGCCCGTGAGGGTTGTGGCAGTTAAGCGCCGTGCTCACAAGGAGATAAACAAGGTGGCTGTCCAGAAGAAGGCGGGTGCCGGGCCGAGTCTGCGGAACTTCTACATCGTCCTGGCGGTGGTCGCGGTCGGCGGACTCGCTGCGCTCGGCTACGTCGTGATGGGGAGTGGGGACGCGGCCACGGAGCCCGTGGAGCTGGTCGGGGTGGAGAGCGCGCGGCAGCTCTACGAGCTGGCGAAGCCGGAGGTGCTGGGCGACCCGTCGACGCCGGTGAAGATCGTGGAGTTCGGGGACTTCCAGTGTCCCGGCTGTCGTGCCTTCGCGATGCAGGTCAAGCCGCTGCTCAAGGAGCGGTACGTCGACACGGGCAAGGCGCATTTCGTCTACTACGACTACCCGCTGATGGAAATCCATCCGCATGCGTTCCTTGCGGCGCGCGCGTCGCGGTGTGCTGCGGATCAGGGCCGGTACTGGGAGTACCACGACCTGGTGTACTCGCGGCAGTCGATGTGGGCGTATTCGCGGACGGCGCCGGTCGGGCCGTTCACGGACTACGCGAAGGAGCTCGGCCTGGACGCCGGCGCCTTCGAGTCGTGTCTTAAGAGCGACAAGTATGCGGACGTGGTGACCGCGAACCGTCGGCTGGGTGAGGAGCTGAGGGTGCCGGGCACGCCGACGCTGATCATCAACAACCGTCGTGTGGCCGACCCGTCGAACCTGAACCTGATCGCCGAGGTGATCGAGGCGAGCCTCCAGGAGGACGGCGTTTGAGCGGACCGGCACCGGTCGAGCTCCAGGCGGAGGCGACGGCCGTGACGTCGCCTCCGCTGCATCGGATGGCGGTCGCGCTCCTTTCGCTGGTCGGCGTTCTCATCTCGACGTACCTCCTGCTGCACAAGCTGGGCGTGGTCGGCACGTTGATGTGCGGCACCGGGAGTTGCGACACGGTTCAGGCCTCGCCGTGGGCGGTGTTCCTCGGCGTGCCGGTGCCGGCATGGGGGGTGGCGGGGTACGGCCTCCTGCTGGGCGTCTCCCTGGCCGGGCTCCGCCCCGGGATGTGGGAGAGCCGGCGTGTGGGCCGGGTGTTGCTCGTGCTGGGCGCGGGTGCGTTCGGCTTCTCGGCCTACCTGACGGCGATCGAGGCGTTCGTGATCCACGCGTGGTGCCGCTGGTGCGTCGCCTCGGCGGTGGTGGCCACGTTGATCTTCATCTTCACGCTGGGCGAGGTGTTTCGGCCCGGGAGTCGGTGAGCGAAATGGCGAATCAGGACCGGGTCCCCGTACGGATGGTGTTCGCGGATCGGGGCTCGTTTCACGACGTGACGGTGCACCTCCCGGCGGAGGTGCTCGGCCGCTACGAGCGGCTGATCGATGCACTGCGCGAGGAGCCCGCGATCACGGGCGAAGTCTTCGTGGACGCGCACCGTCTGGTCGCGGCGTACGTGATCGAAGACGACGACGATTAGGCGGCCCGTCGCGGCGCGCCTGGGGCGCCGCGCCGGCCGGGATTACGGAGTCGGCCCACAGTGGGTCGGGAGAACAGGGGGCGGACGGCCTCAGCGCCGGTCCGCCCCCGTTTTGCGTCTGAGCGCGTCGTCCAGGAGTGCGCTCCACTCCTCGAAGCTCTTCAGCCCGACCACCACGGTTTCCCTGTCGATGACGAAGGTCGGCGTACCGCTCACGCGTGCGGATGCCGCAAAGACGACGTCCTCGAGGAGCAGTGAGGCGACGCCGTCGGCGAGGAGGCAGGTCTCGAACGGCTCGGTCGGGATGCCCGACTCACGGGCGTAGCGCAGGAAGACCTCGTGCGGGTTCTCCGCCTGGGCCCATTCGGCCTGATCGGCGAAGAGGCGGTCGTGGAAACCCCAGAACCCGTCCGCGACGCCGCCGGCGCAGAGCGCCGCCTCCGCGGCGGCCCACGCCCGCGGGTGCAGGGAGGGGAGCGGCAGGTTCACGAAGACCCACTGCACCTTGCCCGAGCGGATGTAGGCGCTGTCGAGCTGCGGGAAGACGTCCAGCGAGAAGCGGGCGCAGTAGGGGCACTGGAAGTCGGCGATCTCGAAGACGAGGACCGGCGCATCCTGGGCGCCTTTGGCGCGGCTGGCCGCCGCGCGCTCGAGCACGCCGGCATCCTGCGCTGCGAGCGGCGCCGCCAGGGCGAGCCCGGCGACGGCCAGGACGAGCGCGACGGCGCCAATGCGCACGCGACGTTCGATGTGATTCCTACCGAGATTCATACGCAAGGAACTCCATCGGATTGGCCCGTCCACGGCCGCGGGGGCACCCGTTCGCGGCCGCTGCCCGGCAGCGGATCCCGCGCTCGGCCCGAGCGGACGACCTCACGCTTATCAGGCGTGCGTCTATTCCTTTCCAGCCGGGCTCGCGGCCGCGGCGCGGCGGGCGCGATCCAGCGTCCACTCCTCTACCGGCGCCGGCGGCCAGGCGTTCCCGCGGGCGTGGTGCAGGATCCGCTCCGCTTCGGCGCGGGCGGCGGCCGCGGTCGCGGCGTCGAGCCAGCCCCGCTCGACCGCCTCTTCGAACTCGTCCTCGTCGAGGAGCGCCGGCTCGCCTCCGGGCTCGAGCCAAACGTCGAGGAAGAGGTCGGTCGTCTCCCAGGCGTCGCCGTCCAGGAAGCGGACGGGCGTCAGGATGTTGGCGTAGTAGCCCGTGAAGGTGCCGTCGGCCAGGTGGAAGCTGCCGATGTCGTACCAGGCGCCCGGAAAGGTGAACCAGACGACGGGCGAGCCGTTCTCGAGGACGACCCTGCCCTCGACCATGACGGGACGGCGGAGCGCTGTCCGGTCGTTGAGGGTGATGACGACGTCGGAGGTGCGCGCCACCAGCCGCTGGACGTAGGTCTCGCTCCGGTCCGGCGGCCGGTGGTAGTGGATGCGGACGTCCGCCACGGTCAGCCGTAGAAGCCGCGCCCTTCCGCGGCGAGCTCCCGGAGCCGCGGCGCCGGCTGGAAGCGAACGCCCAGCTCCTTCTCGTACGCCTCGAGCTTCTTGACGACGTCCTGTGCCCCGATCGCGTCCGCGTAGCGGAGCAAACCGCCACGGAACGGCGGGAAGCCGGTCCCGGTGATCATGGCGAGGTCGACGGCGCCCGGATCGTCGACGATCCCGTCCTCGAGCGCCCGCGCGGCCTCGTTGACCATGACCAGGACGCAGCGCTCGCGGATGACGTCGTCCGCGATGGTGCGGCGTTCGGCGGGCACGGCGTCGCCGAGCTCGCCGTAGATCGACTCGTCGACGCCCTGTTCGCGCTCGCCCTCGTAGCGGTAGAAGCCGCGGCCGCCCTTCTTGCCGAGGCGCGCGGTCTCGCTCAGCTTGAGCAGCGCAGGCGCCGGCCGCATCCGGTCGCCGAACGCCTCGTAGAGGATCCCCGCCACGTGGCGCGAGACGTCCAGCCCGACCTCGTCCAGGAGGCGGAACGGGCCCATCGGCATCCCGAAATCCAGGAGCACGCGGTCCACGTCCTCGATACGCGCGCCCTCGGAGATGAGCCAGCCGGCCTCGTTCAGGTAGGGCGCGAGCAGGCGGTTGACCAGGAAGCCGGGGCCGTCGTTCACGATGACCGGCGTCTTCTCGAGCTTGCGCGTGAGAGCGAACACCGTCGCGAGCGCCTCGTCCGACGTCGCCGCGCCGCGCACGATCTCGACCAGCGGCATACGGTGCACCGGGTTGAAGAAGTGCATGCCGCAGACGTTCTCGGGGCGCCGTAGCCCGTTCGCCATTTCGGTGATCGAGAGTGCGGAGGTGTTCGAGGCCAGGACTGCGCTCTCGCCCAGGTGCTCCTCGACCTCGGCGAGCACCTGCTTCTTCACGTCCATCCGCTCGACCACGGCCTCGATGACGACGTCGCTGGAGCCGAAACCGGAGTAGTCGAGCGTCGGCGAGATCCGGTCCATGGCGCGCTCGGCCTCGCGGCGGTTCATCCTGCCGCGGCGCACGGCCCGGTCGAAGATCTGGCGGGCGTGCCGCAGCCCGAGCGAGATCGCCTCGGGCCTGATGTCCTTGAGCCGCACGGGGATGCCGCGGTAGGCAAGGAGCTGAGCGATCCCGCCGCCCATGACGCCGGCGCCGAGGACGCCGACGCGCTCCGTCGGACGCGGCTCGGCGGCCGGCGCCGCCTTCTTCGCCGCCTCCATCAGGAAGAAGACGTGGATCAGGTTCTTGGCCACGTCGGAGACGGCCAGCCGGCCGACGGTCCGTGCCTCGAGGCCGAAGGCCTCGTCGATCGGCAGCGAGAGCGTACGGGCCAGGACGTCGAGCGCGGCGAGGGGGGCGGGGTAGTGACCCTTCGTCTCGCGGAGCACCTGCTTGCGGGCCTGCCAGAGGACGAGACGACGCCCCGGCGCCGTCTCGTCGAGCAGCCGGGCGCCGACCCCCCGGCGCGCCGGGGCGCGGCGCGGGCCGCGGTCGATCCGCTCCCACGCGAAGCGGCGCGTCCGCTCCTCCAGGATCGCCGGCGGGACGACCTCGTCGACGAAGCCGAGTCTGAGCGCCCGCTTCGCCGAGATCGTCTTGCCGGTCACGATCAGTTCGATCGCCGCGCGCAGCCCGATCAGCCGCGGCAGCCGCGTGGTGCCGCCCCAGCCGGGGATGATCCCGAGGCGGACCTCGGGGAAGCCGATCTTCGTCTCCGGTCGGTCGCTAGCGATCCGGTACGTGCATGCGAGCGAGAGCTCGGCGCCGCCGCCGAGGCAGATCCCGTCGATCGAGGCGATGCTCGGGATCGGCAGCCGCTCGATCCGGCGGAACACGTCCTGTCCGAGCCGCGAGCCCGCCTCCGCCTCCAGCGCGTCCGTGACGCCCGCGATCTCCTCGACGTTCGCGCCCGCGATGAAGGAGCCGTCCTTGCCGCTCTTCACGATGAGCGCCTTGACTCGCCCGGTCCGGGCGCCCTCCTCGACCTCCGAGAGCAGCCCGTCCAGGCGCCGCATCACCTCGGAGGAAAGGATGTTGACCCGGGACTCCGGCCGGTCGAAGACCAGCCAGGCCACGCCGTCGCCGTCTACCTCGAGCGTGAGCGCTGCGCCGGCATCCACCGCTTCGCGTGTCGTAGCCATCTGCGTCCGAGCTCCCGTCACCTTCCTAGTTGGCAATACGGCCGGCCCGAGGATCGGGCCGGCCGCTGTCAGCACTCCATCTCCGAGATCGCGCCGCGATCAGAGCTTGCGCCGTATCTCCGCGGTCTCCCGCGTGAGCTTGACCTGGACCGGCTCGCCCCGCTGCACCTCCACGGGGATGTTCCAGTAGAGCTCGGTGTACGGGAGGTCGTAGCGCGCGTGCACCCACCACTTGCCGGGCTTGACGACGACGCGGGCAATGCCGGTCGCGTCCGTCGTGTCCTCGACGATCTCACGGCCCGTCTGCTTGATCAGCGCGCCGAAGATCGAATCGACCGGGGCGAACGCTTCGTCGGCCCATTCATCCCGCCGCAGCTTCACCGCCTGCGACTGCACCACCAGCTCCTTCTGGAGCTGGTCGAAGCGGGAGAACGCCGTGGTGTTCTGCCGCTCCAGCCGCTGCACCTCCGGCTCGAGCGCGTTGAAGTCGCGGAACAGCACGACGTACTCGGCCTGTGCACGGCTCATTCCCTGCATCCGGTCGGCGATCTGCTTGAGGCTGTCCCGCGCCGTGATCCACCGGGCTTCCGCCGTCCTCCACTCTTCCTGCGCAGCCGCGACGGCCTCCTGGAGCTTGATCAGCGTGTCCGGGATCGGCGGCTCGGGCTCCGGGTACGCGTTGGCGAGAGAGTCGAAAACCTGGTCGCGATCGAAGGGGAGGAGCTGGACCACCAGGTCCTGGAGCGCGATCGCTTCACCGCTCTCGACGTTCGTGGTCTCGGCCTGAACGATGACTTCGCCGGCCGCGCACGCACTCAGCAGCGCAGCCCCGAAACCCGTCACGAGGACCCATTGTAGTCGTTTCATCGACTATTCTCCGGATGATGAGGGTGGTGAATACCATGCATAGTAAAGGGTTGGCCGATTATTTTCAAGGTATTTCACCCATCCGGATCAGAGTGGGCCGAGGCTCGCGGAGGCGGGCGAGCCGAGTGCCGCGGCGGCACGCCGGAGGCGGCCCGGGGTGAGGTTGTCGATGCGGGAGTTCGGCGGCTGGACATGGCGCTCGAAGAAGAGATCGAGTGCGGCGTCGAGCGCGCGCGCCTCGGGCGCGGCAAGCTCCATCAGACGGGCGCCGCGGTAGCGGCGGATCAGGGCGTCGAAGGGGGCGTCGGCCAGCGTCTGGTTCGCCGATCTGCGAATGAGGTCCCGAACTTCCTCTTCGCGCGCGGCCGCGCTGCCGGGCAGGGTGACGAGGGAGACGGCGAGCCAGCCGCCGTTTCCATGGCGTTCGATCGAGGTCGAGGCATCGATGACATCCGGCCGGGCTGGCGCCGGAGCGAGCGTTTCACGGACGTGGAAGGCCAGGAGGCGGAGCGCTTCGAGGTCCGCGTCCTGCTCGAACGGGAAGGCGAGCGTGACCCAGGTGGTGACGGTCGCGTTCGCTACGTGCACGCGCCCCGCGCCGGCGCCCGGCGTGGGAGCCGGGATGAGGAGCGGGAGCCGGTCGCCGGATGCGAAGCCGCTCAGGACCTCGCGCGCATCGGTCTCGGTGACCGGCCCGGCGATCGCCGCGGTGGCGCGCTCCGGGCGAAATCGCGAGCGGCGGATGCGTTGTACGTCGGCCTCGGTCAGCGTTCGGATGGCTTCGGCCGTGCCGCAGGGCGGCCGCGCCCAGCGGTGGCCATCGCCGAAGAGAGCGCGGGCCAGGGCCGCGCGCACCTCGGAGGTGAACGGATCCTGGCCCTCGAGGACCCGGAGCAGCTCCGCCCGGGCACGCTCGACGGCATCGCCGGAGACTCGCTGCTCGAAGAGCGCATCCTGAAAGAGGAGCGCACCGAGGCGCCAGGTCGCGGCCGGGAGGTGGAGCGTGAGCACGGTCGCGGCGGCGCGGCATTCTACACGGACGCGTCCGCCGAGCGCATCGAGCTGTGTGCGGACCTGCTCGATCGCGGCCAGCGCGGCGAGCGGCGTGAGCCCGGCCTCGGACTCGAGCTCCCACGGGGTGCCGGAGTTGAGGACGACCGCGATGCCGACGGAGACCGCATCGGGTTCGGCCAGCACGGCGAGTCGGGATTGGGCGTAGGCGGTCGGGGCGCCCAGCGCGACGGCGGCGCCGAGCGCGATCCAGCGAAGACGGGATACGAGCGAAGGTCTGCCGCTCCGTCTCACGGGCCGACCTCCACTACGGCCGGGGAGGCGTGGACGATCGCCAGGAGCGCCGACCGGACACGGCTCGCGTCGACCCCGTGGAGCGCGTCGAGGAAGCGCTCCGCGGCGCGGGGGTCGCCGGTCCGGTCGGCGAAGCGGCCGATCAGCGAGGCGAGTCCCCATGGGGTACGGGCGTCGTAGACGAGCGCGTGGTAGAGCGTGCGCCGCGCGGCGGCGACCTCGTCGGCCTGCACCTCCTCGGCGGCGCGCTCGAGCGCCCAGCGCAGCGTAAGAGCGGGGGCCGCGCCCGCGCCCGGCAACGCGGAGCCGATCACGACGAAGCCGATCCTGTCGAGCTGCCACCACAGCTCGGCGCGTGCGCGGGTGAGTCCGGTCGCGGCCAGCCGGCTCGTCACGATTGCCGAGGCCACGGCGAGGACGGCGGGATCGCGGCTGGCGACGGACCACCCGATCCCGGCCCACGTCGCCACCGCTTCGGGCCGTGGAGGCGGGTCGACCGCCTCGGCGGGAGGCGGTGGGGCGGAGGGCGCAGGCGGCGCGGGCCACCCCCTGAACGCCGAGACGACCTCGGACAGCGGCACGGCGCCCACCACGACCGCCGTCATCCTCTCGGGGACGTAGTACCGGCGCCAGAACCACTCCAGATGCTCGGGCCGCAGGCGATCGGCGGTCGACGGCGAGCCCGCCGCGTCCGGCGTGGGGAAGAGCGATGCTCGGAGCCCGAGACGGACCCGGGCGCCGGGGAGTTCGAGTTCGGCGAGCGCTTCCCGCTCGGATCGGGCCTGGACCGCCGCCACGCCACGCGCCGATAGCTCCGGCTCCGAGAGCACGCGCCTGAGCAGCGCCGCCATTGCAGCGAAGCTCTCCGCCGGGCCCATGATGGTGTAGACCGCATGGGTCGGCGTCCATTCCAGCTCGGCCCGCGCGCCGATCGCCGCGGCGCCGGCCTCGAGCGTGCCGCGGGCCAGCGCCTGGAGCAGTCGCGCCGCGCCCCGCGAGCCCGGCCGCTCCTCGACCGGCACCGATAGCCGCACCGCAACCAGCGACGGCGCCGCCAATGAGCGGTACACCACCCGCGGCCCGCCGCGGGGTTCGACGACTTCGATCGGCCCGAGACCGCCCTCCACCCCCGTCCACCCCGGCGGCAGCAAGAGCGCCGCCCAGAGTACTGCAGTCCAACCCATTGCAACCGCCCAACAAAAAAGGCGCCCCGCTGGGGCGCCCATGATCATCGAAGCGAAATCCCGATCGACCCGGAGGTCAGTCCTTCGATGGGTCGAAGAAGTACGAGTTCGGATTCATCGGCACGCCGTTCCTGAGCACCTCGTAATGCAGATGAGGCGCGGTCGCCAGACCACTCGCGCCGACTTCCCCGATCTTCTGCCACCGCTCCACCCGCTGGCCACGGGTCACGGGCGGCCGGCTCCGCATGTGCGCATACCGCGTCACGAAGCCGTTGCCGTGGTCGATCTCGACCATCCACCCGTAATCCCCGTTCTGCCCCGCGTACGTCACCCGGCCGCGCGCCGCAGCCAGGATCGGCGTGCCCGCCGGCGCAGCGATGTCGACCCCCTCGTGCGGACGCGGCCGGTTCAGGATCGGGTGCCACCGGCTCTTCGTGAAGGAGCTCGACAGGTACCCCGCCGCCGGGCGGATCGACGGCGTCGAAGCCAGCCGTTCGTGCTCCGCCTCCAGCGCGTCCGTCGCCTCGGTCCAGCTCTGGGCGAGGAGCTCCGCGCGCCGGATCATCTCATTCAAGTCGTATGCCGTCGAGAACGCCAGCTCGCCCTTCTCCGGCGAGATCCGGTACAGCTCGCTCCCGGTCAGCGTCGCCGTACCCGGACCGCCGACACCGGCCATCCGGACATCCTCGTCGATCGGCTCGAGCCCGGCAAGCAGACGGTACTTCTCGTCCTTCTCCGTCAGACTCTGAAGCGTCTCCTCCAGCGTAACCAGCCGCGCCCGGATCGTCTGGACCTCGGCCGTCAGTACTTCGTTCTCGCGTTCCAGCCGCTCCGCGCGATTGCGCTGGCCCTGCCGCACGAAGAAACCGGCGGCCAGAGACGTCAGGACCGCAAGGATGAGCAAACTCGCCGCAATAGTGGTGCGTACCAGTTCGCGCGACAGATGGATCTGACGCACCGAGGTCTGGTCGTCCGTCAGGATCAGCAGCGTCCAGCGCCGTCGAGCCATGTTGCCCTCAGGATCGTGAAGCCGTGGCTCCGCTAGGATGCAGAGATGATTCGGGCGGTCCGCTCACCCTGCTTGCAACGTCGCAGATGGGGACACGGGCGCCACGATAATTCTGATTATCGGCGGGTGTCAAGAGAAACGATAATCCGCCTCCTGCACGGGCAATCCCCGTTCCGGGTGATTCGTAATTCCCAACTTATTGCAGCGCAACGACATGAAGCGAAACGGGGCGCGGCGATCGAGCCGCACCCCGTGCACATTTTTCCGCTTGCGGAAATTATTGCGACGGCGGTCGCGGAAAGAGAACCTCGCCCCGTTCAACGCGCCGACCGCTCAGGTCGAGCGTAAGAAGCTGGTCCAGGAGAGGCGGCGAATCGAAGCCGAAGCGCTTCGCCAGCTCCTCCATCTTGCGCGGCATGAACGGGTGGAGCAGCGAGGCGAGAGCGGTGACCGCGCGGGCCAGCGACGCCAGCGTCGCGTCCAGGGCGGCGGCCTGCTCGGGCTCGCGCGCCTGCTTCCAGGGGGCCCGCTCTTCGATGAAGCCGTTCGCGGCGTCGGCGAGCTCGATGGCCGCGGCGGCGCCGTGGTGCAGCAGGTTGGCGTCCATTGCGGCGCGGTAGCGGTCGATCACCTCGGCCATACGCCGGTCGAGGGAGGTGCGCTCGCCCTCGGGGATGACGCCTTCGCGGTATCGCTCGACGAGCGAGAGCGCGCGATTGGCGAGGTTGCCGAGGTTGTTGGCGAGGTCGGCGGTGTAGCGATCGTCGAAGCGGTCCCAGGAGAACTCGCCGTCGCCGTTCCAGGGGATCTCGCGCAGCAGGTAGTAGCGGAGCGCATCGGGCCCGTGGCGCTCGATGGCGGCCTCGAGGGTGACCGCGACGCCTTCGGACTTCGAGAGCTTCTTCTCGCCGATGGTGATGAAGCCGTGACCCCACACCGCGCGCGGCAGCTCGATCCCCGCGCTCATCAGCATCGCCGGCCAGTAGATGCAGTGGAAGCGCGTGATGTCCTTGCCGACGACGTGGAAGTCCGCGGGCCAGTACTCGAGGTAGGATTCCTCCGGGAATCCGATGGCCGAGAGGTAATTCGTGAGCGCGTCGATCCAGACGTAGACCGTATGCTCGGGATCGCCGGGCCAGGGCACGCCCCACGACAGACGAGCGCGGGAGACGGAGATGTCCTCGAGTCCGCCCTCGATGACGTTCCGGATCTCGTTGCGCCGGATCTCCGGCTGCACGAACTCGGGCCGCTCGTCGAGCAGCCGCAGGAGCGGCTCCTGGTAGCGCGAGAGGCGGAAGAACCAGTTCTCCTCTTCCATCCACACGACCTCGCGGGTCGGGTGGATCGGGCAGCGCCAGGCGGGCCCGGCGTCGTCGCCGGGGGCCTCGATCAGCTCGTCCTCCCGCTTGAACGCCTCGCAGCCGACGCAGTAGTAGCCGGCGTAGGATCCCTTGTAGAGGTCGCCGGCCGCCTGCATGCGGCGGATGATCGCGTCGACGGCCCGGTGGTGCCGCGGCTCCGTCGTGCGGATGAAGTCGTCGTTGCTGATCGCGAGCCGCTCCCACATCTCGCGGAAGAGACCGGAGATGCGGTCGACCCACTGCTGCGGCGAGACTCCGGCCGCCTCGGCGCTCTGGAGCACCTTGAGGCCGTGCTCGTCCATACCGATGACGAAATGGACCCGCTCACCTTTCAATCGGCGATAGCGGGCCATGGCATCCGCGCCGATTTTCTCCAAAGCGTGGCCCATGTGCGGCGGGCCGTTGGCGTAATCGATCGCCGTGGTGATGTAGAAGTCGTGACGACTGCTCACCGCTTCCGCCCCTGCTCCCTGTTCCTGTTCTCGTTGCCGTCCGACTGTGCCGCGCGCGCGACCTCGTTCCTCAGTTGGGCCAGCTCCACGATCCGGCGGGACCCGTCCTCCGCCTTGAGGAGGACACGCTCGCGCCAGATGTCGACGCTCACGACCTTCTCGGGTCCGACCAGCGTTTGGAGCGTCTTCCCCTCGCGGGGGAACTTCTTCCGTGCCTGCACATACGCGTCGTGCTCGTAGGTGAGGCAGCACATGAGCCGGCCGCAGCACCCGGAGATCTGCGCCGGATTGAGCGACAGCCGCTGGTCCTTGGCGAGCTGGAGGCTGACCGGCTTGATCTCCCGCAGCCACGTCGAGCAGCACAGCTCGCGCCCGCACCGTCCGACGCCGCCGAG